>CAJUAR010000045.1 GCA_910584495.1 uncultured Muribaculaceae bacterium
GCTTGGCGACTGATGCCGCTTAGCCTATGAATATTTTTTTAACGAACTATTGATAAATAATATGCGACATATATCAACAATCAATCTCCTCGCTTTTGCAGTCTTTGCAGTTTTTGCAGCCGGCGCACAGGTAAAGCCGGGTATCGAAGTGCTGCGAGACAACAATTTCGAAGGTCTTCAGGGCAAACGTGTCGGTCTTATTACAAACCCCTCGGGGGTCGACAATAAGCTGCAGTCCACCGTCGATATACTTGCAAACGCTCCGGGAGTGAAGCTCACTGCCCTCTATGGTCCCGAACACGGCGTTCGCGGCAACATCCATGCAGGCGACCTTGTGGGTAACTCCGTCGACGAAGCAACGGGAGTTCCTGTCTACTCCATCTACGGAAAAACGCGCAAACCGACACCCGACATGCTCAACGACATTGATGTCATGGTCTACGACATACAGGACAACGGCTGCCGTTCGTTCACTTTCATCTCCACAATGGGACTGGCCATGCAGGCTTGTGCCGAACAAGGCAAGCAATTCATGGTTCTCGACCGTCCCAACCCGGTGGGGGCAAACAAAATCGAAGGCAATCTGGTGGAAGATGGCTGTTACTCCTTTGTAAGCCAGTTCCCAATTCCATATCTCTACGGCCTCACACCCGGAGAACTCGCCCGTTATCTCAACGATGAAGGAATACTTGGCAAAAAGGTTGACCTCACCGTGGTGCCAATGGAAGGTTACCGCCGCGACATGTCGTTCCGCGACACGGGCATGCCATGGGTTTTGCCTTCGCCGCACATCCCCACTCCGGAATCATCGCTCTACTACCCCATGAGCGGCATTCTCGGCGAACTCTACTGCATATCGATTGGGGTGGGATATACTGAGCCGTTCAAACTGTTCTGCGCCGAATGGATTGATGCACAAGCTCTTGCCAAAGCCATGAACGAGCTCAACATTCCCGGCATGATGTTCCGCCCAATCTACATAAAACCCTTCTACAGCACAGGCAAAGGCGAGAACCTGCAGGGCATAGAAGCCTATGTGACAGATGTCGACAGGGCTCCGCTGACACTAATCCAGTTCTATGTAATGCAGGAGCTGGCCCGGATGTATCCCGACCACAAAATCTTTGACATTGCCGACAGCAAACGGTTCAACATGTTCGACAAAGTGGTAGGCAGCAAAAACATTCGTCCGCTTTTCACAAAAAACTACAAAGTTGCCGACATGATTCCATACTGGAACAAAGACGTAGAACCTTTCCGCGCCGCTTCGGGCAAATATTATCTCTACAAGTAAAAGATGCAACAAGTCAATTCCAGATATAAAGACTTTGTTAAAGAAATAAGTCTTCACGTCGACCCGGAACGCATCTTCACCGACCGCTTGCGCCGACACGCATGGGGAACGGATGCAAGTTTCTATCATCTTGTGCCCTCGGTGGTGGTGTATACCGTCAACGAAGCCGAGGCAGCAGCTGTTATCTCAACAGCTGCTGCCATGGGCTTGCCTGTTACCTTCCGCGCTGCCGGCACAAGCCTGTCGGGACAATCTGTGTCCGATTCAATTCTGCTGGTGGCTAACAAAGCGTGGGAAGGGTACCGAATTGTCGACGAACATGCACATGCCATAGCTCTGCAACCCGGCATCACGGGGGCGCAAGTAGACGAAATTCTCAAGCCCTATGGCCGTTACCTTACCACCGACCCGGCATCGAAGAAAGCTGCCATGATTGGCGGCATTGTGGCCAACAACGCCTCGGGAATGAAGTGCGGTGTGCATGCAAACAGCGAGCGAGTCCTAAGCTCGGTGCGAATTGTGCTGTACGACGGCACCGTGCTCGACACCGCCGACGAAGACTCGCGCACACGATTTGCAGTGTCTCACCCCGAAATTGTAGAAGAAATCTCGAAGCTTCGGAGAGAGATTATTGACAACCGTCCTCTCTACGAACTTATCAAGCACAAGTATTCCATCAAAAACGTTACGGGGCTCAACATTTTGCCATTCATCGAATTTGAAGACCCGTTCGACATTATAGCCCACCTGATGGTAGGCAGCGAGGGCACATTGGCATTCATGAGCGAAATCACCATGCTCACTGCCCCAATAATGCCATATACGGCCTCGGCCATGCTCTACTTCGACGATATGACCGAAGCTTGTCGTGCCGTAGTTGCGCTTCGCCACAGCGGAAGTGTCCAAGCATGCGAACTTCTCGACAAGAAATCGCTTGCAGCTGTTGGCGATACAACAGGCAAAGGCCTGACAGCCCTGCTGCTCCAAGCCGAAGCCGCCACCAAGGCAAAGCTCGACAGCCAAATCGACGATGCTGTGAGGGTTATTTCTGCTTTCAGGCTATTCAAACCCGCGCATTTCTCGTCGGACCCGGTAGAAACTGCCGCATGGTGGCAGATGCGCTCGGGTGTCTTTCCTGCTGTGGGCGGCACACGTCCCTTGGGCACTACAGCCCTCATCGAAGATGTGGCATTCCACATCGACAACCTTCCCGAAGCGACAGTCGACCTGGCAAAACTAATCGAGGACTGCGGCTACGACGATGCATGTATCTATGGCCACGCGCTGGAAGGCAACTACCACTTTGTAATCGCACAATCGTTCGAAACCAAGCAGGACATCGACAAATACCATAATCTGATGGACTGCCTCGAGAAGCTGGTCGTGGAACGTTACAACGGATCGCTGAAAGCCGAACACGGAACAGGACGCAACGTTGCTCCTTTTGTTAAAGCCGAATGGGGCGCCGAAGTGTGGGAGATTATGAAGCGTGTCAAACGAGTTTTCGACCCTAACGGCATCTTCAATCCGGGGGTGATTTTCAACGACGACCCCGACTGCTTCATTCAACATCTTAAACACATGCCGCAGACCAATGAGCATGTCGACCGCTGTATTGAGTGCGGTTTCTGCGAGCCAAACTGCGTGAGTGCATGTTTCACCATGTCGGCACGACAGCGCATTGCCATTGCCCGACAGATGACCTTGTTGGAAAAGGAAGGGAACAACAAACTCTTGGAAGACATCAGCAAAAGTTTCGGTTACTACGGCATCGACACGTGCGCCGGCGACGGCCTGTGCAGCACTTCGTGCCCCATGGGCATCAACACCGGGCTGATGATTCACGACTACCGCCAACAACGTATGTCGGCGGCAGGTCGTCGGTTGGGTAAATGGGCTGCATGGCATCTGCCTACAGTTTCATCGGGCCTTCGCTTTGCCCTTGCCACAGCCAACATAGCCCATTCCGTATTGGGCAACAAAGGCACGGCCAGCGTGGGACGCACGCTCAACAAGATGGGAATGCCTCTGTGGTCGCCGGCTCTTCCAAAGCCGTTCAATGCCTCAGCCATTGTTGGATCAGAACAAGAAAACAAACCACGCAAGCTCGTCTACTTTCCATCGTGCATCAACCGCACAATGGGTGTCGCCGAAAATGCCCCGCACAACGAAATGCCGCTGCCCGAAGTATTTGTGAAACTGTGTCGCAAGGCAGGTTTCGAAGTCATTTTCCCAAAAGACATCGAGGGTCTGTGCTGCGGCATGATATGGGAAAGCAAAGGCATGCCCGACATTGCCGAGCAGAAAATACAACAACTCGAAAAAGCCCTGGCTGAAGCTTCGCAAGGAGGCACAATACCCGTGGTGTGCGACCAAAGTCCGTGTCTCCACCGCATGAGGCAAAATATCAAAACAATGCGTCTCTACGAGCCTGCCGAATTTATCTACGACTTCCTTGCTCCATACCTGGACTTCCATCCCATCGACGATACGGTTGCCGTTCACATCACTTGCTCAAGCCGACTGATGGGCATCGCCGACAAAATTGTGGGTCTGGCTGCCAAATGTGCCGCCAAGGTAGTGGTGCCCAAAGCCGTGGGTTGTTGCGGATTTGCCGGTGACAAGGGGTTCACCCACCCTGAGCTAAACCGCTGGGCCCTGCGCAAGCTCAAGCCACAAATCGACGCATCAGGCATAAAGCAAGGTTTCAGCAACTCGCGAACTTGCGAGATTGGCCTCACCACCAATTCCGGCATTCCCTACAAATCAATTGTCTATCTTGTTGATAATTGTACCACACAAAAAGAATAATAAACTTATAATCCCAATATCCCGTGGAAAAAACATCTGCAAAACCACCAAAATCCAACCGTCTGCTTGCATTGGACATCATGCGAGGCATCACCATCGCCGGCATGATTCTGGTCAACAATCCCGGCGAATGGAGCAACATCTATGCGCCGCTGCGCCATGCGCAATGGAACGGCCTCACCCCCACCGACCTCGTCTTTCCGTTCTTCATGTTCATCATGGGCATATCCACATATTTTTCGCTGAGAAAATATGAATTCAAAATCAGCAGCGCCTCTATTTTGAAAATTCTTCGCCGAACGGTAGTCATTTTTGCCATAGGTCTGTTCCTTGCATGGTTCGGTCTGTTTCTTGGAGGAATACTCTCGGACAAAACATTCCTCGAAGCCGTGGCAAACTTCGACCGCATCCGCATACTCGGCGTTATGCCTCGTTTGGCCCTGTGCTATGGCTTCGGGGCCTCTTTGGCACTGCTCATCCCCGGCAAGCGGCTATGGTGGTTCACTGGCAGCTTGCTGGTGCTCTACAGCTTGATTCTCATCTTTGGCAACGGCTATGAATTCTCCGATGCCAATGTCATTGCCATTGTCGACAACAAGGTGCTTGGCCCCAACCACATGTACACCGACCACATTGGCGATGTCAGGCTCAAATTCGACCCCGAAGGCCTGCTCAGCACACTTCCTTCCATTGCCCATGTGCTGATAGGCTTCATTTGCGGCGGTCTGATTTGCAGCACCAAAGACAATGAGCTCCGCATGAACCGCCTCTTCATCGTGGGCACTATCCTGGCCTTCTCGGGCTTGCTTCTGGACTATGGCCTGCCTATCAACAAAAAAATATGGTCGCCCACTTTTGTGCTCACCACCTGCGGCTTAGGCTCGCTCCTTCTTGGTCTTCTCATTTGGATTATCGATGTCAAAGGCTATAAAAAATGGTGCACATTCTTCGAATCTTTCGGTCGCAACCCATTGTTTATCTACTGCTTCTCCACATTCCTTGCAATTATTATTGGACGTGTGCGCGTACCAGTGGCCGAAGGCACATCTTCGCTCAAAAATGTGTTCTACGACAATGTAATCCAACCTTTGTGTTTTGGCAACGCATGCCTCTCTTCTCTCCTTTTTGCCATTAGTTTTGTGCTTTTCAACTGGCTCATAGGCTATTATCTCTATAAGAAAAACATAATTATCACCATCTAATGATTTTAATTGCCGACTGCGGAAGCACCAAAATCGACTGGTGTCTTCTCAATAACAACAACACGCTCTCCCGCTTCAATACCACCGGCATGAACGCCGTTATGCTCACCGAAGAGGAGATGAGTCTCCGTTTCGCCGAAGAGCTGATGCCAAACATCAAGCAATTTGCTGCTCAAATCGTTCAAATCTATTTCTATGGTGCAGGGTGCATTGCGCCATCGGTGTGCAATGCAGTGAGCCGTGCGCTTAAAGCCAACATCTCTGCCGCCGAAACCATCGAGGTATATTCCGACCTTATGGCAGCCGCCCGTGCTCTCTGCGGCCACAATGCCGGCATTGCTGCCATTATGGGCACCGGCTCTAATTCCTGCCTTTTCAATGGCACCGAAATTGAAGCCAACGTGTCCCCTCTTGGTTTTATCCTTGGCGATGAAGGCAGCGGAGCCGTCATTGGAAAGCTCTTTATCGGCGACGTGCTCAAAAATCAGCTGCCGGCCGACATTTGTGCTGAATTCCTGGCTGAATACCAGCTCGACTTGCTCACAATCATCCAGCGTGTTTACCGCGAACCCGGTGCCAACCGTTTTCTGGCAAGCGTGCTGCCCTTCATTTCGGCACACATCGAACGCCGCGAACTCCACGAGCTCGTTCTCAATTCATTCCGAGCATTCTTCCGTAGAAATATAACTCAATACGAGGGCTACAAATCCATGCCCGTAAATGTCATTGGTTCGGTTGCTTATTATTTCAAAGACATTCTTTCCGAAGCCGCTTCCGCCGAAGGTTGTACTCTGGGAAATATTCTCCGCAGCCCTATGGACGGCCTGATTGCATACCACAACAACTAAGTAAACTAATTTCCTTATCATGGCTTTCATCAAAATCAGCGAACAGCCCTCTCTCTATAACGACCTCGAAAAGAAGTCGGTTCACGAAATTATTCACGACATAAACACCGAAGACAAAAAGGTGGCCCTGGCGGTGGAAAAAGCTCTTCCGGCAGTAGAAGAACTCGTTGAGAAAATAGTGCCACGCATGCAGCGCGGAGGCCGAATTTTCTATATCGGGGCCGGGACATCGGGTCGCCTTGGCGTTATCGATGCTTCAGAGATTCCTCCCACATTCGGCATGGATCCCTCGTGGGTGATTGGTATCATCGCAGGTGGCGACACCGCCTTGCGCAACCCCGTTGAAAACGCCGAGGACAACACCCTCCAAGGATGGAATGACCTGGAAAAATTCAATATCTGCGACAAAGATACCGTGATAGGCATTGCTGCTTCGGGCACTACTCCATACGTTATCGGGGCTTTGGAAGAATGTCGGCGCAACGGCATCCTCACAGCTGCAATCACCTCAAATCCGGATGCTCCCGTATCGAAAGCCGCCGACATTGCAATCGAAATGATTGTAGGACCAGAATACGTAACCGGAAGCTCTCGAATGAAATCGGGTACAGGGCAAAAAATGATTTGCAACATGATTACAACGGCCACAATGATTAAGATGGGGCGTGTAAAAGGCAATAAGATGGTGAACATGCAGCTGTCGAACGCCAAACTTGTCGACCGTGGAACTCGCATGATTGTCGAAGAACTCGGACTGCCCTACGACGAGGCAAAACGCCTCCTTCTTCTCCACGGATCAGTGAAAAAGGCCGTCGACGACTATCGAAACAGCACACACCGATGAAACGTATCATCCTGACACTCTGCGCCACTGTCGCCATTGTTTTGGGGGCTTTTGCTCAAAGTCCGCTCTATGGCCAACGAGCTTCGCTTTTTGCCGAACTGCCTGTCGATTCCACTAACATAGTGATGCTCGGCAACTCCATCACACATTACTGCGAATGGCATGAGCTGCTTAGCAACCCCAAGGTGCTCAACCGTGGAATCAGCGGCGATGTCGCTCAGGGAATATACGACCGCCTTGGTTCCATCCTGCCGGGACATCCTGCCAAAATCTTCCTCATGGTGGGTGTCAACGACATCAGCCACGACCTCTCCCCCGATTCTATCTGCTCTCTCACAGAAAAAATAGTCGACCGCATACAGCGAGAGTCGCCTTCTACAGAGCTATACCTACAGTCGTGTCTGCCTGTCAACGAAAAATTCAAAGTTTACAAGGGTATATGGGACAAAACACCGGTAGTTCCACTGGTCAACGATGCTTACCGCCGCATGGCTGCTCAAAAAGGCATTACTTTCATCGATTTATTCTCTCTCTTTGCCGATGAAAACGGCAGTTTGCGCGAAGACCTCACAAACGACGGTCTCCACCTCACAGCCCCAGGATATCTGCTCTGGCGAAAAGCTCTCCAGCCTTATCTCTGATGCCCGACACTGCCGACAGCACACGACGGCGCATCATTGAATTGAAAGATTCAATTGCTCTGCTTCTTGCCGGACCGGGATGCGGGAAAACCCACATCCTGGCCCGGCGCATTGTTCATGCCCGCGCCAATGGTGTTCCTTGGCCCAAGATGCTGTGTCTAACCTTCACCAACCGTGCTGCCCGAAACATGCGTCGACGTGTTGCCGAAAGCCTTGGAGCAGTGCCGTCCGAACTCTTTACAGGCAACATTCATCGTTTCTGCCTGCGTTTTCTCTTTGTCAACGCCCTTATTCCCGACGACACTACTGTTCTCGACGACGACGACCGCACGGCCTTCATTGCCGGCCTTATAGGGACCGACAACAAGGCCGCAATCAAAGACTTCGTCGCTAAGGCAATATACGTCTACCAAATCGACAACAACCACCCCGACCACCTTGTGCGCCGGCTTGCAAGCCCTATCGTTGATGACGACTGGCTAAATATCAGCAAATTTGTCCAGTTCAAGGCAGACAATCACCTTATCGACTTTGACGACATTCTGCTGCAAGCATATACAGCCCTCCTCCGCCCGGATGCTGCCGACCTTGCCATGACCGACTACTCGTGGGTACAAGTCGACGAAGTACAGGACCTCACCCCGCTCCAGCTCGCAATTATCGAAAGTGTTACGTGCCGCATCAATCCAACCGTCCTATATATGGGCGACGAACAACAGGCAATCTTCAGTTTTGCCGGTGCCGGAGGAAGAGCACTGGACCGTATAAAGAACCGATGTGCAGGCCACATTTTCTATCTTCGCCGTAATTTCCGCGCACCGGGATACTTGGTTGAATTCTGCAACTCGATTGCACACCGCCACCTTGGCATCCCTGTCGACATGCTACCCATTGTTGAACCACACAACGGGTCGCACTCCTGCCTCTCCACGCTCTCCTGCCCCGAAAAGGAACTGGACAAGGCAGCTGCCCACCGCGTCAAAGCGTGGCTTCGCAATGGTCTGAGCGACATCGCCGTGCTTGTTCGAACAAACGCCGAGGGGCAGAAGCTTGCCGAATATTTCGCCGCGCAAGAAATTCCCTTTTTCCTCGTCGGTTCCTCCGATTCATTCCATACGGTCCCTTTCAAAACATTGTGGGCGCATCTTGCCGTCGTTGCCCAGCCATGGACAGCACGCCCATGGGCACGCCTCCTGCACCAGTGCGGCGTGGTCCGAACTCTTTCGGGAGCTGACAAAATTGTGCGCCTCCTTCGCCAAAACGGCATCTGTCCTTCCGAACTTCTCGACCTCGGTCATCCAGGCCCGGTCGAACAATGTGCTGCCATACACCATGGTCAGACTATAGTGGCGCTCGACACCGAAACCACAGGCCTCGACACGGCTTCGGACGATATTGTCCAGCTCGCAGCCGTCAAATTCCGCTATGACGACAATACTTATTGCGAAGAATCCTTAAATATCTTCATCAGCTCTGATAAACCACTGCCTCAAAATGTTGGTGGTCTTACAAATCCTTTGTTGAAAATTTATCCTGCAGCAGATAAAAAAACACCGGAGGAAGCTTTCTCTGCTCTTGCTGCATTTGTTGATGATGCCGATTTGATTGTGGGGCACAACTTAAATTTCGACCTCGCCATCATCGCTGCCAATATAAGCCGGAAAACCACGCTGCCATTGCCGGCCCTCCTGCAACCATTCAACAGCTGTACTATCGACACCCTCGCTGTCTGCCGCCGATTTGCCCCTAACAGTAAACATCATACACTTGCCGACGCACTGGCTGCTGCCGGTATTTCTTCCGCCAACGAAGATGCCCATACCGCAATTTCCGATGCCAGCTCTACGGCGACACTCTTCCGCGCCCTCATTCCCCGGGCTAAAGCTCGCGTTGGCTCCATCACACATCTCAAATCCGATTCTCGCATAGCCCGGGCAGCTGCCATGTTTGCCCGTCGATATGGCCCATTCTACAAAAAAACCCGCGCACTCCTTGCCGACACCGCCGGCACCACAAGCTTGCGCAGGCTCATGGCCGATGCCGCGTCATTCTTTGTCGATAATGGTTATATTTCCCCTATACCCAACCTTAACCACATCCTTCAGCTCGTCGACAAAATTTCACCGGTCTCAAAACATATAAGCTATCAGCTACAAAGCACCCTATATGAACTGATTACCTATAACCAATCCGACCTTCTGGCCGACGATATTGTGAAAGCACCGATAACAATCACCACTATCCACAAAGCAAAAGGACTGGAAATGGACAATGTGATAATATACAACGATGCTCAGCGTTTCGACGACGACACAGCACATGCACGGCTCCTCTATGTAGCGGCATCGCGCGCCCGACGCAGACTGTGTATACACCGCTCGATGTCCTCCGATGATTAAGCACGTATTTTGTTTTTTGCTCATCTGTTGCTATATTTGTAGTCTAAAATATAAAACTCCACTATTATGATAGTAAATTCCGCACGATTCGTAATCAGCAACACCGACTACCGCAAATGTCCGGCTGACGTGCGTCCCGAATATGCCTTTATAGGACGCTCCAATGTTGGCAAATCTTCGCTCATCAACATGCTAACAGGCAAGAAAAGTCTGGCGATGACTTCTGCCACACCAGGCAAGACAATGCTTATCAACCATTTCATTGTCAACGACAGCTGGTATATTGTCGACCTTCCCGGTTATGGCTATGCACGACGCAGCAAGGCCGACCGCGACCGCCTGGAGCAAATAATCAAAAGCTACATCCTCGGTCGTCAACAGATGACAAACCTATTCCTGCTCATTGACAGCCGCCACGAACCGCAAAAAATCGACCTCGAATTCATGGAATGGCTCGGAGAGAACAGCGTGCCTTTCAGCATTGTTTTCACCAAAATCGACAAGCAATCGGCCCTCGCCACAGATCGCAAAATTGCAGACTACTGCACAAAACTACTCGAACAATGGGAGGAATTGCCTCCAATATTCAAAACATCTTCAGAAGACCGACGAGGACGCGATGCCATCCTCGACTATATCGACCAGCTAAACCGCGAACAGAACTCTTGTTTATAATTAATAGGTAAAGTCTCTGAAACACTTCCTTCGCCAGCTTCCTCACCCTCGCATCCATCGTTGTTGTGTTTGTCTGAAACCTCTAAAAGATATGTTTGATTTCCGGCAACAATACCACCCTCGCGAATAGTCTCGTAGTTTCTTGCTACCGATTCAACAAATAGCTTCGATTGAGCCGAAAGATGTCGTCCCTTCGGCTCTGTGTATCATCGGCGCGTTGAGTATCCGCACATTCCCGGCATAGTCCCAAAGGTCCTCGGCCAGGCTTTCGTCATAGCCTTCGAGTGGAACATAGTGCCGGTAGCGCTTCGCCAGCTTGTCGCGTGTCTCGCGGCTGATATAGCCGCTCTCCATCATTTTGTCAAGCTGCCAATGGCTTGTTTCTTCCACCAGCTTGCACAGCTCTTTGGTTTCTGCCGGTGCCATGCCTTCTATTCTGGCAACGTATTTACGCGCCTCTTCTTCAAGCTGGTCGACTGTCAGCCCCAACTTGCCGTCGGGGTCGAACAGCCCCGTCAAGCCCGAATAGTCCTGCCTGGATTGCCGTTTGTTGCCTATGTAGGCGTTGCGCTCCTCGCCGTGAAGACATATCAGGTAATCATCTATCATGCGTCCGTTAAGACCTTTCTTGCGCAGTGCGTCGCATACTTTCTCCAGCGGTTTGAGGATTCTGCGCTCCATGTCTTCTTGCTCCACACGGTCAACGCTGGTCTTGTGCATCATGTGCAGATACACGTTCTCGTTGTCTTTTACCTTCGCCCATCCGCACACTTCGTCCTGCAGCGCGAGCAAGCTCCGCAGTCCGTCGTGGTGAGCTTCCTTCACTTGGTTGTCAAGTCCCTGCACACTTTCGTTATAGCTCTGTATGGCACGGTAGTAGTCGGCTTCCTCTTCGCTCTCCTCATGTTTCCGGTCGAAGTCGCTTTCGGCCGTCGCGGCCTCTGCCATGCCCAGCGGCCCGCTCTCCCATCCCGGGTGTGCCAGATTCTGATAGCTGCGCCACAGCGTATAGCGCAGCTCTTTGTCGCCTATCTGTGCGGCTTCGCCAATGCCGAGCTTGGCGAGCATGGCTCTGAATAGCTCTTTGATGCGCATCCACCAGCCCTGCGCGGCAAAACCCTTCTCAAAGTCGGTGTCCTCGGCAAGTGCGGCGAGATATTCCTCCGTGGCTGTCAGATAGTCCCAGTCATGCTGCCGGCTCATCTGCGCTATGCGGCCCCGAACTTCGGGTGTCGCACTCTCGAACACCTTGTCAAGGAAGGCTTCGAAGTCCTTGCCGAAGAGTTTGCGCAGTCCGTAGTGAGCCACCGCTTCGTGCAGCAGCGTCTGCGCAACGTCGGCCGCATCCGCATTGTTGGGCAGCACAATTGTTATCTTCCCGGTACGGCGGTTGAAGAACCCCTTGGCCTTGGCCCGCTTGCCGCTCAGCGTCGACGAGTCGCGAACTATCTCCACGTTGTCCAGATGCATCAACCCCGCCAGTTCCCTCACCCTCGCATCCATCGCCGAAAGTTTCTCTTCCCCGCTGTTGGTCTCGCTATTTTGTGAGGCTTGCCGCAAAGATTCGTCATTTTTTTTGCTCTCGTCAAGCAATTTTTTGCCCGAATCGTAGGATTTCTCAACACCTTGTAGTAACTTTGCAACATCAACAAAGTTGGAGTTGCTAAGTGCATCGCTCGATTCAGAGCCACTTATTAGCAGCTCCAATTCTGTAACCTGATAGTTGTATGGTGTTATTTTCTTGTCTCGCACTTCCTTTATAGTTGTTTTCACCCTATAAATAATACCATCTATCTTGATAGCCCCATAGAACCTATGGATTAAAGTGCTTGAATCACGAATGCCGTTTTCTGCGTTTCTCTTGCCGTCTTTCTTTGAATAATCGGCATGGATTTCTACCTCTAAGCTACTATTTATAATCGAAGGCAGTTTCTTAAGTGCAGCCATATGCACACCCAGGTTGTCACTACCTTTAGTTGATGAAGATGAGAGATATTTATCTATTGCATCATCGTCAATCTCATAATGAAATTCATCTATTTGTCCGATATGGTAGGTGTGAGTGCCTAATAAATTCTCCTCGGTCCATTTGCGAGCTTTGTCGATAGCCTGTCTGCCAGTACCAGTGAAGTCGTGTCTCTCAACCTCTACCACTCTAACTTCAGCATCATTCAGCCCCGGCATGACTATACCGCGCTCGGCTATGGCTCGCTCGCGAAGAGTGTCAAAGTCCTCACGCCCCCGGCTCATTGCACTATACATGTCGTATACTTCCAGCCATTCTTCATAAGCAGCCCTCGACGATTCTCCGGCATTACCTTTCTCTGGTTCGCTGATTTTTACTCCATGTTTGACAAGGGCTTCACGTAGTGCTGGCGGCACGGTATTGAATGGCACGGATATGCCGTGCTTGTTAAGTCGTTGCGCATACTCCTCGGCTACCTCGTCAACGGGTACGATACGCGTCACTTTGCCCCATCGACTCAATATCACTCTGCGAGCATGCCCTATTTTGGCGAGTGCACGCCCAACGGGACCGCTTTTCCATTCCTTTTCACCCACGCTGTCTTTGGCTTTGTCGGCCTTGTACCCGCTCGTCAGCTCACTTTCGGGCACTTCGACTTCCACGGTTACAAGTTCGGGGCGGCTCCACGCACTGCTGAACTGGTCGTTGATTGGCGACCGCGAAGTATGAATATATGGATTGTAGGCCGCATTTATCGAGCTGCCGTTACCTTTGTTTAACTTAAATTTCCCTTTGGCATCAGCAAGTTCAGGCCGCTCTTCAGCTTCTTCCCATACGCCTATCTCAGTGGCTTCACGAAGCTCTCCGTCAACCTTGGCCGACATTGGTGGCCTTAAGCCGCCGTCTATAAGCTGCATGGCACGGTACACTTTCACTGTAGGTTCGCTATTAAGTCGGTCAAGTGTGGCTGGGTCGGTAACAGGACGTGTCAGTATGTCTGCATCGTCATTATATTCCACATCCGGCTCGCCAATCATCCCTTCGTCCATAGCCGATTGGTACTCTTTCCGTAGTCCGTTGCCAACAGAGATGCTGTCAAGGAATCGTATATTGTTGCCGCTCTTTTTGTTGACTTGCTCAATCAAATTTGCCAACTTCGCGCGGCTGTTCTTATAGTTGCCGTAGAGCATAACAGCTCTGCCGCCATACCGTGTGGCGAGTTTCACCGCCAGCTCCGACAGTTCTTCCGAATTCGATATGCCGGTATAAGGCAGGTGGAAGTTGCCAACCACTTTTAAACCCTGGTCGAGAACCAGCAACCCTACTTTGCCGCGCGCTCCAAGCCGCTGGCTGCTCACAAATTCGGCAACCGATGCCGAGCTGCGCACCTGCAACAGCTTTTCAGGGTCGTAATCATCGCTGAACACCTGCGCGTCAAATCGAGATACAGTCAGCTGCCGTTCTTCTCCTTCGGCTCTTATCGGACGGTCATAGGCGTAGTTTCCCTTCTCTTCGTCAAAGATGCCGTATTTGCCGCTGCGAGTGTCTATAATGATACCGTCCTGCAGTTTGCTGCCGAACATGCCGCGAAGTGATTTGAGCATGTTGCGGTCCTGCTGGCTCGGATTGAGCGTGCCGCTCGGATGGTTGTGCACAAAATACACCTCGTCGGCACCGCCCAAAGCATCCCATGCGCCGCGCGCAGCAGCCTGGCTTACAAGCGTCATTGCCACATCGCCCATGCCGACGTGAACCACCGTAGGCTCTCCATCTTTGACATAGACCACAAAAGCATGCTCAACTGCCGCGCTTTCGAGCTGTCGGAAGATATAGGCCACATCGTCGGCTGTCTCTATTCGCTCGCTGCCGGTGAAGTCGAACTGACGGTCGCGCACAAACTTGCGCTCTACATAGCAAAACTCTCCATCTTCGAGCGTCGGCAGCCATCCCTCGCTCGTATAGTCAATCACATCACCCCCGGCACTGCGGTAGCTGCCATCGACCGGCTCGGATTGTGCGGGCTGCTCAGGCTGCTCTCTCTCCGCTCCCGACGCTTCCGAAATATCCGAAACGTCAGACTGCATACCCTCAGCCTCCGGCATCAATTCCGGCTTCATTCGCTCCGGGTCGATAAGACGCGAGCTCACCTGTGCCTGAATCTCGCTCAGCATGTCGCGTGCACGAAGAAGCGCATCAGCCTCGCTGTCCCCGCGTCTGCGGAAATGCGCCGCAAGCTCGCCCTGCAACATATCGCGCTTGTCGAGTATGGTATCTTCGAGCTGCTCACGCTGCAGATCCTTCTCGTCATCGCTTAGCTCCTTGTCTGCTTCCAGCTCGCGCTCAGCCTTGATATAACCCGCGAAGTCTTCGACATAGCGGTCTATCGAGGCATTCACAGCTTCAGTCTCAGCATCCGGCATGTCCGAAACATCCGACTGTGGCTGATTCTCGTCCGGTTGCTCAATCTGCTCATTCTTTATCGCGTCCAGATTGTCGAACAAGCCCGGCTCCATCTCGTCAAACAACCCCAGCGAGTTGCGCCCGTACCGCCCCCTGCGCTCCGAGGCAACATGGAAGCGCAGGCCATTGTCCGCCCTCTTGGGATTCATCCCCTCCGCAAGGTCGCGAATGGTGAGCTTGGCGAAGTCTTCCGCCGTCAGGTCTGCAAGCTCCTGCCCGCTCCATTTCTCCAAAGTCTTTTTCAACGATGCAAACATGTCCTGCAGCCAGCCCTTGATGCGCTCAACCAAGTTTGCGGCCTTGGCAGTATTTTCCTCTCCCTCTTCTTTGGCCTTCGAAATCATGTCTTCCAACAGCCTTGCGCCGTCGCGACCCACAAGACGGGAATGTACCTCGCTTGCCACAGCATCTTCATCTCCGGCAATGTCGGCATAGTTGGGGTCGTTCACCACCTCGTCCCATAGCGGCATCTGCCTAAGCAGCTCCTTGCCGCGCTCCCAAAGCTCAGGATTCTCACGGCGCACCATATCGTCCCACAAGTGCGTGTATTCGTGAAGAGGAGTTTCGGGGTTCATAGCATCGCGGTTGAGCCACACCTCGCCGTTCGCAACCCATCCATAGACAGTCCCCGACGGAGTTTTTAACAATTTTTCTCCCTTTTGACCCTCTATTTCTTTGGTTGTCTGCTCTTTATTCCCTAAATTTGCACCCGAAACCTCTGAAGTGGTTGCCTGTGCGCTTGATTGCGTGTCTCCGAAAGGTTTACGGGATTCCACATTCTGAGGTTTTCTATTTGACATCAGATTTGTGAAAACTTCTCGTCCTTTGCTTGTTTCCGTAGTAACCCTTAGACGAGAGGCATCCTCGGCAGTATAATCGTATGTGATGCGCTTCCCATCGACTTTCCGCTCCCCTTTAGCAATAATTTCAGGGATAAGCGCAATTTCCTCTGCTGTCACATAATTACTATTGGTTTCGAAATGGCGTAATAATGAATGTTTTGTGCCGACATTTTGCTCCTTGCCTTGACGCATAATGACACGTCGTTTGCCATCTTCGCGTTCCACCTCGATGGCCACATTGTCGCGCTTGCCGCTGAACACGTCAACGACTGCCCGCTGGTTGCTGTCAAGCTCCTTGTCGGCATAGTGCTCGGCAATACGCTCCATCTTGCGGTCGGTCTTGCTGCCCATCAATCGGGTGTCCTCGCTGCGCTGCTCCAGCATCGCCGCAGCTTCCTCGCCGCCAACTTCATGTATGGCAATGCCGGCACTTTCGAGCATTCCTTTGGTCACATTGTAGGCATCGGCATTGCCGCCAACCTCCTCGCCAACGCTCATGCGCGGAGCTTCATTGCTGCCGCGAGCCTCCGCTATAGCCGCTTCTGCTTCTTCCGGGCTTATCTTCTCATTCTTGGCAAGCCGTGCCGCCAGCGAGCTGTCGACAGCATCCGGGAAGTCTGCCACAAGCCGCTCCGCAGTATTCCGAACCTTCTCGCTCGGAGTTTTTTCCGAACTTTCTGCCCCCGTTTCTTGTTTTTCCGACGCAGAGTTAGTAACTTTGCCGTCAGAAGTCATGGAAGAATTCCCGCTGGTGACGGTTGCACCTTTATTATGGCCGTGATTAACTTCAGCAGTTTCGGTGCTTGGACTGCTCTCAATGGTGGGTACGGGCTTGACTTCCGGTTTACGGCGCGAGTATTTTTCTCTGAAAATGCCCGCGCTGTTTACATTCCAATATTTGCCATCATTAGATAACTGTATAAACAGAGTGTTGTTGTGTCCATCAGACACCTCAAGTAAATAAGTCTGTTTATCCCCGCGTCGACTTCCCTCGCGAATAGTCTCGTAGTTTCTTGCTACCGATTCAACAAATTCTTCAACACTGCCGAATCCAGCCTGACGGATTTGTTCACCATGTCCTGCCTCTATGTGTATTAGTCCGTATCCATGGTTTTTGCCGTCCGCTCCTTTGTGATTTTCACCAATACTCAGTTTGATTGGTGCTTCGACAAGTCCGCTTTCAGCCTCGATTGACCCGAAAGAGGTCGTTCCATCGCTCGCTTTGACGAACGGTTTGCCGTAATCGTCTTTTTCGTCAGAAATGGATGCCGTTATTTCCTTCGGTAGATTATCGGGGCGTTGGCTATCTCCTCGGGCATCTCCTCCGGCTCGGCTGTCCCCATCGCCTTCATCAGCATTCTCAGCTTGGCTTTCCTCACTGCTTCTTGCCGCGGCTGCTCGGGCTGCGGCTGCTTCGGCTTCTTGTCGCTCTCGTTGTTCTCTTGTTGCATTTCTGTATGATTCTAAGTGTTGTCTGAGTATGTCTTCCTTGCTCTCGGCCTCCCCGGTGAATATGTCCAGCTGCCCGCTTGCCGCTCAGTGTCGACGCGTCGGTAACAATCTCAACATTGTCCAAATGCATCACACCAGCCAATTCCCTCACCCTCGCATCCATCGCCGAAAGTTTTTCTGAACTTTCCGAGTTAATTTCCTGTATATCTGATGACAAAGTATTAACTTTGCTGTCAGAAGATACATTGTCGGACGTAGGAACAAGGTCCGGTCCCTCCGATTCAATCGGGGCCTCGGTTAAGTACCTTTCAGAACTGGGGGACAATTTCTCATTAGGCGAGCCGAGCGCAGGGCCGGAAAGGGCACCGGCCTCCTCCGAAGATTCGGAGGGCAGTATGAGGAGTTGCCCGTCCTCACGTTCGGCCTGCCTTTTTATTTTTTTCAAACCTCTATTATCGACCTCGTGCCAATGCACGATTTCCACGTTATCCTTGTTCTCGTTCACCTCAAGGACAACCAGTTTATTGTTGCCTTTTCCGTCAGGCACATTGATGACAATCCAGTTGTCCCGTTCTTGTCCCAGTAAAATTGAAAAATGCTTGCAAGTCTATGACCTACAAGCATTTGTTTTCAATTAGTCGGGGTGACAGGAAGTATGCGCTCACTTTTCAACGCCTTAATAGGTTCTTTTCAGGCCGCAAGCCGTTAATAATTTACTTTGTTTGTTCCGATTTTGTTCCGTTTTCAAATCCTTTAGCGGACATTAGAATTTGAATCGTGCGCTCCTTCTCGGAGAGTAACGCCATGAGCGTCGCTGGGTCATTTAATGATATTGTCGGCGAGCCGACGATGGTTTGCTGATGTATGTCGGATAAGACCTTTGAGGAGCCTCCGCCGTCATCAAAGAAAGCCCCGGTTGTCATTCCGGTTGCTTTGCATAGCTTCTCTAATAGTTCACAATCTATCGACGGACGCGTGAAAATGGTCGAAAGATAGTTGTAGCTGATGCCTACGGCATTGGCTACATCTCGCTTCTTTAAGTGGTTGGTTTCTATGTAGTTCTTGATAAGTTGACCAACGTGCTTCATATTCGCTTCTTGTTAAATAAAGTTAATCTTTTATCGAATGTAGTTCTGTGATAGTTGTAGTTCAGATTATTATACTTTACTTTGTATTCGTAAAGTTAGTAATAACATTTGAAACAACCAAAAATATATCGCAAGAATGACTGCAAACGAAGCTCTCGACAACTATATGTCCTCCTTATCTCCGAGGGAACGAATCGCTAAGTCGCGTGATTTGCGCAACTTAGGCAACTTCTCTCCGTGGAATCTTAGCGACTGGCGAAAGGGCCGTGTCAAGATTTCGCCTCAAATGCAGGCCAAAATTAGCGGAATTTTGGGCGAAAACATATTCGTTAATGTCGATAATTGATATAATTGATATGGGAATACTATTAACGAATATAGAATTTTTCACCCATGAGCGAGAGGTGTGGTATCGTTGCCTGGATGGCCCGATACATCGCCTCACCGAAAGCGACCACGATTTAATCGAATCAATCGTCGAACATATCGACACTTTTTATCCGAAGGCGTATGCAGCTCTCGCTGACGAGTACAAGGGCAGCGTGAGAAATCAGTCATACTTCCGCTTCCTCATCGCTTCTCGCTTTATCCGCTGCAATTTTGCCCCACTCGATAATGTTCCCGACTTCTCTGCGGCATCCTTGTGCTCGTTTGAGTTCGTTCCGTGCCCCCTACGTGGAGAGTGCCGTCTTGAGTGCGTTGTGTGTCGCCCGGAGTTCGACCACAAACTTAGTGCCGCTGAGCTTCGCGTCATGCGCCTGTGGTGCCAGGGACAAAGCGAGGACGAGATTGCCCGGCAGCTTTACCTTTCCCCATGCACAATCCATAATCACATCGCTAATGCCTACAACCGCACAGGCATACATTCACGTCACGAGTTCGTGGCGTATGCCTCTAAGCACAATCTTTTCTCATGACCGACTATCAGAAATATAGCAGATTCACGGTCAATACGGTTAAGTCTGTTGACATCCGCCTTATCATCCCGGGCTGCAATACTCATAAAACTACGCAAGAAATCGAGTGCCCCCATTGCCATGGCAAAAAGTTTAGTGTCACCACAAAAGGAAAACTGAATTTTGCCAAATGCTGGCAATGTGATTTTCAACTGTCCGGCCCCCTTCAAGCGTATGCCCACTACAATAATCTCGACATGAAGCGAGATTATATCCAAATTATTGAAGGAGTGGCCGCCGAAGCTCATCTAACTATCATTCCGGAGGAAACGGTCAGACGCGACACTATCAAGAAAACAAAGGATCGTGTCGGCAAATCTTTCTGCGGAAAGCAGCTCGAAGGCTCCGGCCTTACGGTTGAAGATGTAATGGCCTCCGTCGTCGATGACAATCAGGAATTCATCACATCTCCTTTCCGGTCGGGTACTTTCGGCCCCGGCTTTGCGATCGACGATAAAGGCGATGATATGCTCATTGCCTATTACGACCTTCATGGCCGTCCGGTGATGTATTCGGTGAAAGGCTCGAAAACTCTCCGTAGATATGTCCGTGTACGCTATGCCAACCCGGACATTCATGTCGGCAAGGACGGTTCGACAATGAAGTACCAGACGCCTTCGGGCGCTCCGGCGCAGGTATATATCCCGGAGAAAATTCGTCGGCTATACAAGCAGAAAGCCCATATCGAGACGCTATTCCTGCAGGAAGGCGAGAAGAAAGCTGAAAAAGCCTGCAAACATGGAATGTTGTCTCTCGGCCTTCAAGGCATTATGAATATCGGCTCGAAAGAGCAGGGTATCATTCAAGCCATTTTCGATGTTGTCAAGACTTGTACTGTGCGGCATATAGCCCTCGTCATGGATAGTGACTGGAACGACCTCTCGCGCAACATAACTGTTGGCGACCGCGTCGATAAACGGCCTATCAGCTTCGCCGCTGCCGTTATCAAGTTCCAGCAGTACGTCAAGACATTCCACAATGCCGAGCTGAATGTCGATGCCTGGTGGGGCCATGTAAATGTCAACGAGCACGGCGACAAAGGTGTCGATGACCTCCTTGTCGGTTCTCTCCTGGACAACGAGCCCGAGCTGATGACTGACATCGAGCATACCATGAACACCCACAACGGACGTGGAAAATGGCTCGACATTCACAAGATCACAACGCTTTCGGATTCAAAAATCCGTGACTTTTGGCACCTTAATGACCGCCAGGCATTCTTCGAGGCTCACAAAGAACACCTATCGGACATTCCGTCGTTCAAACTCGGCGGAGTAAGATACCACATCGAGAACGGACAAATGGTGCCTATCAGCCGCTATTCGTCCGATGTTGACATATTCTCTATCGAGAAGGACAGCAAGGATAATGACAAGGTGGTGCTCAACTACACCGAAACGTTCAAATTCCTTGCGGCATCCGGCTTCTACCGTTTGCGAAATAGCGAAGAAGCCGCCTCCGGCTATGACTTCATTCGCATCGACGATGGCATCATCGACCGCTCTGCTCCTTACGAGCTTCGCGATTTTATTCTGCAGTATATCCTCACCAACATCAAGAGTCCGTTGGTGCATGAATATTTTAACAGCAAGCTCGACACTCTGCTCCCGGACAAAAAGCTCGAGCGTCTCGAACTGCGTACAGACAATTTCAACAATTTTGAATCCGGAGTGCAACGCACTTATTACAACAACGGCCAGGTTGAAATCACCAGCAGCTCAATTACGCCTAATCTTCCTATCACTGACGTTTGGCGCAGCCGCATTGTGGCGCGTAAATTCAAGCGTATTGTGGTGATAAAATCTATTACCAAAGTCGGTGATACATATTACTGGGAGCTGACCGAGGACGGCAAAAAATGCGAATTTCTGCAATACTTGATCAATACATCAAACAACTATTATACCCACGACGCTCCGAGGGAGACAACTGACCAGGAGAACATCGAGTGGATTCAGCACATCGTTAACAAAGTCACGGCCATTGGATTCCTGTTATCCGATTGGAAATACCCCTCCGACCGTCAGGCCGTAGTCGTGCAAGGCCACCGTATTTCCGAAGTGGGCCAAGCATGGGGCGGTGCCGGTAAGTCCGTTCTCGGCACCGCGCTCGGAAAAGTCGTCGCGCAGTTCTTCATCAACGGCCAGGACTTCAACTCTAATGACGAGTTTATTCTGTCGGGTGTTACAAAAGCTACTCGCAACATCTTCATCGATGACGTACGCACCAATTTCGATTTCAAAAATATCTTCAACTGGATTACCGGCCCGATGCCGATTAACCCGAAGGGAAAGGAGCGTTACACCATAGCGGTCGAGGATTCGCCAAAGGTGCTGCTCACTACAAATCATGCTATCAAAAGTGCCGACGAAGGCTCGGTGAAACGTCGTATCGCTTATGTCGAGTTCTCGTCATGGTACAACCAGGATCACGCAATTATCGATGACTTTCACCATATGTTTTTCGATGACTGGGATGAATACCAGTGGGCGCTCTTTGACAATTTAATGGCTGAGTGCGTAATGTACTATCTGCGCTCATTTGAAGAAATATGGCACCGTGAAGGCCGTGGCGTAGTGCCGCCGCCGATGAAAAATATCGAGCTGCGCACACTCCGTCAGGCTATGGGCGAAACCTTCCTCGCCTGGGCCGAGGAATATTTCGACCCGACCGGTGCCAATCTCAATGAGCGCCGGGAACGCAAAGAAATGTGGAATGCTTTCTTGGAGTATGCCGGCGGCATGAATGGCCACGGTATCACTCGCACCAATTTCCGCAGAAAGGTCGAATCTTACTGCAAATTCAAGGGCTACGATTTCAACATTGCTAAGCCAAATGATGAAAACGTCTGCTATGCGGATTGGAAGCCTCTCCACCCTGAGGAAACATTCCTCGGTGGTGACGATAAGTCCGGAGGCAAGGAATACATGACAGTGTACTCTCCGGAGCTCGAAAAAATCAAACGCCCATTCTAAATACATCAAAATATGGATAACAGCGAAATTGCTATCAAAGTAGTGAGTAACGTTACTGGTGTCTCGCCGAAATCTATCCTTTCGACGAGCCGCAAGTTTAAGGTCGTTGAGTGCCGTATGCTCGTTGTGCTGCTGCTCAAACGTGACGGTGTCTCTGACGAGTCTATCGGCTGGTCCTTCAAGCGTGGCCGAGTAACAATCCTGAAATCTCGTAGAGTGGCAGAAGACACCCTCGTTTTTTCTAAAACATTCCGTGAAAAATTCAACAAAGCACATGAACTCTACACTGAGCAAAAATCCTTACGAGTATCTTAAGCTCGACGAGCTTTGCGAAATCGAGCCTATCCCGGCTCTGTCCTCTTGGTCTATCACGGACGATCAAGCCGAAACAGTGTCGATACTCACTTCGGTCCTCGACAATGGACTGTGGTGCTACGGCTACTCGGTGTTCTGGAAGAATGGCCGCCATTCGCACTGCAATCCCGACCCCGCAAAGGGCCTGTTTCATTCGCAGCGAGAGGCGCAGCTTTACGCCCTGGGCTTTAGAGCCGGTTCGACAATATCTGTTAATCACCAGGCGGTCACTCGCCGTGC
>CAJUAR010000046.1 GCA_910584495.1 uncultured Muribaculaceae bacterium
AACCCGTTGCTTTAGCAACATAACCTTCAAGTGAAGCTTGCGAAACTTGAATTATTTACCCAATCTGTCGGCAAGGTCATGTGCCTTGTCCGAGAGATTGTCGAGCAGGTCGGCACTTTTGTCCATAATGTTTGCCGTAGCACCTTTCACTTTGTCGGCCACCGACGAGGCTTTGTCGCGAGCCTGATTGAGCATTGAGTCTGGATTGTTTTGTTGCTCTGCTATTCGTTCCTTAACACCCGACACAACATCGTTGATTTTGTTGCGTGCGTTAGCTGCAAGGTCACAAGTATCTTCTTTTACAGCATTTGCCTGATTTTCGATTGCTATTTTTGCGGCCTGAACCGAAACATGAGCGGCATCTTTGCTGATTTCTGCAGCCGCCACTGCTTTTTGTTGTGCTAAGTTGTTCATCTTTTGCTATTTTATGTGTTTATTAATTTCTGAAATCCGTAGTTCGGACACTTTATGCAATATAAACAACCGTAGGCAAAAAAAGTTCCGCCCGGTGTTGCACCGAGCGGAGAAACTTTGAAAACTACTATGGTCAATTAAGTCCCATGAGAGGCATGCCGGGAATGCCAGTGCTGTAGGAGGACCGTGCATACTGCATTATGCGAGCAAGCGTCGTTGCCTTAGGCCCAATGCCCGACGATGCAACTGATCGGTTTTGTGGAGTCTTGACCATTACAGAGCCTGCGAGAGGCGAAAGAAGAGTAGAACTTTTCTTCATAGGCAGAAAGCGCAAATAGTTAATTAAAGTGATAACAACTTAATAACGCATTGATGCCGCACTTTATTGTATGGTTTCATCCCCAATTATTTGAATAATGGGTAAAAAAAATATTGTGCAGAAAGTGTTAAATATTGCCAACGACAATCGATGATGTTTGGGCATGTCAAAGAAAATATTTATCTTTGCATAAGGAAAAAAAGAAATAATATTCAATCAAATTTATTGCCTATTGCACACTGCTACTCTGAACACAAAGAATAGAAAATAATGCAAGACACACACACGCTCACCGACGAACAGTTGGTAGTAAGTTATGCCAATGGCGACAACAGTGCCTTTGACAAGTTGTTGCTAAGGCATAAGTCACAACTTTTTAATTATATATTCCAGATGGTCCGCGACAGAGATGTTGCCGACGATATATTTCAAGAAACGTTTATTAAAGTAATTACAACTATCAAACAGGGTCGTTACAACGATATGGGCAAGTTTACGGCCTGGATAACTCGTATAGCCCGAAACCTTGTCATTGATTCTTTCCGCTCGGAGAAGAGCGAGTCTGTGGTTTCGGCCGACAACGAAGAATACGACATTCTCAACCGCAAAGATTTATCAGAAGAAACCATAGAAGATATCCTGATTGACATGCAGATTGAAAACGATATTCGCAATCTTGTAAGCCAGCTGCCCGAGCCTCAGCAAGAAGTTCTGAACATGCGCTATTACAAGGACTTATCATTTAAAGAGATTGCTGAAATTCTTGGTGTAAGCATTAATACCGCCCTTGGACGCATGCGTTATGCCATTCTCAATCTTCGCCGCATGATAAAAGAAAAAGATTTAATGTTGACCCGCTAACTCTTCTCCATAAGGTATTCGAGGCCCGTACATATTTGATGTGCGGGCCTCGGTGTCTTTTGTTAGAATTTTGCAAGAATCTCGGCTTGCTTATTTCGGGCAATTCTGCGTGCTTCCTCAGGAGTTGCACCCGGGAATGTGCTTTGGTCGGGTATAACCACACGCGTACCCGGACGGATTGTGTTTGGATTTGATATCACATCCCTGTTAGCCTCGAAAATATACACCCAGAAGAATTTTTCGTGATAGTGCTTCACCGCCAGGCGTATAAGGCTTACATCTACAGTATCGTAGACTTTAGCTTTGGACGTTTGGGGCTGAGTTGTCGCCGATGTGGTGGCTTTAGAAGTTTCCGGCATTGCTTTTTCTTCCGGTTTTGAAGCTTGTACGACATCCTTGTTGCTGCTCGGTTCGGTATTTATATCCACTTCGGTAATTGTCATCACAACG
Source organism: uncultured Muribaculaceae bacterium (assembly GCA_910584495.1). Lineage (GTDB taxonomy): Bacteria > Bacteroidota > Bacteroidia > Bacteroidales > Muribaculaceae > CAG-873. The sequence continues at coordinate 2,045 of CAJUAR010000046.1, forward strand.
CTGTCGGCCGGTATACTGTCGGCCGGCACCTCTTCGTCGTCACCATAGAGGTCAGGGATAGGTTGGTGATATACAGCAGCATAATACCCACAGGCTATTGCCGCTACGACTGCCAAAGAAATCCAGAGCCACAGGAGGCCTTTTTTCTTGGGTTTACGTCGAGGGCTGACGTATTCGTCCTCTTCTTCATCGGTCTCTTCTTCAACTCTCTGTTCAGTCACAATATTTGCCTTGTCAACAGGTTGCTCTATCTTTGGTCCCTGTTGCTTCGGCACTGGCGCCACTGGAGCAGGGATGATTGTCTCTTCCACCGTCTGAGGCTCATATTCAGAGACATAAATATCCTCGCTCACGGAAACAGCATGTTCTGGAGCTGCTTCGGGCTCTTCATCAGAATCCTCGGCATCAGGTTGACGAGTTTCGGGCACTTCGTCTTGCCCGGACTCTTTTTCTGGCTCCGGTTCGGAGGGAGTTTGAACTTCGTTCTCCGCTTCAAATTCCACACCGGGAGCGAGTTCTACAGCATCGAACATGTCGAAGGGACGATTGACTTCGTCTATAATTACTGGATCCGGAATGAAAACCACTTCGGCACTTTTCTCAAGAGGGTCTTCCGAAGCACGTCGGAAAGTTCCTATGTTTTTAATGGTCACGCTATCACCTTGGGCTAAGCGCTCCTCGATGGTTGCAAAGAATGATTTCAGGAAACGTCGGGCTGTGTTAGGGTCGGATTCCGTAACCTTGGCAAGCCTTGTAATGAGCTGTGAAAGAGTTATTATATCGTTCATAAGGGAAGAAATTCAAAGTTGTCGGCATCGTTAATAATCGGAAAGTTGCGACGATATTCGTCTTGTTTCTGGCGGCTGAGGTCGGCAACGACAAAAGGCCCGGCAGAGCGCCCGACAGTCATACCTCGACCATCAAAAATATACGAGAGATTATTATATGTGCCGTAGCAATCCTCTCCGCTGCGATTTGCACCAACCACGCAGCATTGGTTCTCGATGGCACGTGCTATGAGCAGATGCTCCCAAGCATAGGCACGAGCCTGCGGCCAATTGGCTGGAACAAGGAGAAGGTCGTAAGGCGATTTCCGGAGACGACACCATGCCGGAAAACGCAGGTCGTAACACACTATCATAGAAATGTTCCAACCTCGAAATCGCACCAAAGGTATGTCTTTGCAGCCATGAGCAAATATTTTCGATTCGCGACTGAGAGAGAAAAGATGCCTTTTGTCGTAAAAAGTCTCATCGCTGTTTGGCTCAATGAAAAACGCACGATTGAAAAGTTTGCCTTCTTCGGTGGCTAAGAAACTACCGGCAACAGCCACGGAATAACGAGCAGACAGGTGGCGGATAAATTCCATGGTTGGACCGTCTACCGGTTCGGCAAGGTCGCGGACCACGTCCTCATCGTCGGAATAACCGGTAGAAAACAGTTCTGGCAGAACAACAACATCGGAGCGTGGTGGCAGCGATTGAAATGCTGTTCTAACATTTTCAAAGTTCTTCTCCTTATCGGCCCATTCTATGGCAAGCGGCAGTGCCGCTACACGCAGATAATCATTGTAATAATTCATTCAGTCGAGAAATTTTCCGGATATTTGCCTTGATATGGTTTGTAATAGTCTTTGATTGTCCGTATGTCTTTTTCAATATCACCGCTTGGCACAAAAGTATCCTTGATGAATACATTTTTGGTTTTAAAATCAATCACTCCAAGAACAATAGGCACACTGCTCTGTATGGCAATATGCAAAAAACCGGTGTGCCACCTCGTGGTGCGGCTTCGTGTTCCTTCGGGAGTTATGGCAAGTGCCAAACGCTCAGAGGCGTTGAATTTTTCCACAATCAAATCAGTGAGCGAAACTGTGCTTTTGCGCTTTCGCGGTACTGCAATCCCACCCATTGAACGAAAAAAGACTCCTAAAGGCCAGAAAAACCATGTGTCCTTCATCAAGAAGCCAGCTTTTCGACCCACGGAAGCATAGACAAGCTTGCCTATGACAAAATCCCAATTACTGGTGTGTGGGGCAACGCAAATAATACATTTTGGATAGTCGGGGACAGTTATCTCCACCGACCATCCAAAACATTTAAGGAGCCAGGCGGCCAATTTTTTCATTCGGCAAGAGCCTCCTTGATTTGTTTGCGCACTTCCTCGGGAAGGGCTTCGTTCATTTTTTTGACAAGTTCGTCGAGGCCGTCGGCAAAGTCAGCCAGCAGCTTGGCATAAGCTTGGCGGAAATATTTGGTGCGTTCTTTGTTGTAGATGGCTTTGTTTTCGAAATCTTTTGGTGTCTGGTCGAAATCAATGCTCACACGTGCAAGAGAGCCCTGCTGTAAAGCCACAGCTTGAGCTACGATGTTGTAAACATCGGCACGTTTGATCTGCGGGAAGGCATCCCGAGCCAGAATCATGTCGACAGCAGCAGCTCCGCAGCTGGTGCGTATATACTTTTTGAGATCGCGTTTGTTTGCCATAATAATTGTAGTTTTAGTTTGTTGGTTGTATCGAAATGAAATGTTTTCGCAGAGCCGGGAGAGTAGGGGGAAGAATAATCGGCTGACGCTTTGTTTTCAACGCTTGTTTCAACTGCCATGGTATCTCGGCGTTTTTCGCAACCTGACGGACAATGTCGAGCTGCTTGGCCGGGTGTCCTGTTGCAAAGATTACCTTGGGGCAATTGTCGTCGATGGCAGCGGCAGCCTCGTAAGCCACTGCACCATGAGGATCAATAACGTAGTCATTTACACATCGTATCTTTCCCATGGCAAGCATAATGTCGTCGTCGCTCACAGGAGGCGCGGCTACAATATCGCGACGTATGGCCTCTAAGTCTCTGCCATATATACATTCAAGCCTTGGCCAGCCCGAAGGATAGCTCATGTCGATAGAATGAGCGAGCGTCCGCACCGGTGCCGAGTTCTTGCATTGTTGTCCGGCAAGCAATGGAGCTAACTGGTTGTTGGCCGCAGTGGCACCCACAATCTTGCCCATTGGCAGGCCCATTTTTTTAGCCATAGCTGTGGCTACTACGTTGCTCATATTTCCACAGGGCATGCAGTAGTGAGCCTCTTCGGCACCATGAATGTCGAGGTGCTTCATTTGAGCGTAGGCATAGAAGGCAAAGCTAATCTGCGGAATTAGCCGTGCAATGTTGATCGAATTTCCGCCTGTAAGATGGAGGTCGGAGAGCGATGGGTCGCTCATTGCCATCTGTACGAGGCGTTTGCAGTCCTCGACGCTACCGGCGATTTCAAGAGGAAATATGTTCTCGCCCAAGGCAGTGAGTTCCGACAGCTGGGTGCGGCTTAGTTTTCCTCGCGGGAAAAGCACGGAGACGCTGATGCCCGACATGCGGAAAAGCCCGTTGGCTGTAGCGGCACCTGTATTGCCGGTAGTTGCCACAATCACATTTCGACAATATTTTTCATCGTTATTGAACTCACGGAGCAGTCGGGCCATGAAACGAGCTCCATAGTCTTTAAATGTAAGTGTAGGACCGTGGAATAATTCGAGGACATAGGTCTGTCTGCCAATATGTTTGAGCGGCGCATCGAAAGCAAAAGCCTCACCGACAATATTTTTTAGCACAGCACCGTCGATTTCGTCGCCCACAAAGGCACTTGCCACCACAAAGGCTATTTCGCCAAGCGACATCTGTCCGATGTTGTTGAAAAAGGCATGTGGAATGGACGGCATATTCTCGGGCATAAACATTCCCGAATCCGCTGCGATGCATCGGTTCACGGCCTCTTTGAAGGAAACTGCTCCTATATTTGATTTTGTACTTACGTATCTCATTTATCAGAACAACACAGAGCTATATCTGATGTTTGATTCGGGGAATTAAAAAATGTTAGAACAATGACAGTTGTGCATCGCTCTCAGGGTGCCGTGGTTTGCGAGGAGGCTCGGTATAGCCGAAATCATCCTTTGTTTCTCCTTTTAGAGACTGGAGATTGTCGGCAGGAATTGCAGTGAACCATTCGGGACACTCAAAGTCGTCCTCGATAGCTGCAAGTTCTTTGTTTTTGTCATCTCCATATTCGGCTTGAGCATCACAAGCAGTATTCTGCTGATGAACAGCTTCTTCGTCTGTTAAAGCTATGGAGAAGAGGTCGCTTTGATTTTCGGCAAGCTTTGCATTGAGACGTTCGCACTCTTGCTTAAGCTGTTTGTTAACCGTTTTGAGACGAGCAATCCGTTCGTCCCGTTTTCTAATCATAGCTTCGACTTGTTCCATCTGAGTTTTGAGTTCGTCAAGAGCCGACAGGTACGCTTTGGCTTCGTTGAGTTCGTTCGTCACTTTTGCCAACTTTTCTTTTTCTGTTGCGAGTTGTTGCTGCAAATCGTTGTACATCAACTCACTCATACGTTGCTGCTCCTTTAGGTTGTCGTTTGCCGACATTGTGTCGGCCAGCTGCTTGTGCAAGTCTTCAAGTTGTTCTTTGCTGATTATACCTTCGCTTCCTGTGGAATTGCCAGTCTGCTCAAGTTCAGATTTGAGTTGTTCTATTTCCTTGTTCAGTTCATCGACAATAGTGGTCTGCACATCTGCTACTTTGAGCTTGTTGAGGAGGCTTTTGTTTTCCAATTGGAATTGTTCGCGTTCGGCTTCTGCCGAAGCCACACGCTGTTCGAGGTCGTTGACACGGTCGGCAAGAGCCCGTCGGCGACGGTCGGCGCTCAATTGCTGTTCGCGCAGTGTGGTGCGCTGTTGCTCAAGATGTTGCATCTCTGTCCGTAGTTTCTCAGCATCGCGTCGGGATGCTTCTGCGGCATTTTTGAGTTTGCTTTCGGCAAATTTTTCTGCTTCGAGCATCAGGCTGTTGAGATAGTCGTTCAACGAAGTGTCGAGAGCTTCTACAAGAATTTTCTTTTGCTGCTCGGGGTTAACGCTGCGATGCAAAAAATCAGGCAGAGCAGAGTTGAAAACAGCCACAACGCCATCGAAAATCTTTGCTTTCATCTCTGGATTGACAATGGGCATGGGCACAATTTCTTCAAGACCTTCGGAGAGGTCGTCGTTGGCGGCTTTGACCACTTCGCCTTCTGTCGTTGTAGGGTTGGACGCTTCGCTGTCGGCCATTTCGCAGTCGTCATAGTCGCTGCCAAATCCGAAGAGGCGTTTTAAACTCGATGCAAAGCTCATTATGTGTTATAGTATGTTTGTTTAAATTAGTATTTTAAGATTCAGGTTTTGCCACTATTCCCAGGCCTGACCGACCGTTGATGGCAATCGACAAAGGCTTGTCGAAACGTACAATACGCAGTGTTCCGTCGTCGCTCACGGCAGGACAGCTGTCGAGATAGTCACTGTCGTAGAATCCCGAACCGCTATCGTGATCAATTGTAAAGTAACCAACGCCGAAAGAGGTGAGATTCTGGAAAAAATGAGTGCCCTGACTGGGCTCAATCCGATAGCCCGGAAGAGAGGCTTCGACAATGAGGCGCGCTGCCGATATATCGGTCCATCGCACAGGGATTCCAAGCGCAGAGTCCGACGAGCCCCAGCGGCCGGGGCCAACGAGAATATAAGCTTCTCCGCGAGCGGCAAATTCTTTGTTCACAGCCTTGATGCGTTCGGCCGTTCCAACGTTCTTCATGCTGTCGAAACTGTCGGGACGTACATAAACGATGGTGCGGACACCCTCAATCATGCCGTTGCCTAAAGCTGTGGTCGATCGAAGTATGAGTTCTTCATCGGGACGTTCGAGCACAACATCGTTGATGAGATTTTTCCTGTCGATGATAGGACGTATCTGTAACCAATAAATATGAGCCTTGATGCCGTCGGGCGATGGCTTGGCCGATATTGTGCCGGCAAATTCTATCTCTACAGGTCGTTGCATGGCCATTTGTCCCTGCTTGAGCATGAAGTCGAGAGCTTCGGGCACGGGCAACACTTTGTCGCGGAGAATGTTTGCAAATGTTGCTACACGTCGTCCTCTGCCATCCTCATAGTCTTTTAGGGAATCGTTGAGATGGTCGAATGTCGACACCATATATTTCAAAGCTCCTGTGTCGGCAAAATCTTGAAGGCTTTTCTTTTCAAGATTGGCACCTTCGTCAAGTTCTACAGAAAATTTAGGCTCCTTCGTCGATTTGCGTAGAGCAAAAAGCTTGGTCTGGGTATCGCGCAGAGCAAGTTCAAGCGTTGATGTTTGCAGAGCATGAGCCGGATGTAATGGCGAAAATCGCAAAGCCCGGCCTCCGTCAACAATATATTTACCAAGACCGATAGCCATTTCCACGACTCCGTCCTCGGCCTTTTCGTCGCCGATTGGATAATAATTAAGCGAACGTCCGACACCAGAGAAGGAAGGGAAGTAGTATTCGCTATAGTCATTACCTACAACCTCTTGAATGATTACGGCCATTTTTTCCTGGTCAATCACGTTACTTGTCGCAGTCATGTAGGTTTTGCTCGCCGAATAGAACACCGAAGCATATACGCCTTTCACAGCATTTTCAACCCATTTGAGACGCATCTCCTTGTCGGCTGTGTAAGGCACCATATAGGTGGCATAAATACCGGCAAAAGGCTGGTAATGGGAGTCTTCGAGCAAACTCGAACTGCGCACCGCAAACGGGCGGTCTACAACTTCGAACAAGGCAAGGAAATCATCGCGCAAGCGCTGTGGCAGTTGTGCCTTGAGAAAGGTTTGCAGAATATCGGCATCCGACACATCGCTCAGGGCCAATGGATAGAGACGGTTGGAGGCCATGAATTCATCGAAAATGTCGGTACACAGCACTACCGTGCGTGGAATGGTGATGATGGCACCGTAAAAATTATCGCAAATAGGGTTCTTTTTAATAATTGAATCGATGAAAGCGAGGCCGCGGCCCTTGCCGCCAAGACTTCCCTGGCCTATGCGGGCAAAATTGGAGTAATGGTCGAAACGGTCTTTTTCGAAAACAGCAACGACACCTCTGTTTTTCATCTTGCGATATTTAACAATGAGGTCGAAAAAGAGTTGTTTGACGGCCGGAGCCTCATTAATGCTGCTAAAATGATGTCTCTTCACCACATCGGCAATTGGGAAGAGCGCCCGCGAGTAAAGCCACCGCGAAATATCGTTTCGCGAAGCATGATAGAGCAACGAATCCGCGGGAATGTCAAAGATCATACGTTGCATATCTTTGAGATTCCTGATAACCATTATGGGCTCCTGATTTTTAGGATTGCGGATAATGAAATCTCCAAAGCCGAAATTGGCCATAATTGCCTCGCCGATGTCGACAGGCAGCTTCTTAGAGTTTTTGTCTATGAACACGCCTCCGAAGTCCTTTACCATTGGAGCATTGGCAACTTCTGACGATTCAATGATAATGGGCAAGTAAGGGTCTTTCTCACGCAGGTAGGCGGCAAGGCGCAGTCCAGCTTTGGAATCCTTCACACCATTGCGTGCAAAAGATACATCGCTGATTACACCCAGCATTTTTTTTCCGTATCTTTCGTATAGATACATAGCTTCCTCGTAGTTTCGCGCCAACATAACCTTTGGACGGCCACGCATGCGAAGCATCTGCTCGTGTTGGTTGAGGGCCTCGGTGGAGAAAAGCAACGACTGCTTGAGAAGAAATTTATAGATGTGCGGCAAAACGGAAGAATAGAAACGTACCGAATCTTCCACAAGCATAATCATCTGCACTCCTACATCGCTTATGTCCTGGGCATTCATGCGGTCCTCAAGCAGTTTGATAATTGCAAGAAGTAGATCCATATTGCCAAGCCAGCTGAAGACATAGTCAACATTGCTGAGATCTTCCATGGCCAAGCGTCGGGAAACTTCCTTGCTGAAGGGAGTCAGAACTACGATGGGAACTTTTGGATTTATTTCTTTGATAAGCCTTGCTCCCTCAAAGGTTTCGGAAAGGTCGCCGCCTGGCATGCCAACCACAAGGTCGAAAGCTTTGTTGCTCACGGCAACGATGGCTTCGTCCATCGTTGACACTCTTGTGACGCGAGGAGGCGAACTAAGGTTGAGTGAAACATACTCATTATAAAGTTGTTCCTCCACACGTCCGTCTTCTTCCATCATGAAGGCATCATAGGGCGATGCTATCAAGAGCACATTAAAGATGCGGCGTTGCATCAACGCCTGGAAAGAAGTCTCTTTCAAAAACATCCTGCTTAGTGCCTCTTCGTTCATGTTCTATGCTTTTGTTTAGCAAATTTAGCTATTTATATGCGATTATCCTAATAATCGGGCTGTAGATTTGCCATTATCTCTGAAGCAATGGCAAGTTTCTGAGGGGTGCCGATATCGAACCAGCGATAGGCCGATTTGGGCTCAAAGCCGCGAATATCCAAAGTCTGACATTTGTCGAGATAGAAGTCGACAATGCCAAAAGGATGGAGTTCGTCGCCGCAAAAGTTGCTTAACTCCGACAGTGTATGTGTGCTGAGTTTATGTACACCGCCAAAAGCCGCCGCATGAAGCCCGGTGGTATCAAGACCGGACGGGCGCGTAATCCCCTTGTCGGTGTTACACCAGCCTTTGAGACGCAGGTCTTTGTCGAAAAGAAATGCTCGCGAGCTCTTTCTGCTTTCATCCGCCAGCACCGCGGCATCGCCATGTGTGTCGGCCAGTTCTTGAATGGGGAAATCGGTAATGATATCGCTGTTGTGAACTATAATGGGTTCGTTGTCCGGCATGGTGCGCAGCATTTCATTTTCTCGCCAAAGTTTGGCAAGTGCGCCACCGGTATCGAGAAGCATGTCGCTCTCGTCGCTCACAACGACGGGGACCCCGAAATTGCAAGAATCAAGGAAATCAACAATCTGAGATGCGAAATGGTGAACATTCACAAACACGGTGTCGGCGCCTGCCGCTACCAGTTTTTCAATCACATGCAGCAAGGCCGGCTTGCCGGCCACGGGAGCAAGAGCTTTGGGGTGTCGGTCGGTGAATGGTTTCAAACGCGAGCCTATTCCTGCGGCAAAGACTATTGCTTTCATTGTCTTGCGGGGAAAGATTGTTCTATGTTCTGTTCCCGATGGATGAGTTCCACTTGCACATTGAATTTCTTTGATATGTGCTCGGCCATATGCTGGGCACAGTACACCGAACGGTGTTGTCCTCCTGTGCATCCGTAGGAAATCATAAGGTTTGTAAAGCCTCGTTCCATATAGCGCGCTATTGTGGAATCGACAAGAGAATAGCAATGCTCAAGGAACTGGAACACTTCGCCGTCGTCTTCAAGAAATTTGATTACCTTGCTGTCCAGCCCTGTAAATGGCTTGTATCGCTCATACTTGCCGGGGTTGTTGATGGCACGGCAATCGAAGACATATCCGCCGCCATTGCCCGAAACATCATTAGGTATTCCTTTTTTATATGCAAAACTATATACACGCACAGTGAGCCGTTTCTTGCCAAGTTCGTCGGTGAACTGTTTCATGCTCACCAAATCGACAAGCAGTTTGCTCAGATAGGGATATTCCGCATAGGGCTCAGACAGCAGGTCGCGCAAATTGGCTATGGCATATGGCACACTTTGCATGAAGTGGGGCTTTTTTTCAAAGTAGCCTCGGAAACCATAGGCCCCGAGTACCTGCAGTGTGCGAAAGAGCACAAAGTGCCGTAGGTGTTTGCGGAATTCTTCTCGCTCAATCGGGTAATATTTGTTGAGCGATGCCAGATAGACTTCCAGAAGTTCATCTCGCAGGCTTGAGGGCAGATTGGCTTTTGCCTGCCACAAGAAAGATGCCACGTCGTAGTAGAACGGCCCTCGTCGGCCGCCCTGGAAATCAATAAACCATGGCTTTCCCTGGCAAATCATCACATTGCGGCTCTGGAAGTCGCGGTACATGAAACATTTGTTTTCGCACTGCATCAGCACCGATGCCATGGCCTGGAAGTCGTCTTCGAGTTTGTCCTCGGAGAACTCAAGCCCCGTGGCTTTGAGAAAGCAGTACTTGAAATAATTAAGGTCCCACATTATCGACCGTTGGTCGAACTCCACTGTTGGATAGCACACGCTGAAATCCATGTCTTTGGCACCGGCAAACTGTATGTCGGGAAGAAGGCTGATGGTGCTCACCAGCAAATCTTTTTCCTCAGCAGAGAACGAGCGTGTGAGACGTCCTTTTTCAATGGCCGAAAAGAGCAGGGTATCCCCAAGGTCGGTCTGGAGATATGCCATACCGTCGTCGCTCACATTGAGAACCTCTGGCACGGGCAGGCCTTGTTTGCGGAAATGACGCGACATATAGATGAAAGCGTCATTTTCAGGTTTAGAAGTGCCAAGAACGCCTATAACGCTCTGTCGTCCGTCAGCAGCCGACAAACGGAAATAGCGACGGTTAGATCCAGATGAAGGTAACTCGGAAACCGTTTCGGCATCGCAACCTTTGAGCTTGCGATATAGGTTGAGCAAATTGATCGTGTTCATGTCGGTTAATTGCCTAAGTCGGAGAGAAATTTGATGCGCATGAGTCTTATCTCATCCTCTGTATAGTCGGGCGACAGGGCTTCGACAGCCTCGTCGAGACTGTCGCTGGTGCTTTTGCGGAAATAGTCGAACACAGTCACCTGATCCTCGGGATCGATGATTTCATCTATGAAATAGGTAATGTTGATGCGTGTTCCAGAATTGACTATAGCTTCGATTTCCGTGAGAAGCTGGTCGTAGTCTATGCCGTTCGCCACAGCAATCTCATCGAGGTCAATCTTGCGGTCTATGGCTTGGATGATGGCTATTTTCAACTTGCTTTTATTGGCCACGGTGCGCACGCGCAAGTCTTCCGGACGAACAATTTCGTTTTCTTCTACATAGGTTTTGATGAGGTCCACAAATTCTTGGCCGTAGCGCTTGGCTTTGCCCAATCCCACGCCGGCAATGTTTGCCAGCTCATCGAGATTGATGGGGTAGGTTGTTGCCATGGCTTCGAGCGAAGGATCCTGGAAGATGACATATGGGGGCAGCTTATGATGCTGGGCTATTTTTCGGCGTAGAGAACACAGAATAGCATATAGCTCAGGGTCGGCTGCATAACCGCCTTTGAGCATAACTTCTTCTTCTACAAAATCATCGACATATTCCTGGTCTTCCACAATTTTGAACGAACCTGGATTAGCGATGAAATCGCGACCCTTGTCAGTAAGGGTCAGTATGCCATAGTTTTCTATGCCTCGTGCTATATAGCCGGCAATCAAAGCCTGCTGGATGACAGTATTAAGAAATTTCGGGCTTGAGCCTTCGCAACAGCCGAAGACTTCAAGCTCGTCGTGATGGTAGGAACGCACATCGGCCGTAGCCCGTCCAACCATTACGTCTACTACGTAGTCTGCTTTGAATTTTTCCTTAACCGCGGCAATTGTTTCCAATGCCGCCAATAAATCGTCTTTAGCTTCCACTTTAATTTTGGGATTAAGACAGTTGTCGCAGTTGCCGCAGTTATCGGCAGTGAAAGCTTCTCCAAAATAGTGCAACAAAGTTCGGCGCCTGCAGAGCGAAGATTCGGCATAGGCTGCCGTTTCAGCAAGGAGCTGACGGCCTATTTCCTGTTCATTGACAGGTTTTGACTGCATGAATTTTTCCATCTTCTGCAGGTCCTTGCGCGAATAGAACGTGAGGCAGATGCCTTCGCCGCCGTCGCGTCCGCTTCGTCCCGTTTCCTGATAATAGCCTTCGAGCGACTTGGGCATGTCATAGTGGATCACAAACCTCACATCGGGCTTGTCTATGCCCATCCCGAAGGCTATTGTGGCAACAATTACGTCTACTTGCTCGTAGAGGAACGCATCCTGATTTGCCGAGCGTGTAATGGGATCCATCCCGGCATGGTAGGGCAGTGCGCGAATATTGTTGACTCGCAACAATTCGGCAAGTTCCTCAACTTTGCGGCGAGAGAGGCAATATATTATGCCCGACTTGCCGGGACGTTGCTTGATAAAACGGATAATGTCGCGGTCGGTGTTGCTGGTCTTTGGCCTAATCTCATAGTAGAGGTTAGAACGGTTGAACGACGACTTGAACACTGCCGCGTTGGTCATGGCAAGGTTCTTCTGTATATCATGCTGCACTTTTGGAGTTGCTGTCGCTGTGAGAGCGATAAGCGGGCGTGAGCCGATTTCGTTGATAATCGGCCGTATGCGGCGATATTCCGGTCTGAAATCGTGTCCCCATTCCGAAATACAGTGAGCTTCGTCAACCGCATAGAACGAAATGGGTATTGTTTTCAAAAAATCGATATTTTCTTCTTTGGTGAGCGATTCGGGAGCGACATAAAGCATCTTTGTGCGCCCCGATATTATGTCGCTTTTCACTTGGTCGATGGCTCCCTTGGTGAGGGATGAATTGAGAAAGTGGGCAATGCTGTCGTTCTCGCTGTAACTGCGCATTGCATCCACCTGGTTCTTCATCAGAGCTATCAACGGCGAAATGACGATGGCCGTGCCATCGCTCATCAAGGCTGGCAACTGATAGCAAAGTGACTTTCCACCACCTGTGGGCATAATCACAAATGTGTCGCGGCCAGTTAGCAGGGCTTTGATGATTTCTTCCTGCTGGCCTTTGAACTTGTCGAAACCAAAATATTTCTTCAGTTCTCCGGATAATGTGGTTGCTTCAGTCTGTGATTCCATCATATTATAAACAAGTAAAAAACTATCTCACACTGCTTGGGCATCGAAATGCGCATCTTTTAGCTGTCGGTCGCAGTATTCGGCCGAGACTTCGAACACCTTGGGTTTGTCGGTGGGCATGGAAAACATTGCGTTAACCATGATTGTTTCCACAATCGACCGCAGGCCTCGTGCTCCAAGTTTATACTCTATAGCCTTATCGACAATAAATTCGAGTGCTTCGGGTTGGAAGACCAGCTTCACTCCATCCATGGCAAGCAGTTTTTCGTACTGCTTGGTAATGGCATTTTTTGGTTCTGTCAGAATCTGGCGCAATGCCGCGCGATCGAGAGGCAGAAGATGAGTGAGGATGGGAAGTCGTCCAATAATTTCAGGAATGAGGCCGAATGTACGCAAATCCTGAGGAGCAACATGGCGCATATATTCATCACGGCCAATTCGCCGGTTGGTGCCATTTGTCGAAAAACCGACAAAATTTGAGTTTAGACGGTGTGCAATGGCCTGCTCGATTCCTTCGAACGCTCCTCCGCAGATGAAGAGGATGTTCTTTGTGTCAACGGCAATCATGGGTTGCTCCGGGTGCTTGCGTCCTCCTTGCGGGGGCACATTGACAACCGACCCCTCGAGAAGCTTGAGGAGTCCTTGTTGCACCCCCTCGCCGCCAACGTCGCGTGTTATCGAAGGATTGTCGCCTTTGCGGGCAATCTTGTCGATTTCATCGATAAACACTATACCGCGTTCTGCTCGTGCCACATCGTAGTCGGCAACCTGCAGCAGTCGGGTAAGAAGGCTTTCAATGTCTTCGCCCACATAACCGGCCTGAGTCAGAACTGTTGCATCAACAATGGTGAACGGGACATCGAGAATCTTGGCAATAGTTCTGGCTATGAGCGTTTTGCCTGTTCCCGTAGGTCCAACCATTATGATGTTGCTCTTCTCAATTTCTACGCCGTCGGTATCGGCAGGCTGGTCAAGTCGTTTGTAGTGGTTATAAACAGCTACCGAAAGGTATTTTTTTGCCTGATCCTGACCAATGATGTACTGGTCGAGGAAAGCTTTGATTTCCTGAGGTGTCGGTGTTTTCTTGTGCTTGGTTTGCCCATCGGCAGCCATGCCGTTGCGGAGCCTGTTGTTTGCCCTGCCTCGCCTTGCTGCTCCTGTTTCATCGGGAGAATCGAGCATGCCGAGCATCCCGGCAGCAGCCTCAAGACAGTCAAGGCATATTCCGGCATCCTCAGCGGGGGAGGGGAGGATTGTTGCTCCGTCAGCCTCTGTTCGTCCGCAGAAACTGCAATGATCTTCTCTTTTCTTTTTTGCCATCGTCAGATGTTGTCTTGTGGAGCTTGATGTGCCTTTACTAAAACGTGGTCGATCATGCCATATTTTTGGGCTTCTTCTGCCGTCATCCAGTAGTCTCGGTCGCTGTCGCGCTCAACTTTCTCAAAGAGCTGACCCGAATGCTCCGAAATTATATGATAAAGTTCGTCGCGAAGCTTTTTGATTTCACGCGCAGTGATTTCAATGTCGGAAGCCTGGCCCTGAGCACCACCCATGGGCTGGTGAATCATCACACGCGAGTGGCGAAGGGCAAAACGTTTGCCTTTCTGTCCGGCAACCAACAAAACGGCTGCCATCGAAGCTGCCATGCCGGTGCAGATTGTCGATACGTCGGAGCTTACATACTGCATAGTGTCGTAGATGCCAAGACCCGCATATACCGAGCCTCCGGGGCTGTTGAGATAGATCGAAATATCTTTGCCGGGCTCTGAGCTGTCGAGATACAGAAGCTGTGCCTGGATAACGTTTGCAGTGTAGTCGTTTACTTCTGTACCGAGAAAAATTACTCGATCCATCATCAGACGCGAAAAAACATCCATCTGAGCCACATTGAGCGAACGTTCTTCTATAATGGTGGGATTTATATAGGAGGAGGTGATGCCCGATGCCGAGCGTGAAGTTGCCGCTGCGTACTGGTCGAGCGCAAGACCGTTCATTCCAAGATGTCGAACGGCAAAATTTCTGAAATCGTTATTATTCATATATTATATATGTGTGTCAAAATTGTTATTTGCGCACAAGACGCAATCATCGCCCGATTTAAGGGCCGTTTATACATCAAAATTAAATAAAAATTTTCAGAGACGCAAATTTAATCGATGTTTTTTTCTTTGGTCGGAAATAATCATCTATAGCTCAGCACGTTGTACTGGCTCAACAATGTCTGCTGAGACAATTTATCTCCATAGTCGCCTGTATTAGGTACAGAATTCTCATTTTTTCTTGATTTGTGTAGGGAATACCTGTTCCAACAACACTCTATTTAACATAATAGTGATTATTGAACACTTAGGTTGCTCAGACTTCGGAACATAATTTCCAGTTTATTACGACACCTCACAGAAACCGATTTCGAATGTTTGCACCTCTATCCAATATCCAACAGGCAAAACTCGCGCTCCAATTTTTCGGCATGATCCTAATTTATCATTTCATGGGAAAAATAATGGATGTTTTCTAGATTGAAGACGTTGCCGATGTATTGTTTTCAATCGTTTCTTTCTATTCTTCACATTGTTAAATGCCAAACCTTGAACTTATGAGCTCTTGAGAATGTTATATTTATACGAACAATAGGCATAGGTAAATAATTCGATAATTTTTACAGATATAGCCGGAGGCTATACCTCAATGGCGGCAGGAGTTTCATATATTTAACGGCAAAGTTGAATAATTCTCATTTCCAAACAGCTAAAATCCTTCACACTTAGCACATCCATCGCATCATGTAGTTTTCAAACGCAAATATTCGTTTCAAAACTCACATGCATGCGTATTTGCAAATTAACAATCCCCAGGCGTTGTGCACTCAGTTAGCATCTGCTAATTCTAGCCTAAAAATTGCGTTTAACTAATTTAACATGTTCTGCAAGCACAGCTAACCCAATTGGTTACGCACAACAATTGAAGCTTCGCTTTAAATATATGGCTATGGCAGTATGTACTTGAACTTCCACATTACATAGTAGTGCACAACGCACTGTTATCAAGTATATTAGCAACCCTACCCTAAAGTAGCTATACAGCAATAGCGGCCATGGCTTTGCTCGAAAAGACAAAAGGCCGGAGGGTGTTTACAATATGTAATTTACATATGCATATACTAAATTTAGATTTTGCAACAATGATTTACTATTGCAGATTTGCATATTCAATTTATTCTTTTTACATTTGCATCGTCAAATTCAATTTTGCAAACATATGGAAGACGATAAAAAAAGCCCCATCATTGAGCGGCTAAGGCAATTCATCAGCTCTACGGGCTTAACAAGTTCACAATTTGCCGACAAAGCCGGAATACCCCGCCCGAGCTTGTCGCAGATGTTTCATGGCCGCAACAAATCTCTTAATAATAATGTGCTCGCCAAACTCAACTCTGCATTCCCCAATCTAAACATCGTATGGTTGCTGTTTGGCACAGGTAACATGTTGAATGTTTCAAATATCGAAATCTCAGAGCCTCAAACTCCCTTATTTCCGGAATTTGCGTCATCCGTAAATGTTGATAATGAATGGTTTGAAGATTTAGAAAACGAAACTGAGCAATCCATTATTGACAATCAAAATAGAATTACTACTCCTCCGGCCCCTTCGGCAAACTCTCAACAGACCCAACAGCAAGCTCCACCGCAGCAAAATCCAATCGACGGAGAAGTTCAGCAGACACTTCCGGGAAATTTGTCGCAACTACTGCCAAAACGTGATGGAGCCAAGCAAATCAAGTCGATAATAGTGCTCTACACTGACAGCAGTTTTGAAACTTTCATGCCAACCAATGACTGACTTTCCTTTCCAATTTCACGCACTACCCTCCTCTGCTAATTTTTAAAGTTTTCCAAAACAAATCAATAACCATTTGACAGGTAATTATTTATCGATTTTCTGTTATAAAAAAGTTTGCCATTTTGAAAAACTCTATGAATTTTTAGTGTCTATTTTTGAAGCATTGTCGGAATTTTTCTGTACCTTTGTCCTCGGAATTTATCACAAGCTTTTCCAATCCGAACAAGAATCCAACCGACACTTCAATGATACAAACAGTAGTAAAACGTGATGGCCGTATAGTAGGCTATAATGAAGAAAAAATCAAGGCCGCCATCCGCAAGGCAATGCTCACCACCGAACTTGGCGAGGACGAGGCTCTAATTCAAAAAATTACCGACCGTATATCTTTCAAGGGAAACGAACGAATGACCGTGGAGCAAATCCAGGACATGGTTGAGCTTGAACTGATGGACAGCCCGCGCAAAGAAGTTGCCAAGCGATACATTGCCTATCGCGACCAACGAAACATTGCCCGCAGAGCTAAGACTCGCGACATGTTTCACGAAATCATTGAAGCAAAGAACAACGACATAACCCGAGAGAATGCAAACATGAACACTGATTCGCCGGCAGGTATGATGATGAAATTTGCCAGCGAAACAACAAAACCATTTGTCGACGACTACCTCCTGTCTGCCACGGTGCGCGATGCCGTGCGGCATAACTACATCCACATCCACGACAAGGACTACTACCCCACCAAAAGCCTCACATGTGTTCAGCATCCACTCGACCACATTCTGCAGCGCGGCTTTGTTGCCGGTCATGGCGAATCGCGTCCGGCTAAAAGAATTGAGACTGCAAGTGTCATTGCATGTATATCGCTCGAAACTGCGCAGAACGAAATGCATGGCGGCCAAGCCATACCGGCATTCGATTTCTATCTGGCCCCGTTTGTCCGCAGTTCGTATATTGAAGAGGTGGTGAATCTCGAAAATTTTTCCGGTCAGAATCTCGACAGAATAAAAAATATAGCCTTCGACGACTATCTTCAGGCCCCTCTCGACGGCCTCGAAGGGGATGCACGCCTCATACAGCATGCAGTCAACCGCACCGTTTGCCGGGTGCATCAGGCAATGGAAGCCTTTATACACAACATGAACACCATCCACAGCCGCGGTGGCAATCAAGTTGTATTCAGCTCCATCAACTATGGCACCGACACCTCCGCCGAAGGACGATGCGTCATCCGCGAGCTCTTGGCAACAACATACGAAGGTGTCGGCAACGGAGCCACTGCAATCTTCCCCATCCAGATATGGAAGAAAAAACGAGGTGTGAGCTATCTGCCCACCGACCGCAACTACGACCTCTACAAAGAAGCCTGCAAGGTGACAGCGCGTCGTTTCTTCCCGAACTTCGTAAACCTCGATGCAACCTTCAACCAGCACGAAAAATGGAACATCAACGACCCTTTGCGTTATCATTACGAAGTGGCTACGATGGGATGTCGTACACGTGTTTTTGAAAATCGTTTTGGCGAAAAAACATCTATCGGCCGTGGCAACCTCTCGTTCACGACCATCAACCTTGTGCGTCTGGCAATCGAGTGCATGGCCATTGTCGACAAGGACGAACGCATAGCAACATTCTTCCGCAAGCTCGACGAGATTCTCGAAATTGCTGCAACACAGCTATGCGAACGTTTCGACTTCCAAAAAACCGCACTTGCAAAGCAGTTCCCTTTGCTTATGTCCAAGCTATGGATCGGCGGCGATAAGCTGTCGCCCAACGACACCATCGAATCGGTCATCAATCAAGGCACGCTCGGCATAGGATTCATTGGGTTGGCCGAATGTCTGATAGCTCTGGTGGGAAAACATCACGGCGAATGCGATGAAGCTCAAACTCTCGGCTTGAAAATCGTCGGTCACATGCGCAGTCGCATCAACGATTTTTCCGAGCGTTATCAACACAACTTCTCTGTCCTGGCAACTCCGGCCGAAGGTCTTGCAGGTCGTTTCACTGCAAAAGACCGCAAATCGTTCGGCATCATTCCGGGTGTGACAGACAAAATCTACTATACCAACTCCAACCACGTGCCGGTCTACTACCATTGCTCACCGCGCCATAAAGCCGAAATAGAAGCCCCCTATCATGCCCTTACCGGCGGCGGCCATATTTTCTATGTGGAAATCGACGGCGATGCCACCCACAACCCCGAAGCTATTTCCGACATTGTCGACCTTATGGATAAGCACAACATAGGATACTGCTCTGTGAACCACAATCGCAACCGCTGCATGGATTGCGGCTACGAAGATGCCGCTGCTCATCTCGACGTTTGCCCCAAATGCGGCAGCCACAACATAGACAAACTCCAGCGAATCACGGGCTATCTTGTGGGTACTACCGACCGCTGGAACAATGCCAAACTTGCAGAACTCAACGATCGTGTCGTCCACAAATAAAATACGATTTATCCGAGCCGTCGAAGGCACAAGCGTCGACGGTCCTGGACTGCGTACGTCGCTCTATTTTGCCGGATGCGAGCATCATTGCCCCGGCTGTCACAACAGCCACACATGGCCCAAAGACAGCGGACGGGATGCAACTGTCGACGAACTTATGGACATTGTGCGCTACAACGATTTTAACGTCACTTTCTCCGGTGGCGACCCTATATATCAGGCGGCTGCTCTTGTGCCTCTTGCAAGCAGAATAAAAGCAATGGGCAAAACCATCTGGTGCTATACCGGCTTCACCTACGAAGATCTTCGGGCAATGCATTGCGAAGCAGTAGACCGTCTATTGGAACTCGTCGATGTCCTTGTCGACGGTCCTTTCATCGAAGCTCTCAAAGATGAATCTTTAAGGTTCAGAGGTTCGTCCAATCAACGAATCATCGACCTTGATGCATGCACCGACAAAGAGCATATAGTTTTGTGGAACAATGGAAATTATTGAATAGCTATGGATCAAACTTCGCCATCGTTTAACGAGATGCAGACTTTGAAGCGTCATTTCTTTGCCATGCGTAACGGTGTTATTGCCGATGTGCTTCGTCGCGGCGGCTCGCCATTCCGCATTATTTTCGGTCTTAATCTGCCCCAGATTGTTGAGATTGCCAACCAGACACGCCACACCAAAGAATTGGCCATACGTTTGTGGCAAAACACCAGCACACGCGAAAGCATGCTCATAGCTCCAATGCTTATGCCTCGCGAAGAATTTGCCATAGACGAAGCCCGCGTGTGGGCAGCCCAAGTTCCAGCTTTTGAAGTGGCCGACATCTTGTGCCACCGTCTGTTGCGCCATCTTCCTTATGCCGACAAGCTTGTCGGCGATTTCATTGCTGCCGACAGCGAAATGCTACGGTATACCGGTGTTCGCCTTGCTTGCAACCTTCAGTACACCCTACCGGAAGTAGCGCTCAAAGCCAAACAAACCATCGAGGCTTCGGCTGTCAACGATGCCGCCACCAAACTTGCCAAAACAATACTTTTTGAGTAAGGTCTAAAACAAACGAGGATGTGTCACTTACTAATGGACACATCCTCGTTTGTTTAATGTATAAGCGGTGTTTGTTTCAGTCTGCCAATCTTAGTTTAAGCACATAAACCTCATCTTCAAGCTCATCTTCGCATCCGTACTGTTGTTCCCAGACGGCTTCTTCTCCATCGATAGTAATTGGGCCTTTCCAAAAATCTTCGTCATCCACAATAGTAAGAACACCTTTGGATACTTTCCAGGTAACCAGATGTTCATGACAGAAGCCGGGAAGAGTACCATCTTTGGCGAAAGTGAATATCTCTCCCACACTAAAATCCAGATTAGTGCTTTCTTCGGCTCAATCCGAAATCCCGGTGCATAGATTTTGTGGAAAGTGTTAAATTTGCA
>CAJUAR010000047.1 GCA_910584495.1 uncultured Muribaculaceae bacterium
CCCGAGATTACAAATCACGTGCTCTGGCCAACTGAGCTAAAGAGGCATTTTTCAATTTTCTCTGCACCGCCGAAAAGGCTCGCCTTTCCCGTTTGCGGTTGCAAAGTTAAGCACAATTTTCTCTCCCACCAAATTTATTTACATTTTTTTTCGCTCGATTTAGTGCTAAAAATAGCAAAAGCACTGAATGTCAGTGCTTTTGCTATATAAAATATTTTTCTTCACTTCTTGACGGGAAGTATTGAGATTGCAAAACCGCCGCCGGCACCTTCGAAAATCTTCATTTTCGTCTTCGGTGTGACGTTTTTCTCCTCTATTACGTATGCCTGGGGATTGTTGCGGTAATGCGCGTCTTTGGCATCGCGGTAGATCACGGCTTTGTATTTGCCTGCCGGCAGGAACGAGAAATCGACAGTTGCGGTTCGGGGTTCGGCTCCGTTTGTGCCTCCCACAAACCAGCTGTCGCTGCCTTTGGCCTTTCGTGCCACGGTGACATACTCCATGGGTTCGGCTTCGAGGTACCAGCTGCGATCCCAGTCCAAAGCCACGTCCTTGATAAATTGGAATGCATCGAGGAAGCGGTCGTAGTGCTCGGGGAAGTCGGCAGCCATCTGCAGGGGGCTGCTCATGGTGACATAGAGCGAGAGCTGGTTGGCAAGAGTGGTGTTGACCCACGACTTCTTCGGCGCGAAGGAACTGATGTCGTTCTCAAAGATGCCGGGCGTATAGTCCATGGGACCGCCAATGAGGCGGGTGAAGGGCAGGATGGTGGTGTGGCTGGGCTTGCTGCCGCCAAAGGCCTGGTACTCGGTTCCGCGCGCGCTTTCATTGCCTATAAGGTTTGGCCATGTACGGCAGATGCCCGTGGGACGCACGGCTTCGTGGGCGTTGACCATAATTTTATAGTCGGCAGCTTTTTCGATGGCATACTGGTAGTGGTTGTTGGTCCACTGGCTGAAATGGTTTTCGCCGGCGGGAAGGATGTTGCCCACATAACCGCTCTTGACAGCATCGTAGCCGTTGTCCTTCATAAACTGATATGCCTTGTCGAGCTGTCGTTCGTAGTTGCGCACCGAGCTGGAGGTTTCATGGTGCATGATGAGCTTCACACCCTTCTGCTTTGCATAGTCGCGCAGATAGGGCAGGTCAAAGTCGGGATAGGGGGTTACGAAGTCGAACACAAAGTCCTTGCGACGGTTGCTCCAGTCTTCCCAGCCTATGTTCCAACCTTCGACAAGAACGGCATCGAATCCGTGCTTGGAGGCGTAGTCGATATAGCGTTTCACATTGTCGGTAGTGGCGCCGTGCTTTCCGTGTGGTTTCACCTTGCTCCAGTCAACCTTGTCGATGTGAGTGCTTGGCACATCGTTTGAATAGCTCCACTTGCTTTTGCCGGTGATCATCTCCCACCACACACCCATATATTTGCAGGGCTTAATCCACGAGGTGTCCTCTATTTTGCATGGTTCATTGAGGTTGAGAGTGATGCGCGAGGCCAGAATGTCCTTGCCCTCGTCGCCCACAATGACGGTGCGCCACGGAGTGACAAACTCGGCCTCGACCTTGGCCTTGTTTCCGGCAGCATCGGGAGTGAGAAGAGCCTTGAACACCATATTCTTATCGTCAAGCTCGAGGTGCATTGCAGGGAAGTCGATAAGCGCAGCCTCATGAAGATTGACATAGAGACCGTCGTCGGTCTTGAGCTGCAGCGCAGTCTGCACACCCGTTGGCGAGACAAGCTCCTGCCATTTGTTGTGATGTGTCCATGCCTCATCCATCAGTCCTCTGATTTCGGAAAGGCGCGAACGTGTGTAGTCATATTCCTGAGTGTCGTTGTCGGCAGGAATCCAGAATGCCTCAATGTCGCCGGGCATCGCAAACTCGGTCAGTTCATCAGAGATTGTGAAGTGTGCCAGCTTCTTCTGCATGGGAAATTCGTAGCGGAATCCCAGGCCGTCGTCGAAAAGACGGAAAGTGATGTCCATCTTGCGCTTGGTGCCTTTCTGCTGCAAATGAACCTTCATTTCGTTATAGTGGTTGCGTATTTCGTTTTCCTCGCCCCACACAGGCACCCATGTTTCGTCGACAGTTGCGTTGTCTACTGTCACAATTTCGAATTTGTCGGCAAGGTCGCCGATATCTTTGAGCTTGAAGCCCATGCGCGACTGTTTCACCACGGCTTTGCCGGCATAGTCGAGTTTGTAGGTGGGAACGCCGTCGTCTGTCAGGGCAAAGTCGAGCGCCAACACGCCGTCGGGCGAGTGGAGGATTTCACCGGCCGAAGCCTGCCACGCAAACAGCGGCAGAGCAAGTAATGCGGTCAATTTCTTCATCGAAAATAGATTGGTTAAAGTTTTATACGATAATTATTCAATGTTTCATTGGATGATGCATGGGCAAATTTACGCATTTTCCCTGCAATATGAGCAATCGTCGGCGTTTTATTTTGCTATTTTTCAAAAAATGAGGTAACTTTGCCCTTACCTTTGTCCCAGAAGGCTCTAAAACAACAAGAATGTTCCGAATCAGCATATTCATCGTCGTATTCCTCCTTGGCTTCGGAGCCGTCCGTGCTTCGAACCAAGACCGAGCCTCAGACAGCCTCTCCGAGGCCGGCCGGCAATTTATCGACAGCCTCGAGACAACACTGCGCACCACCACTTCGGCTCCCGACAGTCTGCGCTTGCTCTACGACCTCTTCGATGTTGCCCCCAACGAAAATATGAAGGACCACGCCTTGCGACGCATCTACCCCCTTGTCAAAGCCGCCAACATGCACGATGTCATGCTCGAAGTCCTCACCCAGG
The DNA here is from genome assembly GCA_910584495.1 of uncultured Muribaculaceae bacterium. Classification (GTDB taxonomy): domain Bacteria; phylum Bacteroidota; class Bacteroidia; order Bacteroidales; family Muribaculaceae; genus CAG-873. The sequence goes on from CAJUAR010000047.1 coordinate 2,808, forward strand.
GCGCAAACATTCATTATCAAAACGACAGCATACTGAGCACCATCGAGAAGGAACTCCTCACAATCTCCCCATCCGACAAGCAGCGCGAAGCCCTACTTTTCCTTCACATGCGCCGCATAGGACAAAAGCTTGCCGATGCCGACGATAAAGAGCACATGAAGAACCTGTCGGAAATCATCAAGGTCTACACCATATCAACACCGGACGACCCATTCGAGCGTGCCGAGATGCTATATGCACTGTGTATCAATCTGGGCCGAGCCTCCCACGGCGAACTTCTCAAAACCTATATCGACAAGCTCGTAGCCCTCACCGACTCCATGCCGCTGCCCATGGGAGCCGTACGCAATCTCATCTATACACGCGCCGCACCCTACTTCACCATCAACGGCTGCCACAAAGATGCTGTGGAGATAGACAAAAAAATGCTCAACATCATCGATTCGCTTGTGACGAGCTACCGTGCCCAAGGCCGCATCTACAGGCTCATGGACACCTACCGCTACGCCTGCTACCGGCGGATGCTGTGTAACTACAAGGTTCTGTCACCGCTCGAAATAGAGCATTTTAACAACGAAATCAACAATTTGGCTCAAAAGAACGCCAGGGTGCGCAACGACCTTCAAAACAACGAACGCGCCTCCATATTCTATGCCATGGCAACAAAACAATGGGACAAAGCCTTGGCAGCAATCAAACGGCAAATAGAAAACCCGACAAACAAAAAATACCGCAACTATCTGCTCAACGAAATGTTGGTAGCCGCACAAAACACCGGAGACCGACCCACACAGCTCGCCGCAGCAATGGAGCTTGTCGAAAATTTGAAGAGCGAGCTCGAAGACCAGTCGTCGAACCGCTACCGCGAATTGCAGGTGCTCTACGACATTGTGGAGCTTAAAGACCAGAATGTAGCCCTCGCCGCCAGCCAGAACGCCACGCGCAACAAACACAAGAACATGCTGCTTATGGCAGGTGCCGCCATTTCAATCGTGCTCCTTGCCATGGTGTTCTTGCTTCTATATCAAACAGCCAAGCTCAAGCGCATTGCCGAGCACCGCCGCAACGCATCTCTGAAATTTCACCGCGAACGCGACGAATTATACAACAAGCTGCACATACAACAAAAAAAATGCGAAGCCGCCGAGACTTCCGATTCGCTCAAGACCGACCTTCTCAATAACGTCAGCCATGAGATAAAAACCCCCATAGCCGCCATCGCCGAGTATTCGCGCCTTATTGTGGACTGCATACCCAACGAACAGCAGAACTATCTGAACCGCTTTGCCAAAATCATTGAGCAGAACAACAAAATCGTCACACGTCTGGTTGACGATGTGCTCGATATCAACGACATGGAAAGCGGCACCGCCCACCTGCACTATGAGCCGACAAGCATATTCAACATCTGCAATCTGGCGATTTTCAGCGTCTTCGAAAAAGGATGCCCGCAGAACCCCAAACTATCCATGGTATTCAACCGCCAGGGCAAAGAAGACCAGACAATCGACACCGATTCCTCGCGTGTGGCCCAAATACTGGTCAACCTCCTCTCCAACGCCGAAAAATTCACTCCCATCGGGAAAATTTTCCTCGATTTCGATGTAGACCGCAACGCCGGCGTGGCTCGTTTCTATGTAGAAGACACCGGCCGCGGAATAACTGCAAACGTGGCCGAGAAGATATTTGAACGTTTCATCAAGCTCGACCCTCACTCGCCCGGCTGCGGCCTGGGGCTCTATATTGCCCGCATGACAGCAAATCTTCTCGGAGGGAAAGTATTCCTCGACACCTCCTACCACAAAGGTGCTCGCTTTATCCTCGAGATTCCACTGCCAAATAGAATCTGAAATTGTGAAAACCGCCCTACGCTACAACCTGAACCTCGTTGCAGCCTGCCTGATGGTGCTGCTCATGGGAGCGTGCAGCTCTACCAAGCACGTTCCACAAGGCCAGTATCTGCTCGACAAAGCAAAGGTAACAGTGGCCGATGAAAAAAAAATAAACACCGAAGAACTCTACAACTTCCTTCGCCAGCAACCGAACCACAAAGTGCTGGGCTTTGCCAAGCTACAGCTTGCCACCTACAGCCTCTCGGGACGCGACAGCACAAAACGCGCAAACCGCTGGCTGCGACGCCTCGGGCAGGCTCCCGTGATCTACGACCCCGAGCTCACCGAAGCATCGCGACGCCAACTCCAGCTGGCTATGGTCAACAAGGGATATCTCGATGCTAAGGTGCGTGTGGACACCGCCTCTACAGGCAGAAAAAAAATGTCGGTGGAATATGTGATTACTGCCGGCAAACCTCACCGTGTGAGCGGCCTGGGATTCAACATCCCTGATGCCGACATCCGACGCATGGTAATGGCCGGCCGTCGAAACTCGTCGCTGCGCCCGGGCATGCTCCTCGACCGAAACGCCCTCGAAGCTGAACGCGGACGCATCACCCGCCAGCTGCGAGATTCGGGCTACTACGACATTACACGCGAGGACATAAACTTCACCGCCGACACCATGGCAGGGCGAAAAAACGTGAACCTGACGTTCAACCTTCACACAACCAAAAACATACGCTACATCTTCCGCCGTGTCACCTATGTGCTCGATGCCCCGGCAAGGGGTGCCGACACCGTGCGATGCGGCGACCTCGACATTGTCTACGGCCGCGACCATTACCTGCTGCCCAAAGTGCTCGACGAAATGTGCTACATCGTCCCCGGACGTCCCTATAGTACCGCTGCCGTTGAGCGAACCTACGAGGCCCTGGGCCGACTGAGCATTGTGCGCTACATCAACATCGACCTCAAGCCCTTCACTAACGGCACCAACAACTTTATCGATGCCACCATCTATCTGTCGCGAAACAAAAAACAGTCGGCCTCCTTCGAGCTAGAAGGCACAAACTCCGAGGGCGACCTCGGTTTCGGCGTGGGCCTCACCTACCAGCACCGCAATCTTGCCAAAGGCTCGCAGCTGCTAACCGCCAAAGTACGCACGTCCTATGAAGCCCTCTCCAACAAGCTCGACGGCCTGATCAACAACCGCTACACCGAATATGCCGGCGAGGTGGGCATCACTTTCCCCCGCTTCGAATGTCCCTTCCTGTCCAAATCCTTCAAACAGCGCCGTCTGGCATCGACGGAGTTCTCTTTCACAGCAAACTACCAGGAACGGCCCGAATATACCCGCGTCATTTTCGGCACGGCATGGAAATGGAAATGGCAGCAGCAACGAGCCGGCGTGCAGCGCCGACACACCTACGACCTTGTCGACATCAACTATGTGCGGCTTCCCCGGTCAACCATCAACTTCATCGACCAGATCGCCCCCTCCAATCCCCTGCTGCGCTACAGCTACGAAGACCACTTCATCATGCGCATGGGCTACACTTACAACCGCACAAACCGCCGCACGGCCACAGCAACACAAAATGCCTTTGCAATCCAGCCCTCGGTGTCGTCGCTGCGCATCTCGGCAGAAACCGCCGGCAACGTTCTATATGCCATATCGTCGCTGGCGAACCAAAAGCGAAACGACGGCGTTTACAAAGTGCTCGGCATCCAGTATGCCCAGTATGTAAAGGGCGAATTCGACTATTCCTTCACCCGCAACTTCAACAGCCGCAACGCTATGGCTTTCCATGCCGGCTTCGGCATTGCCTACCCCTATGGCAACTCAACCATGGTGCCTTTCGAAAAACGTTTCTATGCCGGAGGCGCAAACGGCGTGCGCGGCTGGGGTGTCCGCACACTCGGGCCCGGTTCATACCAGAGCCAGAACACCGTTACTTCGTTCATCAACCAGTGCGGCGACATCAGGCTGGACTTCAGCGTGGAATATCGCGCAAAACTTTTCTGGGTCCTCGAGGGAGCAATCTTTATCGATGCCGGAAACATATGGACAGTCAAGAACTACGAAAACCAGGAAGGCGGTATGTTCAAATTCAACAAGTTCTACCGCCAGCTTGCCGCAGCCTATGGCGTGGGACTTCGCCTGGACTTCACTTTCTTCCTCCTGCGCCTCGACATGGGCATGAAAGCCCACAACCCCGCCGAACACCAGGAGCACTGGCCGATTATACATCCCAACTGGAAACGCGATGCCAACTTCCACTTCGCCGTGGGTTATCCATTCTAAAGTTTATCTTCAATCTTTCTATAATCTACAATGAAATCATATATTATTTTCGACCTCGACGGCACTTTGCTCAACACCATCGACGACCTTGCCAACTCCACAAACTATGCCCTGCAGAGCCTGGGCTATCCCGTCCACGGACTATGGGTCTATCCTTCCATGGTGGGTAACGGGGTGAAGAAACTAATAGAGCGCGCCCTGCCACAAGAAGCACGCACCGAAAAAATTATCGGCGACACCCTGGCCGCTTTCCGTGCCCACTACGACGAGCACTGCTGCGATGCCACAAAGCCCTACCCCGGCATCGAGGAGCTGCTGGCCGACCTCACGGCCCGCGGCATCAACCTGGCGGTGACATCAAACAAATACAACGAAGCGGTGGAAAAAATCATCCATCACTATTTTCCCAATGCCAACTTCCGCGCCATCCTTGGCAGCACCGAGGGAATGCCTCGCAAGCCCGACCCCTCGATAGTGTTCAAGGCCCTCTCTATGTGCCCCACACCAAAGGCACAGGTGCTCTACGTGGGCGACAGCGGCGTAGACATGGAAACAGCCCGTCGCGCATGCGTCGAATCGGTGGGTGTAACATGGGGCTTCCGCTCCATCCAGGAGCTTCAGCAAGCATATGCCGACCACATAGTGTCCACTCCGGCCCAAATCATTGAACTTGCCGAAAAATAAACATCGCCTAAAGGCTTTGTTTCGCTTTTTTTTGGCTAATTTTGCATGTTTATTCATTCCGAACACGAACATACACCATGTATATCAATCGTAACTCATTCTTCTCAAACATACCGCCTGTGGTCAAGAACCTGCTCATCATCAACATATTGGTGTGGCTTTTCATGTTCCTCATCAGGCCGGCCGGAGTGTGGTTCGACAACCATCTGGCACTCTACTATTTCTCCTCGCCGGCATCGGAACCCTACCAGCTGCTGACCTACATGTTCCTCCACGGCAACTTCGGACATTTGTTCTTCAACATGTTCGCCCTGTTCATCTTCGGACGCACAATAGAGATGACCATGGGCTCGGGGCGCTTTCTTTTCTACTATATTACCTGCGGCATATGCGCCGCACTGGTGCAGATGGGCATCTTTTCCCTGTTCATCCACAACATTGCCTCGCTGCTGCCGGCCGATGTGGTGGCACAGGTAGAAGAACAAGGTTTGTCGCTGCTCCGCCGAGGGTTTAACTATACCGACCCCGACTGCGCCAGCCTCAACGCCTTTATCAACACTCCCATGGTGGGTGCATCAGGAGCTATCTATGGCGTGCTTCTCGCTTTCGGCTTCCTCTATCCCAACGTGCCGGTCTACATTTTCTTCATCCCGGTGCCCATCAAGGCCAAGTGGCTCATCATCGGCTACTTTGTGCTCGAACTTATCTACGGCGTCTCCGGCTCGGCCGACGGTGTCGCTCACTTCGCACACCTCGGAGGCATGATTTTCGGTTTCCTCATCCTTCTATATTGGAAAAAGAAAGGCGTGTTCTCAAACCACTGGTTCTTCTGAATAAACGTTCGTCATAGACAGGCGCGATGTGTCGCGCCCCTACAATTGCATAGTTGTTCGCAGACAATAATTAACCATTTTGATGACCGTTTCCAAAACTCCCCGGACAAAAAAAAATCAAGCTTCTAAAAGCTCCCAAAAAAGTGCGGCCAAGGCCCCTGTGTGGAAGCGTATCGTGCACTTCACGCTCACTTTTGTGAGCGTGATTGTTGCCGCTGCACTTGTCATAACCGGCTATGCCGGCAATGTGTCGCCGCTGCAGAGCGGCGGTCTGTGGGGCGTGCTCCCGTTAGGCTTCCCCCTGGTGCTCCTGGCCGCCGTGCTGATATTAATACTCGACCTGTGCTTCTACTGGCGCTCTGCCATAGTGCTTATTTTAGGCATCATAGGTTCGTGCGGCCCTATTCTCACATATTTCCCTGTCAACATAGTCACGCCCACAGCCCCCGAAGGCTCCGAAAAGCTGACCGTGCTCACCTATAACGTGCTCAACCTCAATCCTCAGAGCGGCGACACCGTCACCCCAAACCCCATGCTGCAATTCGTTCTTGCGAATAACGCCGACGTGGTGTGCCTGCAGGAGGCCGAGCCCCTCACGCCCAACAAGCGGCTGGGCATCACAGGCGCCCAGGTCGACAGCCTCCACGCTCGCTATCCTTATATTATATATGGAGGCAAAGGCACCCAGGCCATATTGTCGAAATATCCCGCCAAGGTTGTCCATCTCGATGTGAACGAAAATACATTTGCCAGCGGCGACCTTCAGGCTGTGCGCATAACCATGCCTTCGGGACGGCTGGTGTCGGTGTTCAACGTCCATCTCTTTTCCTTTGCCCTCACCACCACCGACCGCGAACTCTACCGCAACCTTACCGACCTCAAACACGAGAACATGCGCGAGGTCAAAGACCAGCTGTGGGACAAACTCACTGCCGCCTCGGTGGGCCGCGCTCGCGAAGTGCAGCAGCTTATGCGCTGGCTCCGACAATATGGCGGTCCCGACGTAATTGTGTGCGGCGACTTCAACGATGTGTCCGGCTGCTATGCCATCCGGACCCTGGGCGATGCCGGCTTCCGCGACACCTACCCCGAAGTAGGATTCGGCCCCATGGTCACCTACAATGCCAACCGTTTCTGGTTCTGCATCGACCACCTGCTCTATCGCGGACATATCAAACCTTTGAAACTTGACAAAGGTTCGCTGAAGACCTCCGACCACTACCCCCTCACTGCGACCTTCGCCATAACAAAGTGAAATATTTAGGCGAGGGCTGAAAAATTCGTCGGGAAATAGCGCGACGGACAGAGTCGACTATCATTGCTATGGCGTAGAATCCCAATACCATAAGCAAGCCGAAAAGGAACAACATCGGACCGGACATTGTGGCTCCGGCCTGAACCATGGCCGGTTTCATGATTCCGCCCCATACCGGAGGTCACTTGTGGATGAGGTAGACAGCAAAGGCCGAACGAGCGGCATAGTTTACCGTCCGCGAAGTGAATTTCATAGTTGCAAAGAGCATAAACAGGCTCGCCGTCGACAGCAATACGAAGGGCGAATTATAAGCAAACGCTTGCCGCGACGGGAGGAAGAACGCCAGCACTATGGTACACACTGTGGAGGCCAAGTAAACGGTTGCGATAGTGCGTCTATTTTTTCTCAATGTGTCGACATCCACATATAGCCGCAAGTACCGCCCTAAGAGATAGACAAGTACGAGTTGGATGATGGTATATCCCGTGGGGTTGAAACTGCCCTGCCACCACCATCCGCACCAAACGTTGAAACCCGTGAACAAGGCCAGCCACACGCTTGCCTGACGGCGTGAGAGAGCCTCAAAACTGCGGTTGAGAATGGGACTTAGAAGCATCAACCCGAAGTAAGCCGGAACATACCACAGGTCGGTATGTGTGAGCACAAGCCAGCTCTCGCACCATCCACCAAACGATAGTTTGTCGGGGTAAAGAAGCCACAAAAGGCTGTAGATGCCCACGGCATAGAACACACATTCAAAAAGATAGCTCCCTATGCCGCGCCACCGCAGCTTGATGCCGAAGTAGCCCGAAATCATGGTGAAACAGTTGACGCACACAATGGCCACGGCCTCGACCGTGAGGCGGCCAAGGTCGTAGGTAGTGCAACTACTTATATTACCGAATAATTCAGGAAGGCCGAGAGCACCGTTGGCATGCACGATAAGCACCAGGAGCATGCTCACAATGCGGAGCAGCTCCATGTTGGATTGTCGTTGTTCGTTCGGCATTAAGCCTGATAATCAACGCATGCGCGTTGTTCGACCGCGGCCTTGATAATGGCCACGCATGCCAGATGCGCCGGGTGCGCCGAGTATGTGGCAAGGTCGTCGTAACTGTCGCACAGCGCGGTGAGGACAATATTCCAGTTGCCGTCGGCGGGACCGTCGTTGATGCCCACTTCCACGCTCTTGAGCTGTGGAATTTGTGTCGGAAGAGCTTCGATAGCGGCCTTGAATTCCTTGGCCATTGCTTGTTTGGCAGCGGCATCGCCTGCCAGTCTGAACATTACAATATGCTTGATCATGCTTCTATGATTTATTCTGTTAGAAAATATGATTGCTGAGGGCTTTGAGGGCACGCACCTTGTCTTGCGCCCTCACAAGGACGGAGATGTTGTAGTTAGAGCCGCCATACGAAATCATGCGCACCGGAATGCTGCCCAAGGCTTCGAGAACCTTGGTTTCGAAGCCGCAGTTGTGCCATTCGAGGTCGCCCACAACGCAGACAATTACCATATCCTCGTCGACAGTCACTGTGCCAAAATCTTTGAGTTCGTCAATGATATTGGCAAGGTTTGTGCGGTCGTCGATAGTAACACTCACCCCCACTTCCGATGTGGCCATCATATCGATAGGGGTGTGGTAATTGTCAAAAATTTCAAACACTTTGTGCAGAAATCCGTAGGCCATGAGCATACGTCCCGACTTGATTTTGATTGCGGTGATGTTGTCCTTGGCTGCTATGGCCTTGATGGTGCCCGCCGGCGTGGTGTTGCAGATGATAGTTCCCGGGGCTTCGGGTTCCATGGTATTGAGCAGCCGCACGGGAATGTTGTGGAGCTTGGCCGGCAAAACACATGCCGGATGCAGGATTTTGGCCCCGAAGTAGGCCAGCTCGGCAGCTTCCTCAAAATGGAGAGTGCTCACCGGCGCGGTGTTTTCCACATAACGCGGGTCATTATTGTGCATGCCGTCGATGTCGGTCCAGATCTGAATTTCCTCGGCATCGGCCACAGCCCCTATAATAGATGCCGTATAGTCCGAGCCGCCACGGTGAAGGTTGTCAATGCCGCCACGGTCGTTGAGGCAGATATATCCCTGGGTGATAAAGAGCTCGGCTTGCGGCTCCATGTCGAGCAAACGGCGCAGACGCGACCCTATGTGACTCATATCCGGCTCGCCGCCGGGCAAAGTACGCATAAAATCGAGAGCCGGCAAAAGCACCGAACGCACGCCGCGTTGCTCCAGCAAGTTCTGCATCAGGGCTGTCGACATCAGTTCGCCCTGGCTCAGAATTTCTTTTTCTCCGGCCTCGGTGAGCGTCTCGTTGCAAAACGAGCGAAGGACAGCAAAACTGCGTGCTACAGCCGCCCTTGCACGCTCGCCATATTCGCTGTCTCCGAAAAGCTCGGCAATTGTGGCATCGTACTTGGCCTGCAGGCCGTTGATTGTTTCCTGTGCTCCGGGCACATTGCCTTTGTAGAAATATTCGGCAATTTCTACAAGCGTGTTTGTGGTTCCCGACATTGCCGAGAGCACAACAATGTTGCGGCCCTTGCCGCTGATAAGGTCGGCAACGTGCTCGATGCGCTTTGCCGAGCCTACCGATGTGCCGCCAAATTTAAGTACTTTCAACTCTCTGTGTATGTTTAAATGATAAAAGCACTGCAAAATTAGTCAAAAAATTTCACATAGAGCCAAATAACACCGTTGGCGATTGATTGAATGCCCGGCTGGGGGAAAAGAGCCGCTTCATTTTATTTTGCTTTATTATTAATATTTGCTATCTTTGCGGAGTATATAAACAAAAACATAAGACATGGATACAACAATAGACTGGGGAAATCTCCCGTTTGGCTACCTGCCCACCGACTACAATGTTCGATGTGAGTTCCACAATGGCCAATGGGGCCCCATCGAAGTGTCTCAATCAGACAAAATCGACATCCACATTGCGGCCACAACTCTTCATTACGGCCAGGAAATCTTCGAAGGCCTCAAGGCTTTTCGCGGTGTCGACGGCAAAGTGCGAATCTTCCGCCTGGAAGAAAACGCCAAACGTCTGCAAGAATCGGCCAAAGGTCTGCTCATGGCTCCCGTGCCCACCGAGCTTTTCCGCGAAATGTGTCTTCAGGCCGTAAAACTCAACGAACGTTTCATCCCCCCCTATGGCAGCGGAGCATCACTCTATATCCGCCCGCTCGAAATAGGCCTCACTCCGCGCATCGGCGTTAAAGAAGCCGAAGACTACCTTTTCATCATCATGGTTACGCCCGTAGGGCCCTACTTCAAAGGCGGTTTCAAAAACACCAACATCTGCATCATGAGGGAATACGACCGCGTGGCCCCTCAAGGCACAGGCCGCTGGAAAGTGGGCGGCAACTATGCCGCATCGCTCGGAGCCTCGCACCGTGCTCACGAAATGGGCTACTCTGCAGTGCTCTTCCTCGACCCCAAAGAGAAAAAATACCTCGACGAGTGCGGTCCTGCCAACTTCTATGCCATCAAGGACGGTAAATATATCACCCCTAAGAGCGACAGCATCCTGCCCTCAATCACCAATATGAGCCTCATGGAGCTTGCTCGCGAAATGGGCATGGAAGTGGAACAACGCCACATCACTGTCGACGAGCTTGCAGATGTCAGCGAAGCCGCCGCATGCGGCACTGCCGCCGTTTGCTCGCCAATTGGCGAAATCGACGATATAGACACCGGCAAAAAATATGTCATCTCGAAGGACGGCAAGCCCGGCCCCGTCACCACCGAATTTGTGCGCCGCCTCGACGCGATCCGCCACGGCGAAGAACCCGATACCCACGGCTGGAACACTATAGTAATGTAAAAGGCCATGCTTTGGCAAACAATTATCGACAAATATTATCCCGCAGACCGCAAGGTCCGCGGGATTTTGCTATCGCACAGCCATGCCGTGGCTACCATGGCCCTTGCAATTGCACGAAAAAAACATCTGCCTCTGACCGAGGAAGAAATTGAAAATGCCGCCATGCTCCACGACATAGGCATCATCGCCACCGATGCTCCCGGCATCGACTGCCACGGCACCGCACCCTATCTTGCCCACGGCGCAATAGGCGCCGACATGCTGCGTGCCCAGGGAGCTCCCGAAATATATGCCCTCGTGGCCGAACGACACACCGGAGCCGGCCTGACAGCGGCCGAAATCGAAGCCCGCTCGCTGCCCATGCCTCACGGCCGCTGCTATATGCCTGAAAGCTTGCTCGAAAAGCTGATATGCTATGCCGACTGTTTCTTTTCCAAAAGCGGCGACATGAAGCAAAAAAGCCTCGAACGCGTCGAAGCCTCTATGGCCTCGTTCGGCCCCGACGTGCTGCAACGCTTCCGCATCCTCCACGCCGAGTTCGACCTTGGATGAAGACAACCGCAGAAATCTTCAAAAATAAAGCTTCGACATCAGAAAAAACAAAAATATTTGCTTATATTTGCAAGTGATAAACCACAGGCCGGCAAAGCCTGCATTAAACATTAAATACCTGAAAAATTATGGCAAAAGTCTATGGAGCCGTGACGATTGACAGCGACCGATGCAAAGGATGCGACCTCTGCGTGGTGGCTTGTCCCACCGACACACTTTCGCTCCAACCAAAGGAAGTGAACGACAGGGGCTATCACTATGCCTATCCTGCCCATCCCGAGACATGCATAGGTTGCGCCGCCTGCGCCACCGTGTGCCCCGATGCTTGCATCGAAGTATATCGTGTTGTCGACCGCCAAAAATAGAATAAAGCTATGGAAGATGAAATAAAATTGATGAAAGGCAACGAGGCTATAGCCCATGCAGCAATCCGTTATGGCGTTGACGGCTATTTCGGCTATCCTATCACACCGCAGTCGGAAGTGCTCGAAACACTTGCCGAACTCAAACCATGGGAAACCACCGGAATGGTGGTGCTTCAGGCCGAAAGCGAAGTTGCCGCCATTAACATGGTATATGGCGGAGCAGCAACGGGCAAAGCCGTAATGACCTCCTCGTCGAGCCCCGGCGTGAGCCTCAAGCAGGAAGGCATCAGCTACCTTGCTGCTTCAGAGCTGCCGGCACTAATTGTCAATGTGATGCGCGGCGGTCCCGGACTGGGCACCATCCAGCCCTCGCAGTCCGACTATTTCCAGGCCACAAAGGGCGGCGGCCACGGCGACTACCACCTCATCGTTCTGGCACCCTCCACTGTGCAGGAAATGGCCGACTTCGTAGCCCTCGGCTTCGACCTTGCTTTCAAATACCGTAACCCGGCAATGATTCTTGCCGACGGCGTTGTGGGCCAGATGATGGAAAAAGTGGTGCTGCCGCCGCAGCGTCCCCGCCGCACCGAGGAAGAAATACGCAGTCAGTGCCCTTGGGCTGCTTGCGGCAAAGGCGGCCGCGGACACCGCAACGTCGTTACGTCACTCGAACTCGATTCGGCAAAGATGGAAGAAAACAACCTCCGCTTCCAGCGCACCTACCGCGAGATTGAGCAGAACGAAGTGCGCTTCCAGGAATACTTCACCGACGATGCCGAATACCTCATCGTAGCCTTCGGCTCGGTGGCCCGCATATGCCTCAAAGCCATTGAGGATGCTCGCGAAAAAGGGTTGAAAATTGGCCTGCTCCGTCCCATCACCCTGTGGCCCTTCCCCACTGCCGAAGTGGCACGTCTGGCCAAGAATGTGAAAGGCATACTCACCGTCGAGCTCAACGCCGGCCAGATGATTGAAGACGTGCGCCTTGCTGTTGATGGCGCTGTGCCCGTGCATCATTTCGGCCGTATGGGCGGCATTGTTCCCAACCCCAACGAGGTGCTCGAAGCCCTCAGTGCTCATTTCAACATCTAAACTTCCAAGAGCCATGACACAAGAAGAAATAATCCGCCCGGAGAACAAGGTCTACAGCCGTCCGACCTTTCTCACCGATAACTATACACACTACTGCCCCGGATGCTCCCACGGCGTGGTGCACAAAATTATTGCCGAACTTGTCGATGAAATGGGCATTGGCGAAAAATCGCTCGGTATAGCCCCCGTGGGATGCGCAGTCTTTGCCTATAACTATATCGACATCGACTGGATTGAAGCCGCACACGGCCGCGCTCCCGCTCTGGCCACCGCTGCTTCGCGCCTCAACCCCGACATGCTGGTGTTCACCTACCAGGGCGACGGCGACCTCTCGGCCATCGGCACCGCCGAGACTATCCACGCCTGCAACCGTGGCGAAAACATTGCCATCATCTTTATCAACAACGGCATCTATGGCATGACAGGCGGCCAGATGGCTCCCACCACCCTGCTGGGCATGAAGACCGCCACCACACCCTATGGCCGCGACGCCGTGCTCAACGGCTATCCACTGGCCATAACCAACCTTCTGGCACAGCTCGACGGCACATGCTATGTCACCCGCCAGGCCGTCCACACCGCTGCTGCCGTGCGCAAGACCAAAGCAGCCATCAAGCATGCGTTCGAAAACGCCATCAACAAATGCGGAACTTCGGTGGTCGAAATCGTTTCCACCTGCAACTCCGGCTGGAAGCTGTCGCCCGCCAAGTCCAACGAATGGATGGTGGAACACATGTTCGAAAAATATCCCTTAGGCGACCTCAAAAACGTTGAATCAATTCATTGACAAGCCCATGAAAGAAGAAATTGTAATTGCCGGCTTCGGTGGACAAGGAGTCCTCTCGATGGGCAAAATTCTGGCTTACGCCGGTCTGATGGACAAGCTCGAAGTTACTTGGATGCCTTCCTACGGCCCCGAGCAACGCGGCGGCACGGCCAACGTAACTGTCATTCTCTCCGACAAGCCTATCAGCTCGCCGGTGCTCGACACTTTCGACACCGCCGTGGTGCTGAACCAGCAGAGCCTAGACAAATTCCAAAGCAAGGTGAAACCCGGAGGCACTCTCATCTACGACCCCTCGGGCATACATCATCTGCCCACGCGCACCGACATAAAAATTGTGCCCGTCGATGCCATGACAGCTGCCATAGAGCTCAACAACTCCAAGACCTACAACATGATACTTCTGGGAGCATTGCTCAAGACACGCCCCGTGGTTGAGATAGATGCCGTTCTACGAGGCCTCAAGAAGACCCTTCCCGAACGCCACCACCACCTTATCCCCCTCAACGAGCAAGCCCTCCGCAAAGGCATGGAGATGGCATAATACCGTCAATCACCCAAAAAGCAACTCGCCGCGCTCCATCATCGATGAAGCGCGGCGATCTTTATATGCTCAGCTTATTAACGGCGGAGATTGGGGTTCTTTTCGGTTTCGGTGGTGGGATAAATCTGATAGATGGATTTATCACCCTCCCAGGCCACGGTCACGGGCATGTTCTCTTCCAGCTTAAGATCCTCCTGGAGCGTGTAGGAGAACGGTGTGCCGTCGGCCTTGACACTCTGGGTTGTCGTACCTTTGGGCACGAGCACAGCCGTTTGCGGGCCTTTGCGATAGTCGTAGGCTTCTTTGAGAATGTTCATGCGGAATTCGTCGGCACGGCGAGTTACAAGCGAGAATGGATAGCCGGCCACTTCATAGCCGTGTTCCTTTAAAGCTGCCTCTGCAAGGTTGCGGTTGTCGCACGCTGCGGGGTTGGTATAGGCACGAGCCTGTACTTCCTGGAGAGCGGCCAGTGCTTCGTTCTGATATTTACCGGCGCGGGCCGATGCTTCGGCAAACCAGCAGAGCACCTCGGAGTAGCGGATAATCTGGTGGGTTTTGTCAAGACACATGTTGCCCCAGAAAGGTTTTTCGGGATCGTAAGGTTCGGCCAGCGGCGAATTGTCGGAGGCTGCGTTGACGGTGAGGGCCACAAACATGGGACGGTACTCGCTTACCACAGCATTTTTACCGTCGTAAGGTTTGCCGTCGAGCGTTGCCCACCAGTCGACAGCCACATTATTATAGCCCGAGCCTGTGCGCAGTTTTTTTGCATAAACATAGTCTTTGCGTGGACCGTCGGGGAAGAGCGACCAGAAATAACGTTCGGCAAGGAAGTCGCCCCAGCCGCTGAGCGAGCCCAGCTGGTGGCACGATGTGAACTGCGAATCGTTGTTGCTCCAGCCGCCGGGCTGCGATTTGTAGACAATTCCCAGCAGACATTCGCTCGAATAGTTGTTGCCATAGCTGTAGACATCTTTCCAATCGCCGCAGAGAGACTGGGGATATTTGCCCGACTTCACGCCGTCGACCACTTCTTTGGCCTTGTCGGCTGCTGTGGCATAGTATTCGGTTTTGTTCAAGGGGAAACCGGCCATGTTCATATAGACGGCGGCGAGGGCGGCCTTGACAGCTTGTTCGGACACGAAGATGTTCATAGCTCCGATTCTCTGGCGCCCTTCTGGATATTTGGCGGGGAGATTGCAATTTTCGGCAGCAGTGAGGTCGTCGACAATGAGCTTGTAGACCTCTTCAACCGAGGTGAGAGGCGTGCTGTTTCCGTCGCTCTCGTTGTGGAGATTGATGGGCAGTGGTCCGAACACACGCACAAGCTGGAAGTAGGACTGAGCACGCCAGAAATAAGCCTGACCCTTGGCAATGTCGATTTTATCGGCAGAGACAATACCTTCGGCCGTTTTCACATTGTCGATGATTAGGTTGGCGGCCTGAATGATATTATACTGCCAGTCCCAGAGGTTTTTGAGGCCTTTTTCGTCGGAAGGTACCTCAAATGCGTCGGCAGAGAGGTAGGCAGCTTTGTTTGAGCCTGTGGTGGAGGTGAGGTCGTCGCCCTGGCACTGGACAATTGTGGGGTTGGAGTAGCACTGCGACTGTTGCACCTGGAAATAAAGAGCGTCAACTACAGCGTCGAGAGCCTTCTGTGAATCGATGAACCCTTCGGGTTTAAGCTGGCCGTTGGGGTGCTCTTCAAGAAAATCGCTGCATGAGGTGAGGCTCATCATGGCCACGGTTAGGGCCGTGAATATATATTTAGCTTTCATGTCGGTGTTGTTGATGGGTTAGAATGTGAAACGTGCGCCAAAGGTGTAGGTGCGGGGGCAGGGGTTTGTGCCGGTGTCGACACCTTGCTGCCATTCGGGGGCATCACCAAACGAATAGGAGGCGGGGTTGATGCCTTTGTAGCCGGTGATGGTGAAAAGATTCTGAATGCTGAACGAAAGGTGAATGTCGGCAAAACGTGTGGTTTCCTTGGTCAGGTCATAGCCCAGGGTGATGTTTTCCAGACGGAAATAGTCAGCCTTTTCGAGCCACTTCGACGAGGTGCCGATATACTGGTTGTTGTCGACCTTGGGGTTGGGCATGTCTGTTCCCATGCCAGAGAGGGCATCGGGCGATGTGAACATGCGGCTGTTGCCGATCATCGAGCACATTGCAAAACGGAGCACGTTGAAACGTTTGGCTCCGAAGGCGCTGTTGAAGAATGCGTTGAGGCTCCAGTTGCGCCATGTCACGGTGTTGTTCCAACCGAAAGTGAAGCTCGGGGTGGCTTTGCCCAGAACAACGCGGTCCTCCATAGACGGGTTGCGGGTCACTTCACCCTTGGCGTTATAATAGGTGTCGTAGCCGTCCTTATCGATACCTGCCCAGCGGTAGCCGTAGAGCGAACCGATGGCTTCGCCTTCTTTGATGATGCTGGCATCGTTGACAATCGACATCATCGAACCCGAGTAGATGATGGGCTCGGCGGTGGTCATTTTTTCAACACGGTTGCGGAGAATCGAAGCATTGAACGAAGTGTTCCAGTTCCAGTCACCGCCTTGGATAACGTTGGCGCTGAGGGCGATGTCGAGACCGGTGTTCGATACTTCGCCGGCGTTTACGAGGTAGCTCTGACCGCCCAGATAGCCGGGATTGGTGGCATTAAGCAGGGCGTCGGAAGTGCGTTTGTAGTACCAGTCTACCGACAGGTTGAATCGGCTGTTGAGGAAACCCACGTCAACACCAACGTCGACCTGTTTTGTTTTTTCCCACTTGAGGTTGGGAGTGGGGGTCTTGTTGGCCCAGTAGCCGGTTATGCCGGTGTTGGTGCCATAGTAGGTGGTTGTTGCCGACAGAAGGGCGAGGGTGGAG
Organism: uncultured Muribaculaceae bacterium; assembly: GCA_910584495.1. Classification (GTDB taxonomy): domain Bacteria; phylum Bacteroidota; class Bacteroidia; order Bacteroidales; family Muribaculaceae; genus CAG-873. Next base: position 19,767 of record CAJUAR010000047.1, read on the forward strand.
AAGGGGGCGATGTCCTGGTTGCCGATCACACCGTAGCTTGCACGGAGTTTGAGATTGTTGACAACGGGCTTGATGCCGGCAAAGAACGATTCGTTCGAAGCGGTCCATGCGGCGGCAACCGATGGGAACCAGCACCATTTGTTCTGGCTAAGGCGCGATGAACCGTCGGCACGCAGTGTGCCTGTGAACATATAGCGGTTGTCGAAGTTGTAGATTACACGTCCCACAGCCGACAGCAGCGACCATTCGGAGTAGTTGTTGCTGGCATCGCGAGTGGCTGCGGCAGAAACGTTGTACCATTCAACCGATTCCGACACAAGGTTTGAGCCTGATATGCCCATGCCTCGTGTCTGGCTCTTTGTGGCCTCCCAGACAGCGGTGGCGGTGAGGTGGTGCTTGTCGGCAAAACTCTTGATATAGGTAAGGTTGTTAGAGCTCTGTAGCAGCCAGCGGTTGGTGTTGTTGTTGCTCATGCCTGTCGCAGCACCCGGCCAGCGTTTCGACGACGAGAAGCCGTAGCCATAGAAGTTGTAGTAGTCGACACCGTTGCTCGATGTGAATGTGAGGCCGGGGAGGATGTTGAAGCGGAGGTCGAAGTGACCGTTGAGCACATCGAAGCGGCGTTCGCTTGCGCTGGTTAGGCTTGCCAGCGGGCTTTCGTTGATGGCGCAATAGGGGTCTTTGTTATATTCGCCCAAATCATTTTTCACGCTCATCGTGGGCGAATAGTTGAATGCCAGATAGATGGGGCTGTAGCCGCCCATGATAATGCTGTTTGCGCCCTTGCCTTCGCCGTGCGAGAGGTTGACGTCGGCATTGATGTTTAGCCAGCTGAAGATGTCGGAGCTCACATTAAGACGTGCGGTATAACGCTCGAACTGGGTGTCTCTGAGAATGCCTTCGTGGCGCATGTAGTTGCCCGATGCATAGAGCTGTGTGTTGTCCGAGCCTTTGGTGACTACCAGTTTGTAGTTTTGCACTGTGCCGGTTTTGAACACTTCGTCTTTCCAGTCGGTGCCGGCGTCTTTGCCGTCGATATAGTTCTGCACTTCGGCTGCGGGAATGCCGGCATATTCAACGAGCGCCTTGGCATATTCGCTTGTACCGAGCACTTCGGGCAGATGGGTGGCGTTTGACCAGCCGTACGACATATCGAGTGTCACCTTGCTTTGGCCGGCTTTGCCTTTTTTGGTGGTGATGATCACAACACCGTTGGCGCCACGCGAACCATAGATGGCCGTCGAGCTCGCGTCCTTGAGTATCTGCATCGAGGCAATGTCGTCGGGGTTGATGCCGTCGAGACCCGATTCGCGCACCAGGCCGTCGACAATATAGAGAGGGTCGTTCGATTTGTTGATTGAGTTTGCACCTCTGATTCGGATTTTTGTAGAACCGCCGGGAAGTCCGTCAGACACGATGTTGACACCTGCCACGCGGCCCTGCAGGGCTTCGGATACGTTGGTGATGGGCTGGGCCTGGAAGGCTTTGTCATCGAGGACTGCGACAGAGCCGGCAAGATCGACTTTGCGGACTGTACCATAGCCAACGACAACAACTTCGTCGAGCGTGTTGTCGCCGCTCATTTCAATGCTCAGGGGCTGGGGGCCAGCAACAGCTTTATACGGATTAAGACCCACCGACGTTATGGTGAGTGTTTCGCCGGGATTGGCTTTTAGCGTAAATTTGCCGTCGACATCGGTAGTGGTGGCTGCCTTTGAGCCTTCAGCCTTAACAAGGGCACCGATGACGGGCTCGCCTTGTTTGTCAACTACAGTACCGGTGACGGTGATGGCCTGTGCAGTCTGGCCTACAGGAGTTGGAGAGGGGGCTGGGGCGGCCCATACCTCGGGTGTGACCACAGTCGTTGCAAGTGCCAGTCCTATAGCTAAGACTGCGCGGCCGGCCACCATTGTCTTATTTGACTTCGTGTAGGAAACACGGGGTTTTAAGACTTTTTTTCATGGGAAAAAGATTTGTGATATTGGTGAATTTTGAAATTGCGTGATGAATCTTCTTAAGATTCCATCAAAGAAGGTTGATTTAGGTAATAAATTGAAAAAGAATCTAATAATGAATGTAATGTGGCGTTTTGTTAGTATTTTTAACGTTTATGCAGGTTTGTTCACGGCAAAGTTATCACAACTTTTTTTAACTTAAACAAATCGTACCTTATTTTAACATTATTTAACCATGTATTTCATTAAAAAATGATTACAGGATAAGCCAAAGAGTTCATTGACAAGTTTAGCATTTAAGAGCCGGTTCGACAATTCAGTTAGTACAGCCGTCCGATATTGCGGACGGCCGTACCTTCGAAGCCGCAAACAAGCTCTCAAAAAATAACCGAAGTATTGTTTAGAGCCGGTTCGACAATATCTGTTAATCACCAGGCGGTCACTCGCCGTGCAG
>CAJUAR010000048.1 GCA_910584495.1 uncultured Muribaculaceae bacterium
GGACGGTATACGTCGCAGGCCACAAGCAGCGGGCGCATGGCTTTCTCGCTCTTGAGCTTCTTGGCAAGCTTGCCCGTGAAGGTCGTTTTGCCCGAACCTTGCAGACCCGACATGAGGATGATTGCAGGTTTGCCGCTGAGATTGAGCGACGCTGCCTGGCCGCCCATGAGGCTGGCAAGCTCATCGTGGACTATTTTCACCATCATCTCGCCGGGCTTGACGGCGGTTAGGACCTGCTGGCCAAGAGCCTTCTGCTTGACGGTGTCGGTAAATGTCTTGGCTACTTTGTAGTTGACATCGGCATCTATCAGTGCGCGACGCACGTCTTTCAATGTTTCGGCTACATTGATTTCCGTTATTCGGCCTTGGCCTTTGAGAATCTTGAAGCTGCGTTCAAGTCTTTCGCTGAGTTTTTCAAACATATCGTTGGTGGGGGAGGGGTGAAGTACTTATTTAAACCTTTACCAATTTGTTGGTTGCGGTGTCGGGAAAAATCACTTTTGGTTTGAATGTACGGGCCTCTTCGGGTGTCATGGTGGCATAGCTCATGATAATCACCACATCGCCTGGCTGAACCATGCGTGCTGCCGCACCGTTGAGACAGATTACGCCGCTGCCGCGTTCGCCGGCTATGGTATAGGTGTCGAGGCGGGCACCATTATTGTTGTCCACAATATATACTCGCTCGCCGGGAATAATGCCGGCAGCATCAAGGAGGTCTTCGTCGACAGTGATGCTGCCAATATAGTCGAGGCAGGCTTCGGTGACGCTAACACGGTGGATTTTCGACTTTAATACTTGTATATACATCTGTTCAGTACTTGATGTTGTCAATAAGGCGCACGCCGCCGCAGAAGACTGTCACACAGCCGGCAGCTCCGAGCTTGCCGGCTTCGCTCCATTTGGCAATAGGCTGCATGGTGCGGGCATCCACAATTTGATAATATTCGGCTTCGAGGCCGTCGACGGTATTGATGGCTTCGACAGTGCGCTGCTGCACCTCTGCGGCTTCAAGGCCTTGTTCTTTCAGAGCAAGGCTGTCGACGAGGATACGGTGGATATTAGGAGCTATTGCACGCGAGACAGCGTCGAGGCGCACGTTGCGCGAGCTCAGAGCCAGACCGTCGGTTTCGCGGACTATGGGACAGCTCACTATCGTCAAGTCGTTGAAGCCTTCCAACTCGGCCATGCGGCGGATAACAGCTATTTGCTGGAAGTCTTTCTCGCCAAAATAAGCCCTTGTGGGCTGTGCCCAAGCAAAGAGCTTGCTCACTATCTGGGCAACTCCATTGAAGTGTCCCGGACGCATTGCGCCCTCCATAACTTCGGCAACCGGACCCAGGTCGAACACGCGAGTGTCCGGTTCAGGATAGATTTCTTCGGCGGTGGGCACGAAGGCATAGTCAACGCCTGCTTCCTCGAGCAGACGGCAGTCGGCCTCTTCGGTGCGCGGATAGGTTTTGAGGTCGTCGGCATTATTGAATTGGGTGGGGTTGACAAAAACGCTGACCACCACCACGTCGTTTTCTTTTCGTGCACGGTCCACAAGGCTTTTGTGGCCGGCGTGAAGTGCGCCCATTGTGGGCACAAGGCCTATGCTTTTGCCTGCTGTGCGGGCTTGGCTTGCGGCTTCTTTCAGTCCTTTTACTGTGCGGATTATTTCCATGTTTATGCTATATTGGCGCGCCCGCTTGGGACGTCCTATATTTTCAGTCTGCAAAATTACATATTTTTTTCGTAATTTCGCACATTAATTCCTTGTATATATGATTCTGTTTCCTAATGCTAAGATCAATATAGGGCTGCGTGTACTGCGCCGCCGCCCCGATACCTACCACGACATCCACACAGTTATGGTGCCTGTTCCTTGGTGTGACATTCTCGAAATGGTGCCTGCCTCCGGAGGCCAAGGCTCGTTCAACATGCCCGGAGGCGACCCTCTGGGTATTCCTCCCGAAAAGAATCTGGTTCTCAAAGGTATTCGGGCTCTCGAAAAATTTATAGGCTGTGAATTGCCACCGCTCGACATATATCTTAAAAAGGAAATTCCAAACGGAGCCGGTCTCGGCGGAGGCTCTGCCGATGCCTCATTCGCCATTAAAGGTGCAAACGAGATGTTTGAATTAGGCCTTTCCGATGAGCAAATGGCCGCTGTGGCCAAGACAGTAGGGGCCGATTGTCCTTTTTTCATCTACAACCGTCCGATGCTGGCCGAAGGCATAGGCGAGATTCTCGCGCCTGTTGACATTCCGTCCCTGAACGGACTTACGGTGCTCATTGCCAAACCGCAGGCCGAAGCTGTTGCAACTCCTGCGGCCTATGCCGGCACTTCTCCTTGCGAACTGCCCGAAGGAGCATCGCTCGCAGCTTCGCTTGCCGCCCCGGTGGCAGAGTGGAAAAATGACGCATTGATTTATAACGACTTCGAAGATTCCATCTTCCCCATCCGGCCCCAAGTCGCCACACTCAAACAATCAATATCCCAAGGTGGCGCACTCTACACCTCCATGTCCGGTTCCGGAGCCTCTGTCTACGGCCTCTTCTCCGATTCCACCGCCGCCCAAGCCACCTTCGACCACCTTCCCCACTGCGAACGCTTCATAGCCAAGCTTAAGTTTTGACGTTGATTTATGATTTTGCATTGAAGAATTTCCGGACTATGGGACGTGCTGATTAGATATTGTCTAACAGATATTGTAACAGATATTGTCGAACCGGCTCTTAAGATTGCGGCAAAAAAATGAGCGGAGTTTCGTGCATTATGTGTAACTTTGCGGCCGAATTACACATTTGATGTTATGATACTACAATTCGGAGTTTTGTTTGCATTCCTTGTGGTCGGCGAGTTGCTGGTCAGATTCACCGGAATCCCGGTCCCTTCAAGCATTATCGGTATGGTGCTCTTATGCGCCTCGCTCAAATTGGGCATTGTCAAACTCGCATGGGTTGAAAAACTCTCAAGTTTCCTTGTGCATAATCTCGGCTTCTTTTTTGTGCCCGCCGGTATCGGTCTTATGAATTGTCTCGGTCTTATTGCCGCCCAGTGGGTGCCCATTGTTTGTGCCACCATCATAAGCACGGTCATAATCATTGCTGTAACGGGGTGGGTTCATCAGCTCACACGTTCCGCATCTACTAAGTTGGCTCACAAAATTACAAAGGAGGCAGAATAATGGATTTCTTGCAGAATAAATTTTTACTCATAGCCCTCACTTTCGGCTTCTACATTGGAGCACAGCTCCTTCAGCGACGAATCGGTTTGATGTTGCTCAATCCCATTCTTATTGCCATCGCTGCAATGATTTCTTTTTTGATGCTATGCGATATTGACTACGACACCTACAAGCAGGGTGGCGATTATATCGACTTCTGGCTCAAACCGGCAGTGGTAGCCCTCGGCGTACCTCTCTATAAGCAGCTTTCGGTCATAAAACGACAGCTTCTTCCTCTTCTTTTGTCCGAGCTTGCAGGATGTGTGGCCGGTGTGGTGAGCGTGGTGCTTCTTGCAGAGATGTTCGGCGCTACTCGCGAAGTGGTCATCTCGCTTGCTCCCAAGGCTGTCACTACGCCTATTGCTATGGAAATTTCAAGTGCCATGGGCGGCATTGCTCCTCTAACTGCTGCTGTGGTCGTGGCTACCGGGATTTTTGGCGGCATGACAGGTTTTAGAATTGTGAGGATGAGCCATATCCATTCGCCAATCGCCGGAGGTTTGTCAATCGGAACAGCAGCCCATGCTGTCGGTACTTCCGTAGCAATGGAACGCAGCGAACGTTATGGTGCTTTTTCGTCCATCGGTCTTACGCTCAATGGTCTTTTCACGGCTCTTCTCGCTCCTATGATTTTGGAACTTCTCGGTTATTCTGTGTAAGAGAAAGCGAAAAGAACAATTAACCGATAGAAACAAGCACTATTCTGACAGGATATATCACAATGGTGGATAGCACACCCTTGACAAATGGCCCTGTTTCGACTCTAAAAATCATCAAACATGTCGTAGTCGTCTTGTTCTTCGTGGAAGTCGTTGAACGATTGGCTGTAGCTCCTTGAATACCAGTCGTTATTGTTGCTGCGGCCGCTGCTGCGGCCGCTGCTGTGGTGATTACTGCCATAGACTGCGTCATGCAGACAGGAAGGATTGTTGCCTTTATTGTCGCGCATGAATATATCCAGATCATCAAGCTCCTCGGGATTGTCTGAATCATCGATTAAATTATCACCGATAGCTGTAATTGCGTCATCAATAGGGGCATTGTTCTCTTTGTGGCTGCCGTTCATAAGATTGCAATCTCCATCCATTGAAGTTTTTGAGCACTCGGTTTGTGTGTCATGCTCTGTTGTGGACTTCGTGAACTTACCGAACAGCCAACGGAACAATAGAAATTCGCCGATGTAATTCCATATTTTCATTTATTTGAGTTTTGAGTGTTGTAGAACTGTGGCTAAGAAAGGCAGATGGCGACATTGCCGTTATATCGTTGTGATATTCTTGGACATTTAGCATACGATGTTTTGCTTGCAAAGTTAGCTAATGTTAGAGGATTCAAGCTATACAATCCAAAAGAACTTTGCTAAAAACTTCATTGTGCTTCATTGTGCACGCCGCGGGGCCGGTGTTTTTTTATGTGGTGGAAAACTTTTGATGCTCGAATAATGTTAGTATTTTATTAAATTATTATTTGCAACATTATGAAATTTCTCAACAGATTGATTCCGGCCGTGCTGCTGACGTTGGCCGCTGTGCCGCAGGGCGATGCTTGTTCGCGTGTGGTATTGAACAACAACCGGGGCACTATTCTGATAGGGCGCACGCTCGACTGGCGCACACCGATACCAACCAATATCTATGTCTATCCTCGCGGTGTGGACAAAGAGAGCATGCCGAGTGGCAACCGTCTGACATGGCAGTCGAAATATGCTTCTGTGCTTGCCGTGGGTTACGACGGAGGGGTGACAGAAGGCATGAATGAGGCCGGACTGTCGATGAACGGTCTTTTCTGCAAGGGCACAATCTATCCTACAGCACCTGAAAATGTTGAGCCTTCGCAGCGTCCGGTGATGAGCCTTGCTGTGCTTGTGAGCTATTTCCTCGATAATTTTGCCACGGCTGCCGAAGTGAAAGCAGCACTCGAAGACACTCCCTTCGATATTGCCGGCAAAACTTTTGACGGAGGCACAGTTTCGACGCTTCACTGGGCTGTGACGGACACTACGGGCATGACTGTTGTGCTTGAATATCAGCAGGGCAAGATGCACCTCTACGAAGGCAAGGATTTGAAAGTTATGACCAACGACCCGCCTCTGCCTCAGATGCAGGCAGTCAATGCCTACTGGGAGCAGGTTGGCGGCAAAAATATGCTACCCGGTACGGTGCGCAGCTCCGACCGTTTTGCACGTGCTTCTTATTTTGTGAACCATGTCCCCGAGTCGACCGACTACGAAACATTGTTTGCTTCTATTACCAGTATCATGGGCACGGTGTCGGTGCCTTATGGATATGAGGTAGAAGGAGAGCCAAACTTGTCGTCGACGCAGTGGACGAGCATCAGCGACATTTGCGGAGGCAAATATTATTTCCGCTTTGCCACATCGACAGGTTTTCTGTGGGTGGACTTGGGCCGTCTGCAGCTCAACGTTGGTGCGCCCATTCTGAAGCTCGACAATACCAAACATCGCGGCCTTACAGGCTGTGCTAATCAATATCTCGAAAAATCGCCCGGTTTCACTCCTATGTATTGATTCACTTTTTGAATATATAAAACTCCCCACACATTCAACAATTTGATTGTGTGGGGATTGATGTGTCGGGCCGGCTTTTAGAGGCAGGAAACGCGAAGGGCGTTATAGGCTCGTTCGGCTTTGGCTTTTGCTTCGTCAAGGGTGTCGGCAGTGGCAAGAATCACGCCCATTCGGCGATGACCTTTCACTTCGGGCTTGCCGAATATGCGCAGCTGGACACCTGGTTCGGCAAGCACTTCTTCAAGATTGTCCATGAGCACCTGCTTTGTGTCGCCTTCCACAACGATGGCTTTCGACACAGATGGGCCGAGGAAACGGATGGCGGGCACTGGAAGTCCGAGCAGGGCGCGGGCATGGAGGGCAAACTCGCTGAGGTCTTGCGAAATCATTGTTACCATGCCTGTGTCGTGAGGACGCGGTGAAACTTCGCTGAAAATCACTTCGTCGCCCTTTACAAATAGTTCGACACCGAAGATGCCGTAGCCTCCGAGAGCCGATGTGACGGCTGCGGCGGCAGCTTTGGCGGCTTCGAGGGCTTTCTCGCTCATTGGTTGGGGCTGCCACGATATGCGGTAGTCGCCATTGACTTGGATGTGGCCAACGGGTTGGCAGAAGACCGTGCCGCTGACGCTGCGAACGGTGAGAAGAGTAATCTCATAGTCGAAATCCACAAAACCTTCGACAATCACACGTCCGGCACCGGCGCGGCCGCCTTCCTGAGCTTCGTGCCAGGCGGCCTCGATGTCTTCGGGGCGGCGGATTGTGGACTGTCCGTGGCCCGACGAACTCATTACGGGCTTGACAACCACCGGCAGGCCTATTTCATCGATGGCCTTGCGAAATTCATCGTAGGTAGAGGCAAAGCGGTAGGGCGATGTGGGAAGCCCGAGCTCTTCGGCTGCGAGACGGCGTATGCCTTCGCGGTTCATTGTCAGGCGTGCTGCACGAGCTGTGGGTGTCACATTGAACCCTTTTTCTTCAAGTTCTACAAGCTTAGGGGTTGCTATAGCCTCGATTTCGGGAATGATGTGGTCTGGTTTTTCTTCCATTATTACCTGCTCGAGTTTGTCGGCATCGAGCATGCTGAAAACGTGGGATTTGTGAGCCACTTGCATTGCCGGAGCATCGGCATATTTGTCGCAAGCCACAACTTCGACGCCGAGGCGCTGCAGTTCGATGGCAACTTCTTTGCCAAGTTCGCCGCTGCCTAACAGAAGGGCTTTGCGGCCGATGGGGGTTTTTACTGTTCCTATTGAAGCCATGTTGATGAATTATGATAGTTTGAAGAATTTCAGTGCATTGTTGCTCGTCTGGCGGGCTGCATCTTCCATTGTCATCCCTCGTGCCTCTGCAATTTTGGCAATGATGTGGGGCAGACGCGCGCTTTCGTTGGTTCGTCCGCGGAAGGGTACGGGCGAAAGGTAGGGTGAGTCGGTCTCGCTCAGTATGCGGTTGGAAGGGACGGCACGGATGGTGTCGTCGAGTTTCGAGTTTTTGAAAGTGATGATGCCATTGAAGCCGAAATAATAGTCACCGGCAGCAAGTATACGCTCAACATCGTCTGTAGACCCTCCAAAGCTATGGAACACTGCTGGAGCTTCTGGATGTCCGGCCAGAACTTCGAGCACTTGTTCCAGGCCTTCGCGACAGTGAATTATTACCGGCATTTTGTGACGACAAGCTGCTTCCACCTGTCGGTCGAAGACTGTCATTTGTTCGCTTTCGAAAGTTTTGTCCCAATAAAGATCGATACCAACTTCACCCACTGCAACGAACGACGAGGGACCGTCGTCGAGCACACTCATGCATATTGAAAGTTCTTCTTGCCAGTTTTCTTTCACTTCGGTGGGATGCAGGCCCATGGCCATGAATGTGTTGTGAGGCCGCATGGCATGCAGGGCAAGCATAGGTTCTATGCTTGCCCTGTCGATATTGGGAAAAATCATCTTCTCCACCCCGGCTTCGATAGCCCTGTCCACAGTGTTGCATCGACCTTTGAAGGCCGATGCAGTGGGACATTCATCATCGAATTGGGGTAGATAGATGTGGGTGTGGGTGTCAATCATATCAATGGTTGCGGCGCGAGGCTTCCTCGGCTAATTTGTTGAAGAAATTGAGCGCTTCGACATCTATCTTTAGGTCAGCGATGCACTTGCGGGCATCCTCGCTGTATTGCAGGGCGAGTTTCTCGCATCGGTCGCCAAGGTTTAGACTGTCGTAGACGTCGCGCACCTGACGAATCATCTCGTCATCGTCGAGGTCTTCGGCAAGTATGGCCGGCAACTCTTCGGGGCTTTCGTTGAGTGCGGTGATGAGCAACCATGTTTTCTTGCGGTTGAGTATGTCGCCGCCTATGGCTTTGCCAAACACGGCCGGGTCGCCGTAGGTGTCGAGCCAGTCGTCGCGCATCTGGAAAGCAAGACCCAGAGCAAGGCCGTACTTATAGAATGCATCGGCTGTTGCTTGCTCGGCGTCGGCCATGATGGCCCCAAGACGGCAAGCCCCGGCAAGAAGCACAGAGGTTTTGAGACGTATCATTTCCATATATTCGGCCACGGACACTTTGTCGCGGTTCTCGAACTCCATGTCGAGCTGTTGTCCCTCGTAAACCTCCATTGCTGTTTGATTGAAGCTTTCATCGAGCTTGGCAAGGTGCGAGCCGGCACCTTTGGCCAGATACATGCTGCTGAGGGTGAGCATGGCGTCGCCCGAAAGAATGGCGGTATTGGCACCCCATTTGCGATGCACTGTGGGGCGGCCGCGGCGAAGGTCGGCGTTGTCCATAAGGTCGTCGTGAAGAAGGGTGAAATTGTGAAAAAGCTCAACGGCAATAGCTTGGTTCACAGCTTCTTCAGCAGGACGATGGGTGAGTGCGCTGAACACTGCCAGCGCAAGTACCGGCCTGAGGCGTTTGCCTCCGCTTTGGAGGGTGTATTTGATGGGGTCGAAAAGGCGTGGAGCCGTTTTCGGATAGTCGATGGCAGATATTGCATCGTCGACAATTTCGGAGAAATATTCGAGGCTAAAGGCCATGGCAGATATATGGTTTTAGGATTTATGTTCTTGACTGGCAAAGGTTTCCTTGATAATCCACACCGCAGCTGCTCCAAGAATGAGAAGCACGCCGCTCACAACAAGCATGCCCACAGTCAGGGGTGCGCCGTTGGAGGCTGCCGGGAAACAGTGGAGGATGGCCCCGCCGCATAGGGCTGCCACAATCTGGGGTATGGTGATGGTGCAGTTGAACAAACCCAGATATGTGCCAATGTTGCCGCCGCTGAGCGCGTTGGTGAGGATGGTGAACGGCATGGCAAGCATAGCGGCCCACGCGCAGCCCATCAGTGCGTAGCTGACGAAGAGCAGGTATTGGTTGTGGATGAAGAATACGGAGATAAAGCCCACAGCACCGATGAGGAGGCTCAGCGAGTAGGCCGGCTTACGGCGGCGGACACCGGCGAGCACTACGGCCCACAGCACGGCGGCTATTGCCTGGACTGCAAAGAGGATTCCGTTCCAGTCGCCGGCGGCTTGGTAGGCGGCCGACGACGAGTTGAGGATGGTGTTGTAGTTGAGTGTGATTTCGTCGGGCGAGCTCACGGCCGGCAGTGAGCTTGTCTGTTCGAGCACATATTTGCCGGTGCCTTTGTCGATGTTTGCCATGTGGGCCATGGTAAGGACGGTCGAGCCATTGATGCGTGCGAGTTCAGGAACCGACACGGCACTTTCTTCAACAATATAGTGCTGGCCGTCAACAACCAAAGATGCCCCGGCCGAGGCAAGTTCGCCTCCGTTGACATCGAATTTTGCCACTCCTCCGTTGACAACGGGCAGACCGCCGGCAACAAGAGTATCACCGTTGACCACCACTGTGGAGGGGCTGGCAAAGCTGCCGTCGATTTCGATGCCGGCAAAGCTCAAACGGCCGTTTTCAATCACAGGACGTTCGTTGTTGAAGATGAATTTATCGTTATAGTCGGTGCCGTTGATTGTAACGCCTGACACAGTCTGGATTGCGGGGGCGTCGAAGGCCTGATAAGCCACGGCATCTGTCGAGTAGGTCCACATATATAGAAATGCTGCCCAGCAGAAGAACTGTACCAGCCCGACGGTCCAGAACACAGCCGGTGCTTTGACAAGCAGACGCAGGATGTTGCCGTCGCCTTTCTTCTCTTTTTTCTCTTCGAGATTGATGTTGTGGAACGCCGCATATTCTGCCGGCGGCATTTCGCGCACCTTGATAAATGTATAAAGCACGCAAAGAGCCAGGATGAAAGCTCCGATATAGAAGGCCCACGTAACAGTTGGCGGAACCTCTCCGGCGGGGGCGGTGTTGCTTAGGAACCAAGCCAGGACAAAAGGCGCTATGTAGCCCACCACCGAGCCGGCATTGCAAAGAAACGACTGGATGGAGTAGGCCAGGCCTTTCTGTTTTTCGTTTACCATGTCGCCCACAAGCATTTTGAACGGCTGCATGGCCATGTTGATGGATGTGTCGAGCAACATGAGCATGACAAGGCCGAAGAGGATGGCCTGGCTGATGCCCAGGCCCAGTGAGCCGGCATTGGGCAAGAAGCACATCACAACGATAGCTATCAAGGCTCCTATAAGGAGGTAGGGCAGTCGGCGTCCCAGACGGTTCCATGTGCGGTCGCTGGCACTTCCTACTATAGGTTGGACAATCAGGCCCATGAGGGGCGGAAGAATCCAGAAATAGCTCAGCTCGTGGGGGTCGGCTCCGATGGTGGAGAAAATGCGGCTGACTTGAGAGCTCTGCAAGGCATAGGCAATCTGAACACCGAAGAACCCGAAGCTCAGGTTCCACAGTTTCCAGAAACTTAGATCGCGTTGGTCGTTCATAAATCAGAAAAGGTGAAAATAAGTAAGTAAGTATGTATGAAAATTATAATCTCTTCCTATATTTGTGGTGTAGCTTCAGTGTGCGGTTCCAGCACTAAGGGATTGGCCACATCGGTATCGGTAACAGCTTGGGCAATTACCTCCATGGCATCTTTGACGAATATGAAGTTAAGACCCTCGACATATCCCGAGGGCATGTCGTCGATGTCGCGACGGTTTTCGTCCGACATTATGATGGTGTTGATGCCTGCGCGTTTGGCAGCCAGGATTTTCTCGCGTATTCCTCCCACAGGCAACACTTTGCCTCGGAGCGTTATTTCGCCGGTCATGGCAATGCGTTCTTTCACTCGTTTTTGTCTGAACAACGACACTATCGAAGTGGCAATGGTGATGCCGGCCGACGGGCCGTCCTTGGGCACGGCTCCTTCGGGGAAGTGGATGTGCAGGCTGTGGCAGTCGAAAAGACGGAAGTCGATGCCCAGCTGTGCAGCGTGGGCTTTGACCCACTGGAAGGCAATGGTGGCCGATTCCTTCATCACATCGCCGAGCTTGCCGGTGAGGGTGAGCGTTGGGTTCTTGGCAGGAATGAGCGACGATTCCACCATCAGCACCGTGCCGCCGACTTCGGTCCATGCCAGGCCGGTAACAAGCCCGGCGTAGTCGTTGCCTTCGTATTTGTCGGGCTGGTAGGGCGCAAGCCCCAGCAGGTCGTAGAGGTGCTCGGGTTCGACAGGCGAGGGAAACGATTTGTCGCTCTTGAGAGCCACAACATATCTGCGGCCTATTTTCTCAATGTTTTTTTCCAACGCTCGCACGCCGCTCTCGGCCGTGTAGGTCTGGATGATTTGTGTCAGGGCCTCGTCGGAGAGTGTGACATCGGCTTTGAATTTTTCGGCAATTCTGGGCAGAAGGTGGCGTGTGGCGATTTCTTTTTTCTCTTCCAACAGATATCCCGGCAGCTGTATCACCTCCAGGCGGTCGAGCAATGGAGTTGGGATGGTGCTTGTGGTGTTTGCCGTAGCAATGAAGAAGACTTTCGACAGGTCGTAGTCAACGTCAATATAGTTGTCGTGGAAATGGCAGTTCTGCTCGGGGTCGAGCACTTCGAGAAGGGCTGCCGAAGGGTCGCCCTTGTAGTCGCTGCCTATTTTGTCGATTTCGTCAAGCAGTATGACAGGGTTTACAGCTCCGGCACGTTTCATGGCTTCGATGATTCGACCGGGCATGGCTCCGATATATGTGCGACGGTGTCCGCGTATTTCCGATTCGTCGTGCAAGCCGCCGAACGACACTCGTTCGTAGGCACGGTTCATGGCGCGGGCCACAGAGCGTCCGATGGAAGTTTTGCCTACGCCGGGAGGGCCTACAAGGCAGAGAATTGTTGCCTTGGCATTGCTGTTGACCATGTTGAGGGCCAGCTGCTCTATGATGCGGTCCTTCACTTTTTCCAGACCGTAATGGTCCTCGTCGAGAATGTTTCGCGCTTTGTCCAGGCTGGTGTTGTCGTTGCTCTGTTTGTGCCAGGGCAGGGTGGTGAGTATGTCCAGATAGGTGTAGAGCACCGAGTAGTCGGGAGTGGTGGTGTTGTAACGGCGCATTTTTTCCATTTCGCGGTCGAAGACGGCGCGAACGTCTTTGGGAAGCTTGGCCTCGTCGGCTTTTGCAATAAGCTGCGAAATTTCGCCGTCTTCATCTCCGTAGAGCGTCTCGCGTATGGCTTCCATCTGTTGCTGCAGGAAGGCATTGCGCTGCATTTCGTCCATGTTCTTGCGGGCATGGCTCATGATTTCGGCGGTGATGGCCAGCTTTTCGCGCAACGTCCCCAGTTCTATCAGAAGCTGCTGGGCGCGGTCGGCGATGCGCCATCTCTTGAGGAGATTGATTTTGATGTCGTTGTCGAGCGGTGTGTTGGTACACAGGAAGTTGACAAAGTCGGTGTCATTGCCTATTTGCTCCGAAGTTTTGAGCAGTTCGCCGGCATCTTTGAGAATTTCGCGCGCCAGAATGCGGAGGTTGTCCATAACGGCCGTAAATTCCGGTGTGGGCTGAGGAGCAACTTCGTCGATTAACTTTATTCGGGCAGTCAGGCTGTCGGGGTGCGCGAGTGAGTGGCCGAGCACGCGGAAGTGCTGGCGCGAGTGGACAAGGGCCATGTTGTGTCCGTCGGGGTGTTCCAAAATGGCGAGCACATCGCACAGAACGCCGTATTTATAGAGGTCGGTTGTAAGTGATGGATTTTCCTCCGCCGGGTTGAGCTGGCAGATGATGCCTATGGGAAAGTGCTCCTCGTTGGCTTTTCGTGCAAGGTCGATGCTCGACTGACGTCCGAGGTCGATGGTGAGAGTTATGCCCGGGAACATTACAAGATTCCGGGTGGGAAGTATGCAGAGGGCATCCTCGTCGGGGGCCTGGTTGAATGATGCTATGTCGATGTCAATGCGTTGGAATCCCAGTTCAACGCCGCCTGGTTTGTTGTCGCTAATCTTTTTTGCCATCTCTAAAGGGTTGGTTGCTGCAAAACAGGCTCAAAGTTACAAAAAAAAATCGACATGGCAAAGAACACGGAGGTAAATGGATTAATAATTAGGTGATTGTGTGTGATTGTGTGTGATTGTGTCAATAAAGTCAATCCGCAGTCAATCTCGGAATCATTGTTGTTCAATATTGTCCAAGACTTTTCCGAGGACAGTGTCTCTATAGGTGTGGAATATGTTGGGTTTCAGCATGACATAATCCGGCAGACTTTGCAGATATTCAAGCTCAAACACAAGGCGGGAATCTTTGTCATCCGATTCCTGGTGGATTTCAGCTTTGTTCCCGATGCGTGCCCTGCGGATTAGATAAAGATCTTTTACGCCTTTGTTTTTGATATAGGGCATGAAGTAATACAATTTGTTGAGCGCCACTGTCGAGGGGAACGACTTGGTCTTTCCGGTGTAATATATTTTTGTCTGACCTCCGTCGAGGAAATATCCGGTATTGTCGGGCTTCACAAAACCGATTAGCAGGCTTTTGTTCATGTCCAGGCTATACGTTTTCTTCGGCTTGTTTATTTTCAGTTCAGAATCAAGTTCTGAGAACAGGTCGAGGTTCAAGGCGGGCTCGGCGTCGCGCTTGGTGTCGATGGGTCGTGACGATACAGGTTCTTTGTCGAAGATGAAGCGGTAAAGGCTTTTCCCTATGCTCTCTACAACACCGCAGACCAGTGCATTGCCCATGAGAAAGGCCCTGCGGCCATCCGATACGGCAGGGTGCAGGGTGTGGTTGTCCGGGAACATGTTGAGACGTTCCAGCTCAATGGGAACGAGGCGGCGGAAACGTCCCGAAGGCGTCGATATGACATGTTTGAAGCGAGATGCCGAAGGCCCCCCTTCACCTGTGATAATGGTACGGGAAGGCTTGTCCAGAGAGTCCGGGAATGCCATGCCTCCCTCAGAAAAAAAGTATTTAAAACCTTCTTTTGATGTTCGTTCTATCTTTTTGGCACCTTTTTCGTACTCCCATTTCTTAACGTCTTCTTCAGGAATGAAAAAATCTTCGGGGACGAAGGCTTCATCCACGATATTTCCGCCAAGAGTCATCATCGGACCATTGTAGACAGCCTCGGCATCGACAGAAAAAACGTGTCTGTCGCGCATGATGCCAGCGTTCCCGAACGGGCTGTCTTTAACTCCTTTGTTGAAGTTGTCCGACACCTGCTTCACAGTTCCTTCGATATCGAATTCCGAAATATACTTACCTTTAGGCCTGAAAGGGAATGCATTGGCTAAAACGCCGTCGTAGAGCACCCAGTCTTTAAGATTCTGAACTTTAGCGGCGATGCGCGAATCTTCGAGGTAGCCCAGAATGTAGGTGCGTCGTCTACGCTGAGGCATGCCGTATTCTGCAGCATTTATTATTCTCCACTCAACGGTATAACCAAGGTCGGCAAGAGATGCAAGGATAATAGCAAAGTCACGGCCTCGCTGCTTGGCCGGGGAATTGAGGAGACGGTCGACATTTTCAAAGAACAGGTACTGAGGCCTGGCGTCCCCTTTCTCTTCGAGAATGCGATATATCTGCCACCATAGCACGCCTTTCTTTCCTTCTATTCCTCCCGATTTGCTAAGTGTCGAGGCCACAGAATAGTCCTGGCAAGGGAAGCCGCCGACAAGGAGGTCGTGGTTTGGTATGTCTTTGGTCGGAATTGTGTTGATGTCCTTGTTGACATGTCCTTTGGAGCCAAATCGTGCGCGATATACCAATGATGCGTCCTGATGGATTGTAGACGGTTCCCACTGGTTGTTCCAGATAGTGTTGTAGGCATCGGACGCTCCTTCCAGCCCGATACGGAAACCTCCGACACCGGCGAAAAGTTCAACGACTTTTATATTGTTGCTATTATTCGGTGACATGCCTTAGATAAATGGAATTTCTTGTAATTTCTTTGCGATGAACGAGCCTTTTAGCCAGATGAACTGTGGCAGCATGCGGATTCCGTTCACATATTCTGTTCTTGTCTTTTCGGTAGAGACATCTGCTCCGCCTCGGAAGAAAACTACATATTCCGAACTTTTGGGCAGATTGGGCGCTCCCATGTATGAGCCGCTCCTGTTCTCGCGGCGGGTTCCATTCTTGTCATAGACGTATTCCCATTCAAGTTTATCGCTATGAATCAATCTTCTGGAATCCATCCATGTACGCCTCACCTCATTATCGATGAAGGCTTCGTCGAAAGCAAAGCGTTTGAAACCTTCAAATACGGTTTTGTCCGGGTCGTTGGGGTCGTGCTCGCAGAAAACCGGACAAAGAAAGCTATGTTCGCAGAAATAATTGTAGACATCGGAATCTTCGAAATCGACATCCCGGTCGGCCCACTCCTGAAAATCCACGTGTTTCAGTTTCATGTCCTCGGTCCTTCCTCCGCAAGGGGTCACAGTGATGGTCTTTGCGATAATGCCGGCCTTGGTGAAGTCAGAAATCTGGTTCAGCTTGCTGCAATCGGTGCCAAACATGCGGATTACACATTTCGATGCTATATCTTTGGCTCCAGATGCTATGCCGAATGTTTCTCTCAGCTCTGCAATGCTTTTGCCTCGGTGTTTCAAGGTGAGCACGTGGCAACGAGCATCGAGCTCGGCAAAACTGGAGAAAGATTCTTTCAGAGCAATTTCATTCGCCGTCCTGCTTTTGTCGAAATGACCTCGGATGATATAATCCACAAAGGTCTTTTTGAGGCGGTAACGTGGTTTTTGATAACTTCCGGTCTTCTTTCGTTTGAAACCCGGGACCAGTTCGACTAACAGGAGGTTAGGCCTGAGGATATGGGTAAAGCCTACGAGTTGTGCATTCCGTGTGCTTTGGTCGGGATAGGCGGTGTATATTTTTTTGAGATAGTCTCTGACAATCTCCCAGTCACTTTGCAACTGGGATTTTTCATTGGGCGAAAACGTGTTGAAAATATAGTCGATTATGGGGAATTCGGCATAGCCGGCAGCCGGTACGACTTCGTACGATTTATATTCGTAGATGACAATGAGCAGATGTTCTGCCTTTTCCCAGAAGTGTGAGGTGTCGAAATCGGTCTGTATCGTCGGCTCGAAAGTTACGCCCGTTATGCTGATTCCCTCTTTTGCCTGAAAATGGATGTTATATTCTTCTCCGGTTTTTCCTGCAGCATGACTGAGGTTGCGTTTTGGTATGCGGACACCGGATGTCTTCAGTTCGGTGAGCACTCCGTCGATTTCTATGTCACATTCCTGATCGCTGTCGCGATTGTAGCCGAAGACCGACTGCTCAATCACATCTCCGGCAATACCTGTGATTTTCCCGCTGTTTATGGTGCGGGCGAACTGATGAGATTTGTCAACCTCACCCAGAGTTTTGCCTTTCACCGCTTCTAAAAGATTATAGACAAAATCGCGGGTGAATTTTCTGTCGTCAGTTACTGCCATGTATTGTCCGGATTTGTGTGCAAAGTTAGTAAATTAATTCCAAATACGGACTGCTTTAAAATCAAAAAGAATCATGCTTTGTAATCCGTGAATGTCGTCAGGCGGCGGTTGAAGAAGGTGCAGAAAAAGGGCTAAAAATGCTTTTATGTTGTGAAACATGTTTTTTTGTGGGGCGTGTTAGAAATATTTTTTGTAATTTGCGGGCCGAAAAGAGGAAGGACCCTCCATAGGCACTTCCTTCGGCCATGACAAACTAACAAATTTAGATAGCATGAAAATCTACAAATCCAGAGAAATCAAAAACATAGCCTTGCTCGGTAGCAAAGGCTCGGGTAAAACCACACTTGCAGAAGCTATGCTCTACGAGTGTGGGGTTATAAAACGCAGAGGGGTCGTTGCCCAGGGTAACACCGTGTGCGACTACTTCCCCGTGGAAAAAGAATATGGCTCGACTGTGTTCTCTACGGTGTTCTATGCCGAATTTCTCGGCAAGAAGCTCAATGTAATCGACTGCCCCGGAGCCGACGATTTTGTTGGCAATGCTATCACCGCTCTCAACGTTACCGATACCGGCCTTATTCTTGTCAACGCCCAGTATGGAGTGGAAGTGGGCACTCAAAATATTTTCCGCACAGCCTCTTCGGTTGATAAGCCTATAATTTTTGCCATCAACCAGCTCGATGGCGAAAAAGCTGACTATGAAAACGTGCTCGAGCAGATGCGCGAGGTGTTCGGTCCCAAAGTGGTGCCCATCCAGTATCCGCTGGTGAGCGGCCCCGGCTTCAATGCCATGATCGACGTGCTGCTGATGAAGAAATATTCGTGGGGACCCGACGGTGGTGCTCCCACAATCGAAGAAATACCCGCTGAGGAACTGGACAAAGCCAACGAGCTGCATCGCGCACTTGTCGAAGCTGCTGCAGAGAACGACGAAACGCTCATGGAAAAATTCTTTGAAGAGGAACATCTTTCGGAGGACGAACTACGCATGGGTATCCGTCGCGGCCTCGTGGATCGTTCAATCTTCCCCGTGTTCTGTGTCAGCGCCGAAAAAGACATGGGCGTGCGACGCATGATGGAATTCCTCGGCAATGTGGTGCCTTTTGTCGACGAAATGCCTGCGCCTGTGGATACTGCCGGCGACGAAGTGAAGCCCGATGCCGATGGTCCTCTGAGCATCTTTGTGTTCAAAACCACTGTCGAACCCCACATTGGCGAAGTGAGCTATTTCAAGGTGATGTCGGGTACGCTCAAAGCCGGTGCCGACCTCGAAAACGTTACTCGTGGCGGCCGCGAACGCTTTGCACAGCTCTATTGTGTCTGCGGCCAGATCCGCACAGCGGTCGACGAACTTGTTGCCGGCGACATAGGCGCTTCGGTCAAACTTAAAGACGTACGCACGGGCAACACCCTCGATGAAAAAGCTTGTGACTACCAGTTTGACTTCATCAAATATCCTGCGCCTAAATATCAGCGTGCCATCCGTCCCGTCACCGAGAGCGATGCCGAGAAAATGATGCAGATTCTCACCCGCATGCACGAAGAAGACCCCACATGGGTTGTGGAGCAGAGCAAGGAACTGAAACAGACCATCCTCAAAGGCCAGGGCGAATTCCACTTGCGCACGCTCAAATGGCGTGTGGAGAACAACGACAAACTCCCCATTGTCTTTGAAGAACCCAAGATTCCCTACCGCGAAACCATTACCAAAGCAGCGCGTGCCGACTACCGCCACAAGAAACAGTCGGGCGGTGCAGGCCAATTTGGCGAAGTTCACATCATCATCGAGCCTTACACCGAAGGTATGCCTGCTCCCGATACCTATCGTTTTGGCAACCAGGAATATAAAATGAGCGTTCGCGACACTCAGGAAATTCCTTTGGCATGGGGTGGCAAGCTTGTTGTGTGCAACTGCATTGTTGGCGGTGCTATCGATGCCCGCTTCATCCCTGCAATTGTCAAAGGTCTTATGGACCGCATGGAGCAAGGACCTCTCACCGGCTCGTATGCCCGCGATGTGCGCGTTTGCATCTATGATGGCAAAATGCATCCCGTCGACAGCAACGAAATCTCCTTCCGTCTTGCCGGCCGTAATGCCTTTAGCCAGGCTTTCCGCGATGCCAACCCCAAGGTGCTCGAGCCCGTCTACGATGTTGAAGTTCTCGTCCCCGCCGATGTGATGGGCGATGTGATGAGCGACCTTCAGGGACGCCGCGCAATCATCATGGGCATGAGCAGCGAAAAGGGCTTTGAGAAAATTTCGGCTCGTGTGCCTCTCAAGGAAATGTCGAGCTACTCGACATCGCTCAGTTCAATCACCGGCGGCCGCTCGTCGTTCTCCATGAAGTTCGCAAGTTACGAACTTGTTCCCGGCGACGTTCAAGAAAAACTCCTCAAAGAGTACGCCGAAAAGAACTCTGAAGAATAAGCATGGTCAATGGTTTGAGGTTCTTGGTTTAGATAATAGTCTGCAAGAATATTATTGAAATCATTATCTTCACAAATCGTTATACTTCTAACTTTTGAAATGAAACGCGGAGCCTTCCCTATGGGTGGTTCTGCGTTTTGTGCAATTTCACGTCCACTTTTGGCACGATAGCAGTCAAAAAAAGCTTGCTTTCGGGGTGACAAAATGGCAGACAGGACGGTGACACAGCGCTTCGATGCCCTTTTGCCACGCGAAAATCGAACGATAATTCCCCTTTAATTGTTATAATTTCTGTGAGCAGGCCGGTTTTAACATTCTTTGGCCGAGTTTTTGTATATTGTTTTCAAACACAAAATAATTATGAGCGACAAGAATCATAACAATAAAAAGAACCACGAACAGGACAAACATACAGCCCCTAAGGCTGCCGACGAGCAGCCTGAAGTGATGGATATTCTTGACGAAGAGCCTGAAGAAGCCGAGGTCGAGGCCGAATTGGACGAAAACGCCCGTCTGCAGAACGAGCTCGATGAAGCACGTGCAGAGATTGAAAAGGAGAAAAAAGAATATCTTTTCCTCATGGCCGATTTCGACAATTTCCGCAAACGCGTGCTTAAAGAAAAAGCCGATATCATCAAAAATGCTGCTGAACGCGTGCTTCAGGGCTTTTTGCCGATTGTCGACGATTTCGAACGCGGCCTCGTAGCTGCTGCCGAATCCTCCGAGGCCGAATCTATCCGAAAGGGCATGGAACTAATCTACAACAAGCTCATCAAATATCTCCAGAGCCAAGGTGTCAAAGCAATGGAGACCGACGGTGCCGATTTCAACCCCGATTTCCACGAAGCAATTGCCATTATTCCCGCACCTTCCGACGACCTAAAAGGCAAAGTGCTCGATACTACACAGAAGGGATATATGCTCAACGATAAAGTGCTAAGACATGCCAAAGTAGCCGTAGGACAATAATATGGACAGCAAAAGAGATTACTACGAAGTGCTCGGTGTGAGCAAAACTGCCACCCCCGACGAAATAAAGAAAGCCTATCGCAAAAAGGCTATTCAATATCACCCTGATAAGAATCCGGGCAACAAAGAGGCCGAGGAGAAATTCAAGGAGGCTGCCGAGGCCTACGATGTGCTCAGCGACGAGAAAAAACGTCAGCTCTACGACCAGTACGGCCACAACATGGGTCCGCAAGGTTTTGGAGGCGGAGGATACGGAGCCGGCGGTTTCGACATGAACGACTTCTATAGCCGTCATGGAATGGATCTCAACGATATTCTCAGCAGTATCTTTGGGGGCGGCTTCGGCGGTGACTTTGGCGGTTTCGGCGGTGCCACAGGAGGCCGTCGCCGTCAGCCGGCACGCAAACGCGGCGGCGATGTCCGCATCCGTGTCAAACTCTCGCTCGAAGATATTGCAAAGGGTGTGACAAAGACTCTCCGTGTGCCTACGTTCCTTGAATGTACACACTGCCACGGCACAGGTGCCAAAGATGGCGTGGCAATGTCTACCTGCCCCAAATGTCATGGCTCGGGACGCGTGGTTGCCGTGCAGCGCACTCCTTTCGGCGACATGCAGTCCGAAGCTGTTTGTCCACAGTGCGAAGGCTCGGGCAAGATTATCACCGAACCGTGCCAGTACTGCCACGGACAGGGCGTGGAACGCCGCGACCAGGAAGTGACTTTCTCTATTCCTGCCGGAGCCACCGAGGGCCAGACTTTCGCTCTCAGGGGAAAAGGTAACTATCCCAAGGGGGGCGGTACACCCGGCGACCTCCTCGTGGTGGTTGAAGAAATCAAGCATCCCGAGCTCATCCGCGATGGTGCCGACCTGATTTATAACTTGATGCTCGACATTCCATCCGCGACCCTCGGCACTGCTGTCGAAGTGCCAACGGTCTCCGGCCGTGCTCGCATCAACATTCCTGCCGGCACTCAGCCCGGCAAAGTGCTCCGTCTGCGCGGAAAGGGCTTGCCCGACAATGAGAACGGCGGGACTGGTGACGAGCTTATCAACATAATGGTCTATGTACCCGAAAAGCTCACCGACGAACAGCGTGCCGCTTTCGAAGCCATGCGCACCCAGCCAAACATCAAACCCACCGAAACCGACAGCAAGCGCATTTTCTCCAAGCTCAAACACATCTTCGACTAATTGTCGGTCTATACGATAAGTTCAACCCCTTCGGGCGCGCGGATCTGACCCCTTTGGGCAAAATAAGATTGACCCTTGCGGACGAAATAAAAATGACCCCTGTCGAAGCATCGGCAGGGGAATTTTTTGTAGCTTTG
>CAJUAR010000049.1 GCA_910584495.1 uncultured Muribaculaceae bacterium
GCGTAACAATTAAATCGGTTCGAGCAAACGGATTGGCTGCGAATTTGAGGATTATGACAACACTCCTTTCTCCCGCATATAGTCCGTTAAATCTTCCATAAGATACCGGGAGCTGAATGTGTGGAGAACATCATACGAAGGGATGATATATCCGTCAAGAATCCCCGATTCTTTAAGTCGGCGATAAACCTCGCGCTGCGATAGTTTCAACACCTGCGCGAGCTTACTAATGCAGTACGTAACAAATTCAAGAGTCTTACTATCCATACTAAATATTTGTCTTTATTGACGAGAGTTCTTACGCAATAACAAAGATACGACAATATCTGCTTCTATGCAATATTGTCGTGCGTCGAATGCAAATTCTTTTGGCTCTTTCATGGCGTATCTGGCACGAACCGAATTTTCTAAAACTTCTATCCACAATTTTTCTGCTTTAGAATGTGTAGACATCAAAGGCCGCGAATTTCGCGGCCTTTGGCTTTATTTGTAGGCTTGTATTATCGGATTGGGTGGTATTCGACGAATGCTTCGATGGCTTCGTAAGATGCGAGGCCGAGGTCTTGGTAGAGGCGGGCGGTAGCTCGGTTTCGGTCTTCGGCACGCTGCCAGAATAGGCGGTCGTCGTCGCCGAGGAATGGAGCGTTCTCCATCTGGCTCTGGTGTTTGAGGATTGAGTTGCGTTTGAAGCGTAGTTCCTCGGGTGAGATAGGCACGGCCATTTCGATGTGGTCGATTTCCCATTCAGCCCAAGCACCGCGGTACATCCAGATGCGGCAGTCTTCCATCCAAGGTTCGTCGAGGAGCTCGTCGATAGCTGCAAGGACAGCGTCGGTGCACACTTTGTGAGTTCCGTGAGGGTCGGCAAGGTCGCCGGCAACGAAGATTTCGTGAGGTTTGACATCCTGGAGAAGAGCCTTAACAATGTCGACATCGTTCTGCGAGAGGTCGCCTTTCTTGATTGTGCCGGTTTCATAGAATGGCAGACGGAGGAAGTGGATGTGTCCGGGAGCCACACCGATATAGTTGCAGGCGATGGTTGCTTCGGCCTGGCGGATCATGGTTTTGATTTCGCGAACGTCGGCAGTGTCGATGTCGCCGGCTTTTTTAGCAGCGACAGCTTCGCGCACGCTGTCCGAGAGTTTCTTATATGCATCGCCTCCAAAGCCGAATTCGGGAGCGATTTTGTCGAACATCAGGAAGTAGCGCATCATGTCTTCGTCGCCCACGGCAATGTTGCCGGAGGTTTCGTATGCCACATGCACGTCGTGATGCTGGTCGACAAGGCGTTTTAGCGTTCCTCCCATGGAGATTACATCGTCGTCGGGGTGGGGCGAGAACACAATCACACGTTTGGGGTAGGGTTTTGCACGCTCGGGACGATATGTGTCGTCGGCATCGGGCTTGCCTCCGGGCCAACCGGTGATGGTGTGCTGCAGGTCGTTGAAAATCTTGATGTTCACATTGTATGCCGAGCCGTAGAGAGCCAGCAGCTCACCCAGCCCGAAGTCGTTATAGTCCTTGTCGGTGAGTTTGAGGATTGGCTTGTTTGTTTGGTAGCAAAGCCAAACAATTGCGCGGCGAATAAGTTTGTCGGACCATTCGCAGCTTGTCACCTTCCACGGTTTGCTGATTCGTGTAAGGTCTTCGGCACCACCGAGGTCTGTTACGAGTTTGATGTGTGGATGCCCCTGGAGGAGCGATGCCGGGACAGCGTTTGTGGCTGGGCCTTCTACGACATCGCACACGATGTTGGCGCGGTTTTCACCCCAAGCCATGGTGATGAGGCGGTGAGCGTCGATAAAGTTTTTCAGGCCGAGAGTGATAGCCGTTGTCGGGGCCTCTTCGGTTTTATAGCTTTTGGCAATTGCGTGGCGTGTTTCGTTGCCCAGCAGAACGAGGCGGCAGAAGCTCGAAGCCGAACTACCCGGTTCGTTGAAAGCAATAGCACCGGCAGGTCCGATTTCGCACAGAGCCACATCGATACCTCCTGCTTCGGCAATCTGACGTTCGTAGTCCTGGCAATAGTCGTACATCGTTTCCTTGGTAATTTCGGGATTGATGGTGTGGACATTGCGGGTGAGGATGTTCACCTGGCTGAGGAACATTTCGTTGAGGCGCGTCATTGTCGACGGTCCTTCGGGCTGGAGGGGGAAGAATTCGCTGATATTGAACACAACGACATCTTTGAAGTTGACCTTGCCCTCTTTATAGAGCTTGATAAGTTCGGCATAGACCGGAAGAGTGTTTTCGCCGGCACCGAGGGCAAGGACGCATTTGCCTTTGCGAGCCACATATCGGTTGATATACCTCACCATTTCGGAGGCAATGTATTCGGCGCCTTCGGATGCCGTTTCATAGATGTGTGTGTTGATTTTCTCCTCGCGTCGCAGAGCGGCAAGCTCGATTTCTGTATCGGGATTGTAGTAGCGCTTGGGAATCCGGTCCAGTTTAATCTGGGAACTAAGGTCTGTTTTCATTTTAGTGTCGTTCCGGTAATTGGTTTAGAGATTTTTTATGTTGTAAGGATTATGTATGCTGCGCGACAGCCACAGGCCGTCGAGGATCTTTTCATATTTATTACCCACAAAATTACTCTTTTTCCTCCAATTGCAAATCAAAAAAAGTGCTCTTTTTGTTCAAAATCTGTAAAAAAACTTTCTGTGGAGTATAATGTCGGCAAATTGTATTATTTTTGCATATTAAAAATGAACTGTCAATGAGCGAAACAAAAAGCACGCACAGCGATGCGTGTGTTATAATACCCATGTATAACGAGTGCGAGAACGCCGCCGCTATCATCGAGGCCGTTCTTGCGCTACCGGTTGATTTCGACATACTTGTTATCGACGACAACTCGCCCGACGGCACCGCCGCCATCGTTAAACAGAAAATCGACGAACATCCCGGACGAGTGCGCATCATCGAGCGTGCGGGCAAGCTCGGTTTAGGAACGGCCTATATCACAGGGTTCAAGGATTGCCTTGCCAAGGGCTATGAATTTATCTGCGAGATGGATGCCGATTTTTCGCACAATCCTGCCGACCTTATTCGTCTTCGACAGACAGCCATCGACGAGCAGGCCGATGTGCTTGTGGGTTCGCGCTATGTGTCGGGGGTGAATGTAGTCAACTGGCCTATGGGTCGTGTGCTCATGTCGTTCTATGCCAGCAAGTATGTGCAGATTGTGACCGGTGTGCCCATTCACGACACCACGGCAGGTTTCGTATGCTACCGCCGGCGTGTGCTCGAGGCTCTTGAACTGGATAAAATCAAGTTCAAAGGCTATGCTTTCCAGATAGAAATGAAGTTTACGGCCTACAAATATGGTTTCAAAGTGGTGGAAGTGCCCATTATCTTTGTCAACCGCGTGCTTGGCACCAGCAAGATGAACAGCGGCATTTTCGGCGAGGCCGTCTTTGGCGTTATCCGTCTGAAATGGAACAGCTTTTTCACAAAATACCCCGATTATTCAAGGCAATGAACCCTATGCTCATCACCAACGCCCTTCTGGTTGATGCCGCCGGCACTCGCAATGGCTGGCTGCGCACCGACGGAAAAGTGATTACCGCAGTTGGAACCGGCGACAACCCGCAGCCGCAGCCCGGCGAGGAGCATGTCGATGCCCGCGAGGCGATGTTGATGCCCGGCCTTGTGGACACTCATGTCCACTTCCGTGAACCCGGGCTCGAGGAAAAAGGAACTATTGCAAGCGAAAGCCGTGCAGCCCGCCTTGGCGGCATGGCCATGGTTTTCGACATGCCCAATACCAAGCCTGCCACAACGACTGCAGTGGCTTTGGTCGACAAACTGGCACGCGGCCGGGCAACATCGGAAGTGCACTATCGCGCTTTCTATGGAGCCACTCCCGCTTGTCTTGCCGACCTGCGTTCGCTCGATGCTTCGGTGCCGGCCGGTGTCAAGATTTTTTTAGGCACCAGCACCGGGGCCATGCACTGTCCCGACGAGGCTGAGCTGCTCGACATTATGCGCTACTGCGCCGATGCCGGGCTCACCGTCATGGTACACGCCGAAGACGACGCGATGATAGCTGCCAATGCCGCAGCCGCCGTAGAGCGTTATGGTAGCCGCGAGGCTGTGCCTGTGAGCGAACACAGCCTCATTCGCAGCCGCGAGGCATGCCTTGCGGCAACATCGCGAGCCATCGATCTGGCCCTCCGCACGGGGGTGCATCTTCATGTTGCTCATGTTAGCACAGCCGACGAGCTGTCGCTTTTCCAGCTCGGGCCCGTCGAAGGCAAACAAATCACAGCAGAGACCACGCCACTTTATCTCGACCCCGTGCTGTCGGTTCCGTCGTGCCGAACGAACCGCCACAAGGTGAACCCTGCCATCAAGACCGAGGCCGATGCCGAGGCACTTCGCGAGGCTCTTGCCAATGGGCGCATCGACACGCTGGGAACCGACCACGCACCGCATCTGTTGTCGCAGAAAGAGGGCGGGGCACTCACAGCCGCCTCGGGAGCGCCATCGGTGCAGTTTGCCCTTGTGCGCATGCTTCAATATCTTGAACCGCAGCTAATTGTGCAAAAAATGGCTCAAGCTCCATTTACAATTTTCGGCATGGGCCGCTATGGCCTGTTGGAGCCCGGCATGCCTGCATGGCTCATACTTGTAGAGAAAACAGAACCTTATACCATTACCGACAGCATGGTTGTGTCGCCCTGCGGCTGGACACCTTTCGAGGGACTGCAGGTGTCGCACCGCGTCGTTCCTCTATCAATATGAAAAAACTCACCGCAGTCTTAATCGCCATTGCGTCAGCAATTTTTGTATGCCAGGGGCAGCAATTGTCCAGGAATTATCGTCTTAAAGCCGTTTTGCCGGTGGAGGGACGCCAAGGAATTGCCATCGACAGCTCATATTATTATGTGTCGGACACCCGTGCCATTTATAAATATGACAAACAGGGGCACCTTGTGGACAAGAACACCCAGCCGTTCCAACACCCCGAGGTGGCAAACCATTTTGGCGACATTGATGTGTGGAATGGTGAAATTTACTGCGGAATTGAGAAATTTGAATATGGCCGGGGCTATAATATCGCCGTGTCGATCTACGATGCCAACACACTGCAATGGAAGCGCGACCTGCCATGGAGCCCTGAATCGGGGCAGGTGGAAGTGTCGGGCATTGCCGTGGACCGCGACCGCAACATGGTGTGGATGTCGGACTGGGTCGACAGCCGCTATGTCTACTGCTATGACCTTGCCACGGGCTGTTATCACACCAAGATGCAGTGCGTGCCCACGCCCTACTGGTGCCAGGGAATATTTATTGCCGACGGCAAAATCATCTTCTCGGCAGATGATGGCGAAGCAGCCTACCGTCTGCCCGACAATCTCTATGTCGCCGACATATCGTCGGTGCCATACACCGGACTTGTCGAGGGCGAGGAGGTGGTGAAGGATACGCCTTTCAGCGTTGCTCTCGATGCCGGCGGCAAACCTGTGATGCGCCGCGGGCTTGTGGCTGCCGGTGCTCAGCAGGGCAGAGTGGAACTTCTGCGCATCATGGACGATTTCCGGCGCGAGGGCGAAATCGAGGGTCTTGCCATCGACCCTGTCACCAACGAGCTCGTGGTGCTCAACAATCGCGGCACAACAATCGTTTTGGGAATGAGCCAAGGCCCCCTCACCGACGAGGGCTACACCGGCGAAGTTCACGAACTCTACATCTACGAACCGGTGGAATAGAAGCAAAACAAGAATAAGCAATGGACGAGCATATATATGTGAGGGTAGCATACGCATTGATGCTGTTGGTGTTCATGTTCTGCGGATGCCTACGCTGCTGCAACCTATGGAATTACAG
Organism: uncultured Muribaculaceae bacterium; assembly: GCA_910584495.1. Classification (GTDB taxonomy): domain Bacteria; phylum Bacteroidota; class Bacteroidia; order Bacteroidales; family Muribaculaceae; genus CAG-873. The sequence goes on from CAJUAR010000049.1 coordinate 5,836, forward strand.
TACCGACAAGATGGCCGATGTGTATCCTGCGCGTCGCGAGGCGGCAATTGCTTTTTTCGGTGTGGCTTTGTTGTTCCCCTGTGTGGCATATCCCTTCGGGTCTGTCGACGCGTGGACTTTTGTCCGCTGTTTTTGGATTCTTTATGTTCCGTCAACAGCCTCGATGGCTTTGAGAAAGTTCTTTTTCAAAGAAGAAAATCCCAAGCAGACGCAATTCCGTCTTGTTCTTGTTGGCGGCATTCCTGTTCTGTTGTCGCTCGTATTGTTTGCTTATGCCTGCATGGGCGGTACGAGCCTCGATGCCGGGCACTGGCTGATTGACGTTGTCATTGTCGCCGGTGTTTTGTTGGGGATATATTTGATTTATGTGCTGGCCGACCTTGTTGTCAGGATGCAGAGGAGCGACGGCGGGCTGCGGTGTGCAGCAGTGGCTTTCCCCCGAAAATTTGGCCGGGGCATTGCTGCCGTCTGTCTTGCCGGGCTTGCCATGGCTTGGGCGGTCTTTATTGCCGATTCAGCCACGATGCACACTGTTATTGCTGCGTTTGCCATGCTTTCCGGCATGTGCATACTCATCACCATCCTACATCCGCAATGGAAACTGTCGGGCAAAGGTCTGGCATTGTTGCCGGCCATGTCTACGGAAAAAGAAGGACGGAAAAACTTGCTTTCCGAAGCCCAGCTCGATATACTCGAACGGCAGATACGCCGGCTCGTCGAGGCTGAGAAGCTTTTTCTCGATCCGGACTTGAAGCGTGTCTCATTGAGGGAAAGACTCGACATCAATCATTCGTATCTGAGCGAGGTTTTTGCTCGCCGTTTTGGATCGTTGAACCGTTATCTGAACACTCTCAGAATTGACTACGCCATGCGCTATGCTGCCGAGCACCCCAACATAAAGCTCACCGAGGTGGCCCGTGTCAGCGGTTTTGGTTCGATGAACACTTTCTATCGGGCTAAAAAGCAATACGAGGCAGAACACCCGGAAGAAGCGCCCAATTGACTTTTTGACATATTTTTTTTGACAATGTGGCATCGGCATGGGTGCCGTGCCAAGGTTCGTGTGGAGTTTAATGCCTAACTTTGCCGCCGTTAAGAAATATGATATGAGTAAATTGATACGTTTTATGGGCTCCGGCATGATGGTGTTTGTCGCAGTCCTTGGCGCAAATGCCGAAAGTTTCAGCTTTGAAGGAATAATCTATAACATTACAAGCGATTCGACTTGTGAAGTTGGCCGTCAGACACCCTCCGAAATTTCCGGTGCTGTTGTCCTCCCATCTTCTGTGAGCGATGAATCAGGGAAAAGCTACACTCTGACAGCAATTTCGAATTTTGCCTTTGTCACATGTTCCGCCCTCACCGAAGTGTCGATTCCCGAAAGTGTGACAAGCGTCGGCAATTCGTCGTTCTCCAAGTGCAATGCTCTGAAAGTCGTCCGCTTCGCAGGTGCTCCGGCAACAGTGGGTTCGAACTGCTTCAGCGAATCCGAGGCCATAGCCGAAGTGTACACTCCGGGGTTCGCCAGGTGGATTTCGACCGACTTCAAAGATGCTTCGGCAAGCCCTCTTCGTTACGGAGCTTCCTTATTCGACAGTACGGCTGCCGTGGTCGACTGCAGCATAATCCCTGACGGCACAACACGAATCGGCAATTTTTCGCTGGCCTACATCAAAAATCTGGAAGCTGTCACTCTCCCCAACAGCTTGGAAGAAATAGGTATGGGGGCTTTTACGGGTTCGCCTGTGAAAATTGTCAACATTCCTTCGTTGGACAGTTGGACCCGTATCACATTTGGCAACTACACAGCTAATCCTCTCTATTCCGGTGCCGTGCTTGCAGTCGACGGCACGGAAGTTGAAAATCTCGACATCCCCGAAGGAGTGGAGGCTGTAAACAACTATGCCTTTATGAATTATATGTCGGCCGAGGCCATCAACATTCCTTCGAGTGTCAAAACAGTAGGGACACAGGCTTTTTCGGGCTGCAAGGCGGTTAAGACGCTGTCGCTGGGCGAAGGTGTGGAGACCATTGGGATGAACGCCTTTCAGAATGTCGATTTCACCACCATCAGTTGTAATGCAGTGAATCCTCCCGAACTCAGCCGAAATGCATTTAGCAACGCAAGCTATTCCGATGCCGTTCTGACAGTGCCCAAAGGTTCGCTCGAAGCATACAAGACTGCATCACAGTGGCAGAAGTTCCTCAACATTAAGGAAGACGGTACAACCGGTGTAGAGCATGTTGGTGACGATGTTAAAAAGCAGACGATATATTACAAGCTCAACGGTCAGAAAATCGACAATCCCACCTCCGGCATATACATCATGAAGCAGGGCTCCCGCACTGCCAAAGTGATGATAAAATAAACTTAACTTCAAAAAAAAAGGTGCGGTTCTGCTGCAGAGCCGCACCCTTTTGATGCTGTTTCAGGAAAACATTTGGAGATAGGCACGCGCAATGTTGCCGGCCCCGAAACGGCCGGCAACAAGTTCGTGCAGTTTACGGCGGTCGGAAGGATGGTCGATAGCCTGAGCCAAAGCAGCCGCAAAGGCTTCGTTGTCACCAAAAGGTACCAAGAACCCCTCGCCGGAGGCACGAATGATGTCGCGCTGACCGCCGCGGTCGAAAGTCACAGGCATAGCTCCGGCAGCCTGGCCTTCGATGAGCGTGCCCGGCAAGGTTTCGTAGAGCGATGTTGACATAACCACGTCGGCGTGGGCATATATTTCGGCTATCCTCTCCTTGCCGGAGAGAGGACCAAGCCACACATAGGGCAGATGCAAAGACTGCAGCACGTCGGGGTGTCGCAAATTGCCGAAAAACACTGCCGAGACATCTTTGCGCCGCTTGGCAAGAATGTTTAGTGATTCAATGGCATATGGGAAGCCTTTGACCGGGTCGTCGAGGCGAGCCGCCCCCATGACAATTAGCTTTCCGTGCTGCGGCAGTCCTGCTTCAGCACGCGATAATTTAGGGGCGATGTGAAAAACATCAATCGGGAAGGCATTGGGAATGACACGCACATCGCATCCTTTCATCAGAGAGCTTTGGCGGCACCGCTCGGCCAGCCATGAGCTCACAGCCACAAAAGTGATGTCGGTTTCGGCGTAGAGCTGGCTTTTGCGCCTGAAAGTGGATGCTGCGAGGTCGTTGTCGGCGGCACGGCCGTGAAGCAACGGACAGCGACGGCATCCTTCGGCTTCCATATATCGGCTGCACGAACCTGCATGATGGCAGATTCCGGTCATATTCCACATGTCGTGCATGGTCCACACCATGCGTTTTCCCATTGCAGCAATGCGACGTATCTCGTCCAGCGACAGCATGCCCTGATTAATCCATCCGAGCATCACCACATCGGCTTGTTTCACCAAGGGATGGCGGCTCAGGGGCAGTCCGTCGGTGGCTGTCGAGGCTTTGAAAAGGTCGGCACGGTTCATGCCGTTTGCAGTGAAAATGCGCAGATGTTCGGCAAGAAAAGGAAGGCGTGCACGCCAATGCGGAGCAGCTGTCGCTACGAAGTCGCTGCCGGTGGAGTTATGGACCACCAGCATCCGAGCATCGTGGCCTGCGGAGCGCAGGGCTTCGACAAGACGCATGCTCACCACCGAAGCACCGCCGCGGCTGTCGCTGTGGTTGACAAGGACAATTTTCATCGGTGCAAATGTTTGAGCAGCGGAGCGGCAAGGTCGGCTATGCTTATGTGGCGGCGGCGGGCAAAAAGCCACACGAAGACGGCAAGCAGCACAAGACGCACCATGGCATTTACCACCGGCGGCAGCTGAGCCAAAGGCAGCAGCCACACACCGCCGGCATAGAGCACTGCGGCAAGGACAAAATAATAAGCCAGCTCGCCAACTGGATAGCCCACATCGTAGAATCGCCGGCCGACAAAATAGCTTGCAGCCATCATCAGGAAGTAGCAGCACAATGCGGCCACGGCGCAGCCCATATATCCGATTCGAGGCACCAGCAGCACATTTAGCGCCACTGTCACAGCCAGTCCGAACAGGGAGAACCACGCGCCCCACTGAGTGTTGTCCGTAATTTTATACCACACCGAAAGATTGTAGAAAATTCCGAAGAACAATTCACCGAGCATGATGAGGGGCACTACGCCCAGGCCGCTGAAGTAGCGTGGCGAAATGAAGTAGCGGATAATGTCCATATAGAACAACACCCCTAAGAAAATCAGCAGAGAGAAAGCCACAAAGTAGCTCATGGCATCGCGATAGGCCACCTTCTTGTCTTCGCCTGCCTCTTTGCTGCGCGAAAAGATAAAAGGTTCGTAAGCAAAACGGAAAGCCTGAAGGAAGACAAGCAGCAGTATGCCTAACTTATAGTTGGCCCCGTAGATTCCCAGGCCGTACATAGCCTCGGCGGGGTCGGCCACAAGATGCGGGTAGAGAATTTTGTCGATGGTCTGGTTCATCACCCCGGCCACACCCAGCACCAGCAGCGGGGCAGAGTAGCGAATCATTTCGCGCCAGAGCATGGAGTTGAACCTAAAGGGGAAGCCGCGCAGCTCCGGCACCATCAGCACCAGGTTAAGTGCCGAAGCAATTAGGTTGGCAAGGAAAATATAGCCAATGCCGTAGGAGGAATCGTAGAACCAGTCCACTGTTTCCGGTGCATGCTTCATAAGCCACGGGCACAAAAGAATGAAGAAAAGGTTGAAGCCTATGTTCACGCCGATGTTGATGAGACGAAGCGTTGCAAAACGCACAGGACGCTTGCGGAAGCGCAGATAGCTGTATGGGATGGTTATAAAGGCATCTATGGCCACACATACAGCCATGAGCACAACATAGGACGGATGACCGTCGCACTCCATCCAATGAGTTGCGTGGCCCAGCAGCGAAAGAACCACAAGCACAAAGGCTGTAGAGCTCACAGCCAGCGACACAAGGCAGGTGCTGTACACCTCCATGGGGTCTTTCCACCTTTCGTGGTTTGCAAAACGGAAAAAACCGGTTTCCATGCCGTAGGTGAGCACCACCATGGCAAGAGCCACAACCGAGTAGACAAACGTTACCACGCCATAGTCGGCGACTGCAAATGTGATAGTATAGAGCGGAACGAGCAGCCAATTGAGGAAGCGCCCCACAATGGAGCTTATTCCATAGATTGCCGTATCCTTGGCAAGACTTTTTACTCCTGACATTATTCAGACTTTTGGAGTTTTCGTTGTTGGTTTATTAACGTTGACCGAGTAGAGAGTGTTGATATATTTGGTTGACCAAAGGGCGAAAAGCATGTAAATTGCCGACAAAATCCACAAGGCGGAGAAGTCGTTGCCCACTTCGGGGAGAGTGGCGGCGTTGCTGTTGATTTTGATGAAACCGTCCACACCCCAGGTTGCCGGGATGCAATTGCCTGCCCAAGTCCACAATGTGCTCATGGCATAGCGTGGCCATGTGAGCCCCGAGAGGAAGAGAAAGACAACGGAAGTGAAGACAATGACCACAAACACCGTTTCGCGCTCTTTGATAATAACATTCAAGCCCTGCCCCAAAAACGCCGTGGCAAGAAGCATGGGGAAGATGAAGAGCAGATAGTCGACGGGGTTGCCGTAGTGCGGCAGGTCGAACATCTCCGGGATGAATCGCATCACATAGATGGTGAGAGGAATGTAGAACACCGTATAAGCCAATGCTTTGCCCCACACGGTGGCCGTGGCCGGAGCTTGTATCTGCAGAGGGTCGATGCCTCTGTTTCGGCTCCGACGCTCGCGCGATGTGCCGCCGAGCATGCACACGCCAAGTAGCATGCTCTGCTGCAGAATGAGTATTACGATGCCCGGAATGATAAACGATGCGAATCCTTGCTCGGAATCGCCCAGAAAGTTGCTCTTGCTTTCGAAAAGCATTGGAGTTCCGCCCCCGGTGAGCGAGCCCAGACCGGCGGCGTCGATTTTGTCGCCGGTAATGTCAGAAATCACATTTAGCTGAAGGTCGGTGAGAGCGGCGGCAAAAGTGCGGTAGCGTAGCAGCAGACTCATGTCGCAGAAAAAGCTCACATGGGCCGTTTCTCCCCTTCCAATACAGCGGGCATAGTCGCGGGGTATTTCCATGATGCCGAAGACATCGCCGTCGGCCATAAGCCGTCGTGCCTCGGCCATGTCGTTGCAGTAGGCATAGATGTCGATAGCCGGCGAGGCCGATGCCTTGCGCACAAAATCGCGCGACTGCATCGTGCGGCTGTCGTCGACAACGGCCACCGGCATTTTGTTCACCACCTCGGGATTATATATCAATGTATAGATAACGGGGTAGGCCAGAGGAAGGGCTATAAAGAACAGAAGGACGCCGATGTCGCCAACAATGAGGCGAAACTCGTTGCGGAATACTCGCCCCATGCTTGTAAACCAGCTTCTTATGTTTTGAAACACATTCATATCAGGGCACGTAAACAGGGTTGAGGCACGCTTTCTTGAGCCTTCCCAAGAGTGCTACAGGCACGAAAAGGAAAGCAATGAGTGCGGCAAAATAATATCGGGAATAATAGAGGCCCACGCCGTTGAGAGCTTCGTTGATGTAGATCAGGAACCAGTGCCGGATGGGGGCCAGATAGCTGAAGATGCCTATGGCTCCATACATGTTCTGCACCGGGAATGAGAAGCCGGCAAAGGAAAACGACAGGATGCCGAACAAAGCGCAGATGATGAACGCCATGCGCGGATTGGGCACCACGCAGCTTGCGAAGAGGCCGAAGGCCTGCGAAGCCACCACCAGCAGCAGCGATGCAGCAATCATCCACCCCATGCTGCCGTTCATAGGGAAATGGCTGTAGCCGAAGAGCAGCCACACAATCAGAAGAGTAATGGGAAACCAAACAATGTTGTGGGTTAGGAGCTTGGATGTAACGGCCATGCCTATGCTTCCGTGGGAGGTTTCGAGCCATCGGCGTGAAGTGCCGTTTTTGATTTCTAAGGTAATCGAAAAAACAGTCATCAGCATCACCATGAGCGCCAGCGTGCAGAAAGTGAACGACGGGCACAGGTAGATGGCATAGTTCATCCATGGGTTGTTAAGTCCGTAGATGTCGAGCGACAGAGGCTGTATAAGGCTTGCTTCCTTGGTAGGGTCGACACCGGCCGAGCTGAGTGTTTGCTTGATAATTCCGGCCGACGTGGCCACCGACACGGTTTTGAATCCCTTGAATGCCAGAGTGCCGGGCACGAAGTAAGTAAGGTTGGAGTAATACTCCAGCGTGGGTTTTCGGCCGCCAAGGGTCTCCTTTTCGAAATTGGCGGGAATAACAAAAAAACCGAAGATGTTTCCACGCCTCACTTCCTCCATGGCCGCGTCGTAAGTCTCGCAGAAATGGTCTACATCGATGGTCTGCATGGCCTCGAGGTTGCGCGTAATGGCACGCGACAAAGACGAATGGTCGAGGTCGACAACAGCTGTAGGCACACGCTCGGGCAGACCCTCGTGGAGGATGCTCATAAAGAACACAGTCACGAACAGGGGCACGAGCACCATGCCGAAGAAGTATATTCTCCGGGATGCAAGGCGGCAGATTTCGCGCCTGATTCCTGACAGAAAACCGAGATTGGCCATGATTTGATCAATGTTCAGGTTCGGAATAAATCACCGACATGCCGGGCCTCAGGCCGGGCACTTCCTCGGTGGGGCGAGCCTTGATCTGGAACGTGCGGCTGTCGTAGCTGCCGGTGCTCTTGGTGGAGCGCCATGTGGCATAGCTTCCCATGTCGCGGATGTAGTACACTTTCACATTAATTTCCCTTTTGCCAAGGGCGGGAATCATCACAGTGATTTCTTTGCCCATGGGCAGGTCGTTGAGCAGCTCTTCGCGCACGTTGAAAGTCACCCAGCGGTCGTCGGCGCGCAGAAGGCTCATTATCGGGGCCCCCAGGGCCACAAGTTCGCCGGCCTCGGGGTAGATTTGGTCGACGGTGCCGTTGTAAGGAGCCGTAAGATAACTGTCTTCGAGCACGGCCTGAACCTCGTCGACACTGCTTCCGGCGGCGCTGACGAGAGCGGCAGCCGACTGTTTGTCTTCGCTTTGTGCTCCGGACTTTGCCAGCGAGAGCTGGGCGGCGGCCGCATCGCGTGCGGCTACGGCGGCTTCGTAGGCAGCCTTGGCCTCGTCGCGCTTCTGCTCGGAGATAACGCCTTCAGAGAACAGGCGCTCCATGCGGTCGTAGGTTTTCTTGGTAATGGTCACGGCAGCCTCGGCCTGGCTGAGCAGGCTTGCGGCGGTGTTGATGATCTGCAAGCGGGTGCCGGCATCAATTTTTTTGTTCTGGGCCTGTGCCACTTCCTTCATGGCTTCGGCCTGTCCGAGTTTTGCCTCGGCAATCGACGAGTGTATGTGCACCAGGGTGTCGCCGGCTTTCACCGTGTCGCCTTCTCGGACAAAGAACTCCATCACGCGCCCCGGTAGCTTGCCCGATATGCGCACATTTGTGCCTTCCACCTGTCCCTCGATGTAGCTGTCGGGACGGTTCATAAAGATAAAGCCGATAATGGCAATTACTGCGGCTGCGGCAACAACCACTGCCATAGTTAGGAGCAGTGCGCGGTTGGCGCGTTTTTCATTCATATTATTGGAATCGCCTTGCATATATTTGTCTTTGTTAGTCTGTTTTACAATCAACGATAAAGAGTGCCCAGGGCTTTGCTCAGATATGTCTGGCAGAGCTGGACATCGATTGAGGCATCAATTTGCTCGGAATGGGCTTTGAGCCATGCAGTCTGGGCTTCGAGCACATTGTCGGTTGTCGCCACGCCTTCGCGGAAAGCCAGATTGGCGGTGCGCAGGTTCTCGTCGGCCTTGGCAAGATTGACGGTGGTCATCTCATAGGTCTTATAGGCCTCTTTTGTTTTGAACGAAGCCTGGCTCACCTGCAGGTTCACAAGCTCGCGGGCATCGGCCAGCTCGAGACGGCGTATTGCTTCGTCGGCCCCTGCTGCTTTATATTTGTTAAGGTTTCCGCCCCAGTGCCACAGCGGAATCGACACCATGGCCCCGACGCTGAAAGCCCCTTTGAACCTTTTTTTGAAGCCGTCGAACATGTTGGGGTTGCTCACTTCGTAGCTGCCGACAAGGGCAATCTGCGGCAGCATCGACGACAGAGCCACTTGTTTCTGCTGGCGCGACACTTCCACGGCCTGTTCGAGTGCGCGGAGGTCGGGACGGTTGGCATATACGTTCTCCATGTCGTAGCCCCCCTCGGGTTCAATGCCCGGCTGTAGGGCCGGCATTGCATTGTCCTCGTCGGCAAGGGTGAAACGGCAGTTGGCGGGCAAGCCGCACACCTGAGCCAGAGCCATGCGCGAGAGCACCAGGCCGTTGTCCACCTTGGTGAGGTCGACTTGCGCGGCATTGAGCTTGACATCGACGCTGAGCACATCGCTGCGTGTGGCCACGCCCTCGGCGAGCATGCGGTGCACGTTTTGACTGAGCGAGTCGAGCAGGTTCACAAAGCTCTGCGCCAGCTTCTGCTTTGCCTTGAGCGATACCACCTGCCAATAGGCGGCATCGACGGCATATATCACATTTTCGGCCTCGGCGGTGTGGAGCTCGCGTGCGGCACGCTCGGCAGCGCGTGTGATTTTGTTCATAGCCACAATTTTGCCTCCCATAAATATGGGCTGCGTCAGCGTAATGGCTCCGAAGAACACGTTGTGGATGTCGTAGGTCATGGCTTCCTTGGGAATCAAGGCCACGGTCGAGGGCACATATTGCCCGTCGGGACCTTTGATGGGCATGCCTGTTTCGGGATTCGTCACCAGATTGAACTCGTACTTGCCCGTCTTGGGGTTGAAACTTTTGGTGGGCAGCAGCTGGTCGGAGTCAAAAATCGACAGTTCCCGCTGGTTGTAGAGATAGCCGCCGGTAAAATCAATTCCCGGCAGATAGGCAGCGAAGGCCTCCTTGTTCTGGTAGCCGGCTTTCTTGATGCGCTCGCGCGACATCATCAGCTGTTTGTTGCTCTGCAAGGCCATCTGGCGGAACTGTTCGAGGGTTGTGAGGCCGGGGAGCACGGTGTCGGCAGGTGTCTGCGCGGCAACAGCCGGTGCTGCTGTCATAATGCACACAGCCACAGCCTTCAGCAGTTTTGAAATGTGCTTATATTGTCCCATATCGAGGAGTTTGTTTTTTATGAAATGTTAGTTTTGCAGGCATGAGGCACCCGTTGGAAATGCCTCCATATTATAAACTTTTTATGGGTCGCTATTGTTCAGAAAATACAAATTTATAAAAAAATTTTCATCAACGTAAAAGATGAATGAAGAAAAATTCCTATTTTTGTGCAACTAAAACCAAAAGCGTTATGGCAGACCAACAACCCATGGACAAATACCGGCAGGCCATCAATAGCAGCACCGTCACCGACGACGATGCCGCAGTGGCTGCTGCCGTCAAAGAAATCCTCGAAAAGCACTTCGACGAAAACAACAATAAAGAGGTTTATAAATTCCTCTTCAACACCATCGACCTCACCACGCTCAAGTCGACAGACTCGCCTTCGTCGGTGGCTCGATTCACCGAGAATGTCAACAACTTTGCCGAGCAATTCCCTTCGTTGCCCAATGTTGCGGCCATCTGTGTCTATCCCAACTTTGCCGAAGTGGTGCGCACGGTGCTGGAGGTAACACCCGTCAAGATTGCATGTGTCTCAGGCGCTTTCCCTTCGTCGCAGTCATTCGAAGAAGTAAAAATTGCCGAAACCTCGCTGGCTGTGGCTAACGGGGCCGACGAAATCGACATTGTCTTCAATCTTGGCTACTACTTCGACGGCGACTACGAATCGGTTACCGACGAAATCCAGGAGCAGAAAGAAGCTTGCCGCGGAGGTCGTCTGAAAGTAATTCTCGAAACTGGAGCCCTGAAGACAGCCCGCAACATCAAGCAGGCTTCCGTTCTCTCGCTCTACTCCGGTGCCGACTTCCTCAAAACTTCCACAGGCAAGGAATATCCCGGCGCAAGCCTCGAAGCTGCCTACGTCATGGCTATGTGCATCAAGGAATATTATGAGAAAACAGGAACCCGCGTGGGATTCAAAGCAGCCGGAGGTGTGTCGACAACCGAAGATGCGGTGAAATACTACACCATTATCAAAGAAGTCCTCGGCGAGGAATGGCTCACAAACGAATATTTCCGTCTGGGAGCTTCGCGCCTTGCAAACACTCTGCTTTCCGACATTGTCGGCTACGAAGTAAAACAGTTCTAACCATCACTGCCGAATGAAAATCTGGATTTATCTCGACGGTCGCCAGCAGGGACCTTTCGAACTTGTCGAACTCCTCGATATGCCCGGTGTGAACGAAAACACCAAGGTGTGGTTCGAGGGGCTTGCACGGTGGTATCCCGCCGGTGCGCTCGAAGAAATGCGGCCTCTGTTCGATGGTTCTCTGGCCGGAGCACGCGCCGAAGCAACCGATGACCACAACCATGCCGAAACTCAGGCAGAGGTCATTGCCGACGAACAAGGCCTGGACGAAACCGAAGAGAAACATCAGGAAGAAGCCGTGCTCGACGATATAGCCGCTGAAGCTCAGTCCGAAGACCGGCAGCCGGCCTATGCTCCCGGGCGCGTCTATGCAAGCCGCAAACCTGAAGGACCGTGTCCCCCGTCTTATCTTGGATGGTCTATCTTTCTGATGGTGTGCTGCTGCTCGCCGGTGAGCCTCGCAGCCCTCGTTTCGTCTATCTGCACTTCGTCGTTCTTCATGCGCGGCGACGTGCGCAAAGCACGAAAGGCTTCGGAGGTGACGGCATGGCTCATTATGATTGCTCTTGCCCTGGGCATGATTCCGGCAATGTTAACCACGATTTTCTTTGGCAATTGACCGTGAAACAACGGCCAAAACGAATACTCACTGTCGCGATGCTCGCCGGAGCAATCGCGGCAGTGCTCTTTTTGGGCGGCTTGGCGCTGAGCTATGTCTACACCCACGACCCCGCATCCTCTCCGTCGCCCAAATGTTTTTTCAAACTCCTCACCGGCTGGGACTGTCCGGGATGCGGTAGCCAGCGTGCCGCTTATGCCTTGCTCCACGGCCGCATTGCCGACGCATGGCAGCTCAATCCTTTCATTTTTTTTGCCGTGCCCGTCGCATTGTTCTACTTTGTGGTTGAGGCAGGCCGTCGCCGCTGGCCTCGCTTTCATGTGCTGGCCACGCATCCGCTGGTGCTCACAGCGCTGCTGTTCCTCATCATTGCATGGTGGGCGGGCCGCAACCTCATGTAGGTACCGTCAATGTCTGATGTAGTGGGGCATATCGTCGGGGATGACCATCGACAGCTCCACAAGTCCGGCAACGCGTCCGGCATCATCGCGCCATGCCGACTGGAAAATCATCTTGCGTTGCCCTTCTTTTTCTATTGTATAGCAATTGGTTCCGCCATCTGCCAGCAAACGCCGGATTATGGCTTTGGAGTTGTCGTTGTGAAACTCCATGAGGTTGCGGCCAATGAGAGCCGCACCGCCGCGACCGGCAAAAGTGTGGCGCGACCGCTCGTTCATATAGATAATGTTGCAGTCGGCATCTGCCACCGTCACAGCGCAATTCATTCTCATAGCCCAGTCGGGCACCATTTTATCACATTCCATAGCAAATATTTTTCAGCTTGCAAAAATACGATATTTCCCCCATTGCGCAAAGACGCGCGCAGCCAAAAAAGCAGCCGACACCGACAGCTAAGAATCAGTTATACCGTTTGGTGTTCCAAACACACAGAGTGAGCAAAACCGAAACGAGTGCAGCCCCGATCCAGAAGTAATTGACGTAAGTGAAGTTGTAGATGTCCACACCATCGACAACAGTCTTGTTTTGTTGGATAAGGACACCGTTCATAATGTCCTGCAGCGCAGCTCCTATGTATGATGCTATACCCACCACGCCGAGTGCAGCCCCAGATGCTTTTTTAGGCGCAATATCTATTGCCATCAGACCGCCAAGGAAGCAGATCAGCACACCTATGGCAAGACCGAAAAGAATCATTGCCAAGGCATCAATCCAAAAGTGGCTGTGAGGGCTGAGGAGAAACATCGAGAGAGCTGTCACATTGAGCAGACCGAAGATAAGTGCCGGAATATTACGGTTGCCCCTGAATAGTTTGTCAGAAATAAGACCGGAGGAAACAGTGCCGATTATTCCGCATATCGAGCTAATCGATATGATGAAACTGGCATCGATAGTATCATAACCCTTCTGTGCCTGGAGGTAGAATACGCCCCAGCTATTCACCGCATAGCGACTGATATACATAAATGCGCTTGCAAAAGCCAAAATCCATATCGCCGGCATGCGGAGCACCATCTTTTGGGCTGCGTTGAAGTCATCGTTTTTTTCCTCTTTCTCTTTTGATATATTTTCTACCGCCTTATATCCTTGACAGCCGGGGGTGTCATAGAGGAAGAAAATGATGATTGCAGCTCCGAGTATGCCGATTAGTGCCGCCCCCATAAAGCCATAGCGCCAACCTGCAAAACTCACAAGCGATGCCACTGCAATAAATGTGAATGCTTCGCCAAGATTATGGCTTGCCGACCAAAAGCCGTAGAACGAACCTCGTTTCGATGTGGGAAACCACCGGGAAAGAGCAACAACACACGGCGCGGCTCCCATCGATTGAGCCCAACCATTTACTCCCCACAGAATAAGGAAGAAGATAAACGAATTGGTGAATCCAAGACAGAGGTTGACCAGAGCCGAGATAATGAGGCCTGTGGCCATGAAACGCCGGATGTTGCTGCGGTCGGCCATAAAACCATTGCAGAACTTGCCCACGGCATAAGTAAAGAAAAGTACCGAACCAATGATGCCAAGTTCTGTCTCCGAAAAAATGCCCTCGTCAACAATCGGTTTCTTAACAACATTGAAGCTTAGGCGACACACATAGTATAGGCCGTAGCCAAGGGTTGCGGCCAGGAAAGTTGACCACTGCAGTCGCTTGAAGCGACTGTCGTGATCCATATTCCCAACCGGCGTACAGATGCGATAAAAATCAATTAATCGTCTGAACATAAAAAAATTCGTCAAAAAAATTAAGAAGTCGTAAGCTGTCGAAGTCACACACTTCAACGAAGACTTTTATTCACCGAGGCGGCTACGCAGCTCATCAATTTCTTTCTGTTGTTGAAGAATATAAAGAGTAAGTTCCTCGACTTTGCGCAAGAGCGTCTCATTCATATCATGTTGGGAATATCCTTCCGTTGCAACCTGAGCTGCCGACGGAACATCAGGCAAGTGTCCGTTATCATCGACATACTTCTTCACCTCGGAAAGAGGACGTAAGCGATATGAATCTTCAAATACATAATCGGCCCATGAAGATACCGGTGCTATTGCATAGTCTGCCGCAAGAATGCCTTTTTTGACAAACATACTGTACTTGCTTCGCAATTCAGCTCTTATACTGCTTCCAGTTTGCAAACCGTTAAACCCCCAGTAAAGATTGCCATCTGTACCGATTACTCCAACAGTATTATTTGATACGCCAATTTCCAAATCATTTGATGATGTAGTGCCTAACCAAGCCACATTGCGGTCGGGATGCTTTCTCATAACTGTACGAACACCTCCCGTTGTTACGTCGATTGGTAAAGATGAGGATACATTTGTTGCAGAAACCTTAAACTGCGGAGAATCGTTTTCATCGGTATTCCCATCAGTCCAAAAACCAAATGAACCGCCACCGAATCTAAGCATCTTGTTGTTAACAGTTGAAATAGTGGCATCACCAAAACGACCGTTTTTTAATGTCAACAGATCTATCGTGTTACCCGAATTGAAAACAACTTGATTGCGGAAAATGCTTTTTCCCTCTTGGAGTTCGACAAGAGGAATATCATTCGTATCACTTGTCATGCCGGCCCAAAAAGCGATAGAACCTTTGGAAGCAATACGCAGGAATTTATTGCTCCGTGATGATTCAATTACCATGTCGTCATTTCGTCCATATCCGATGAAGCCATGCATCCCAGTATAATTATTTATATTGGCGAGTATTAGCTTGTTGAATTGAGTGTTTCCTGTAGTACTGATTCCAATGTCAGGAAGAGCCTTGACGGCATCATTGAGGAGATTAATCCGAGTATTGCCTCGATCAGTATCATTGGGATTTAGAAAACACCATGAACCGTCGGCATTCATAAAGGATCGCAGTTTATAGTCAGAATAAAAACCGCAACCGGTAAACTGAAGGTTAATTGATGTATTGGCAATATATTCTCCTTGTCCACCACCATTATAAATGAGCCTATAATAGGAGGGAGCTTGTCCCATTGCAGCCCATATTGCCGAAAGAGCCACAACAAGAGTTAATAATAATCGTTTCATTGTTTATTTACAATACTTCGGTTATTTTTAAGAGTTTGTTAACGGCTCCGAGGAGCCAAGT
>CAJUAR010000050.1 GCA_910584495.1 uncultured Muribaculaceae bacterium
GCGTAACAATTAAATCGGTTCGAGCAAACGGATTGGCTGCGAATTTGAGGTATAAATCATATAGGCAGTTTTTAAGCTTCATCTGTGGGCGGTCGCCGGTATATTGTTCTTCGATCTCCTCCATTGTGATGATTTTCGACGGTACACCTTTTGTCTTCTTCCACTTGGCAAGAGGCTCGAACGACGCCCGCAGGGCTTCGTTCGTTATTATCACATATTCAATCCGTTCAGAAGGTGTGAGTGTAATTTCCTTTTCAGCTTTTCGTGGAGCTTTCACCGCTGTTGGATTGACAAGGCGGCTGTAGGCCATCTCCTCGATTTCGAAGTTTGGCCTCACTTTTCGGACTTGAGGTTCGGCAGATTCCTCCTCAGTTTCAACAGAAACTTCCATCGAATCTATAAAATATAGATTTTTCTCCCGCACATTATAGATGAAAGGACAAGTGCGGAGGTACAAAGAGTTGAAGCTACTCCAATTGCTTTTTCCTGAGTATTCACAGATTGAAGTCGGATAGATGCTGTCGGTGCATACTGCAACTCGGCCGTGCGCTATCGGACCCGCATAGTCCGTGGTGAATGTCAGCGGATTAGGCGCAATGTCGACATCGCTCATAATTAGCCTTTTGGAGTAGCTTGCGCAGACATTGCGGCAGACTTGGCCGCTCGGAACAGCTACGTCTTTCATAATGTATGGCAAGCCTGGAGCGTCGTTATTGTCATACAAAGGTGAAAGTTTGTATGATGATATTTCGACAGCTCCGTTGTCATCATGGGTGAAAATGAAGTCGCTTTCATTGAACGTGATTGTTACATTTTCTGCCTGCATGAAGTTTACAATACCCGAAAAGAGTATTACAACTGTGGAAATGAGTAGAACAAATCTGTTCATTGGATTAGATTTTTTGGGTTTTCGTCTGCAAGTTAGGAATAAAATTCCTAACTTGCAAGTTTTGGTAAAAATAAATTAATCCGATTATATTATTTCGCTTTAAGTCTATGGATTTCTTGGATATTATTTTTATTGAAGCGTAGAGATATATCCAACATAAGCATAGTCACCGGTTATTATTCTAATTTCATATTCACCAGGAACGTTGAATAGATATTGACAGAAGTCATAGTCTTCTCCAAACACGACCAGACAATTATCCCCTGTCACATCCCATATTTCATAAGCGTCAATTTCGTCAGAAATTAAATCCGATTGGAACTGGGTTGAGCTGATTAAGCATACAAGAGGACGAGAAGGAATTCGGATACCATCATTGTCTAAATTCTGCTTGTGTCCTTTCTTTTTTCTTAAGTAAACAGTTTGTGAGTTTTCATTGTTTCCGGCGAAGCTTGTTGTAGGGAATGACACAACAAGGGCAATGACTGTTAATAGAGCTAATGTTATTAGTTTTTTCATTGTGGTGTGTTTTTTGTGTGCCCAAAGGTATGAACATTCCAAGAGTTTTGGACAAGAAAAAAATGACTGAAAAATGACTGAAATTCAATCCCGTCATTTTTTCCGTCATTTTTTAGTTATATTTCAGTTATATTTCTCGAAAGTTAATTCACTTATAATAAGCGAATTATTCCGTCAATGACTTTTACTCCGACCTTTTTACCGAGAACTTTGATACAAAGCGTTTCTCGACGCGAAATTATTGCTCCATTCGACCTGCCGAGCAAAATTGTCATCTGCGAAGGCTTGAATCCGCACTTAATAAGCAGGGCTGTATGGAGGTCCGGCAATGTGAGATTGCCCGATGTCAGCAAGATTAAGTTTGACTTGAACTTCGGTGAATATTCCAATACCGTCAATTCGAGTTCGTCCCACAGCGGGTCGTTTTCTTTAATGCATTTTTGGTCATTGGCTCTTTTTTGCAGCGTCTGGAAAATCTCAGACTGCAGAATGCCGGCAGAAATATCCTGTTTTGACTCGCAAGCCTCACACATGGCAAGCAATTCGTTTTTCAGCTCTTCTCCAAGCTCTTTTTCGGTTTTTGCCGCCGGTGCGATTGCCGGGTTTGTCCTGCGGGTGTCAGTCTCATTGACTTGTGGAATATCTTTTGATTTGGTGGATAAATTGAGCTCTTGTTTGAGGCGTTTGATATTTTCGATAGCCTGTTGCAATTCTATGATACGGCGTTGACCCTTAATCTTTTGATAAAAAATTGTCAGGAGCATTACCATGGCGAGAAAGACTAAGCCGTAGACCCAGTGTCTCAGATTCATGTTGCTGCGTTCAGCTTTGGCCCGTTGTCTCTCATGCAGTGTGTAATTGTAAAGATTTTGCTGATTGATAGCGGATTGCTGTTCGTTTTCGTCGTAGAATGTTTCAAGGAGATCTCTGTAGTCCGCAATATATTGGTCCAGCGAATCAGCATTGAGGTACTGTCGCAGTTCGGGTGAGAGCAGCACCTGGTAGCCAAGCTGATGATTGTAGGTTGCCGTGCTGTTGATGAGTTCGTGGGCATATAGATATGCCGTGTCCAATATACCGGCATCAAGATAGATAGGCGATGCATAGGCAAGCGCGCTGTTTCTCACTGATGGGTGAACTGTTTCAGGGGTATCTCTTATCAGGAACAATGCTGAATCGAGCTGCTCTGTCTCATATTTGACCGCAGCCAGATACATCTTTGATTTGGCGGCCCGCTCCGGCGCTTCATAAATATTACTAAGTTTAAGACTTTCATTGAATACATTCTCGGCTTCGGGGTATCTTTCAGCCCGAAGCAGGATGCCTCCCATCAGCTGCAGATCGTATATTATGCTGATAGTGTCATTCCTTTGGCGTTCGATGGCAAGTGATGACCGGATATATGGAATGGCTTCGTCATAAAGTCTCAGGGAATTTAGCAATCGCCCTGTCTGGCTGAGCACGCGGATTCGCAGGTCGATATTGTCTTTGCCTGCGTCAAGACAATCGAGGGCTTTTTGAAAATAGTCCAGTGCGGTGGGATAGTCGCCAAGGTCGCTGTAGACGCGTCCTCCGTAGTAGAGGGCTTCGGGATAGACGGTGTCCTTGCTTTGGGTGGAATAGTATTCTACCACACTGAGAATCAGACTGTCCGATTCGTGGGTGATATATGCCTTGTCACTGGCCTTGACGGTCAGGAAGTCATAGAAATGGCGATCGGCATCGGGGAGCGAACGAGGGTCGATGCTGTCGAGTGTGGCCAAAGCTTCGTTCGGCGACGCAGAAACCTCGGCGGCGATGCGCACCAATCGCTCGTCCGTCTCGTGGCCTGTGCAGCAAGTCAACAACCAAAGAAGAGTGGCAAAAACGAAGCTAAAACGGAACATCAGAGATGGTGTTTAGAGTATTCGTACTTTGGTTGTGCGGGGGCCTTGACGCTTGATGTAGAGACCTGTTTTAGGATTGTCCACACGGATGCCCTGCATATTGTAATACTCCGACGGAGCCTCTTCGGCGACACCGGGCGCAATCGACGCGGAATATTCGCCCATGTCGGTCCAGCCACGGTTGCCGGTGCCTTTGAAAAGGTGGTTTGCGGCAAAGTTCTCGATGTTGTCGGTCTGCTCGCTGCCGCTGCCGTTGTTGAAGATGATGCCTGTCGAGGCTGCAGGTACTTCGCAGGTCCAGATGTCGCTCTGCCCCTCAACCTTCGCTGCAGGCATACCGGGCCAGTTTGTCGTTGTAGGACCGCCCCAATAATGAACGTTGACAGTTGGCCAGGCGGTCACGCTGTTGTCGTAGTACACACGGATGTACTCGTCGGGCACAGTCTGTCCTACCCTTGTATAGCCCGTTGCACCGTCGTAGATAAAATATGCGTCCTCGCAGATTCCGGTGATGTCCGGTGTCTGTGCGCCGTCCTTGTTGAAAATCACATTGACGGCATCCATATCGGCAAAAGTCACATAGTAATAGCTTGTGCCGTCAACTTCGACACGATCGTTTAAACTCTTGCCGGGCCAGGAACCGTTGGGCTCCACATTCTTGCCGTCGCGGCTCATGCCCCATGCATATAGGTTGGAACCTGCGGGAGCATCGACATAGACAGTGATAGAAGCGTTGGGATCAGCCTTGCGGTAGGTGACACTTCCGTTATATTCTGCCATAGCGTTGTCGAAAGCACCCCAGCTGACAGTGACGCTCTCGCCAAAAGCCATATTCTGACCAATGGTAAACTCCACAGGAATTGCCGGGGCAATCTCGATGCGCTCACCACTGCCTATTTGGAGCCAGCCATCGGTGGCAACATCGTTGAGGGCGGCAGTGACAGTGAGTGTCTCGGTCATGAACGCACCTCCGGCCTTGTCGAAAATCACTTTTGGCGTGCCGGGGGCATCGTCGGCAGTATAGAACTCCGTTGTTCCGGGATCGGCAAACGAGGGCTTGCCGCCATGAGCCACAGGGACGGTAGCGTAGATAAATTTACCATCCTCACCCACCGGGCCTCCGTTCCAGTCCTTGACAAGCACACGTAGCTGGCCTTTGCCCGAAGGTGCCTCCACGGTGATTGTGCCCGATGTGCCGTCGAAAGTCTGCCCTGTAACGAGGTCGACATAGGTGCCGGCAGGAACGTCGGCGAACGAGGCTCCGCCGTTGACAGTCACCAGGGCATAAGAATCACGATAAGCACGCTTGAAGGCATAACCGCCCTGAGCACGGCAACCGTCGAAGGAGTACTGACCTTTGCGGAGGGCCGGTACGGCGGCGCGAATTTTATTCAGCCGTATGATGTGCTGAGCAAGGTCGCCATCGAGGGTTGCGGCTACATTGCCTTCGGCGGTAAACTCGCCGAAATCGGCGGCATTCACGTCGCCCTCGATATAATGGCCGAAATAGGCGCGTCCCGAATCCTTGACAGGTAGGTCAGTGCCACCGGCGTCGACTTTCTTGCCGGCCTGGAATTCGACTTCAGAGCCATAGTATATACATGGAATACCACGGAAAGTAAACATCAGCGCGAGGTTCTCGGCCCATTGCTCGGTGCCTCCTTTGAAGCGTGTCTGGTCGTCGGGGCCGGGGCAATAGTCGTGCGAATCGACGTATACCACGTTGTAGGAGGCATCATTGTAGTATTTGTCGCCTTTGCGGGCAATATCAACGGCTGCGGCAGCATTGTTGAAATTGTAGTGCATGGGGAAGTCGATAATCGAGAAACCGCTATACTGCGAATAGTCTGGTTCGTGCCAAAGGCCGTTTTTCATAAACACATTATCGGACAACTGCTGCACCGACGGTTCTTCGTCGCAGAGGGCCATATTGCCATAGCGGCCCTCGTCGTCGCCCTCGCGGATGAAAATGTTATCCCAATAAGTTTCGTCCCAGTTCCACCTGTCGACGAGTTCCTGCGGTGATTTCCAGGTGTAGAAATAGCTCGAAAGATTGGGCTGGCCGCGATATGTTGGTTCGCTGTAGCGGGCGCAGCACTCACCGAACATAAAGAAAGGTGCGCCGCCGGGGCGTTTGTCCTTATATTTCTCGCCGAGGGCCATAAACTGAGGAATAAACGAAGTGTTGAACGTCAGACGGCTGATATGGCCGGTGGTGTCGATGCGGAAGCCGTCCACGCCCATCTCTATGAATTTGCCGTAGCACTCCACAAGGTAGTTGCTCACCGCCGGATTTTCGGTGTTGAGATCCACGCAGTCGCCGGCAATCTGGCCCCACCAGCGATTGGGGAGGTCCCAGTTCCATCCCGTGCCCACATGGTGCCAGTAGTTGTGGTTGTCCTTGTTTGTGCCGTCGCTGTTTTTGAGATAAGGGAAACGTGCGGCGTATTGCTCCGTGCCGCCGAGTTCGTTGTAGTTGTCGGGCAGCATGTCGTAGTTGGGAATGACAGCCGCCGACACATCTGCCTGGTTGCGAATGTCCTGACTTCGCCGGAAGAGCGGAGCAAAGCGAGCCTCGCCAAAATTGGAGGTGTGGTTTAGCACAATGTCGAGGACAATCTTCATTCCTCTTGCATGCGCGGCATCGATAAGGTCCTGAAATCGCACATCGCTGTCAGAGCCCCATTCCTTGCGGCTTTCATAGCGCAGGTCGACAGAAGAAAAGTCCATGGCATGATAACCGTGGAAGTCTGTGCCCGAACAGTTTTGCACCACCGGCGTAATCCATACCGCCGTAAAACCGAGGGCTTTGATATAGTCGAGCTTGTCGATTAGGCCTTTGAAGTCGCCGCGCCAGTCGGGGTCGTTATTGGCAATTTGTACGTCCTGATGGTCCCAGCCGCAGACATTGTTTCGGGGGTCGCCGTCGTAGAAGCGCGTGGTCATGGCAAAATAAATCGTTTCGTCGCGGAAGTCGGTCCGTTCTCCCACAAAAGTAGCCGCCGCTGCGGGCAACAACGCCGACAGCATGACAATCCCCGTCAATGCACTTTTCATTGAATTCATGATAATAAATCGGTTGTAAGTAAGATATAATCAATAAAAACTTTGCAGCACCAGGCCGCCAAACGGTATGATGCTGCAAAGATATGAAAAAACCTTCGGAATCACCATAAATTTATGAAAGAGTTTGCGCTTTCGCATTAGTGGCGCGTGAAGAGCCGGTTCGATGGTTTTTTTACGGAAGACGCCCGGCGAGATGCGGTTTTGCAACTGCATCACGCCGGGTCTTAGTATGATTGCTGTTATTTCGTTGTGATTTCGATTGTTTCTTTCTGACGGTTGACGGTGATGCCGGCAATAGTTTCGGGATTTAATTGTGCCATCTCCTCGCTGCTGATTTCTTTTCCATCGAGAAGGATTTTCGTATTTTTCAGCCCCTGGTCATTACCATTGATCGACAGCGTGGTGACGGACTTTACCACCGTTTTTTGGACCTTGTCGAGATTGAACGACACATCTATGCCGTTGAAGTTTAGCGCCATCTTCGCATCCTTCAACTCTTCGGCAAAGGGATATGTAACTTTTATTGTGCCCGTACCGTCGGAGAGGTTGAAATTGAGCGAGTTGGCATGGTAGGTCTTGCCATTGTTGGTGCAGGTGCCCCCGTTGACATTCACACTATTGCCCATATTGAAGCCTTTGATAACCACAGTTGTCGATGAACCGTCGCTGGTGATGCTTTCCACCTGATAATGTTGGGTTATCACGCTGTCGTTTGGCAGTTTTTCACTAACTTTGCCGTCAGAAACGCTGCTGTTGCCAATGGTCGACACTGCAGCACGCACGGCAGGCACGGCGGCAACGCCGAGGGCAAGAGCCAGCACAGGCACAAGTGCAAGGGTTTTCAGTTTGCTCCCTGCACCACTTTTTTCTTTGTACATCATGGTGATACGTTTTTTTAGTTTACTATGATTGAGGCTGTTGGCCAAGGACGGGAATCTGGCGCCAACAGCTTTTTTTATCAATAACATCTGGTATTCCCGGGGGTCGTGGCCGTGGTCTATCACAGCCATATCGGCCTGATATTCATGAACGAGCATCAATTCGTCGCGCATGAGCCACGCCGCAGGGTTGAACCAGTTGACGATGCACACCACTTGGGCAATGAGCAGGTCTATCCAATGACGGGCAGCGATGTGCCTCAGTTCGTGAGTGGCTATGGCCGCGCAATTATTGGCAAAGTCGCTGTCGGTCACCACCATATAGCGCATCCAGCTGAAAGGGGCATAGCGTTCGTCGGTGGTCACAACGAGCGTGTAGGCTCCGCGGTCATATTTCTTGCCGCCACGCACCAGGCGCACAAGGCGAATCACGGTGATGACCGATTTAACGCTTACCACGGCAATTCCGGCCATAAATATCCAAATCAAGGCCTTGGCCCACAAAGGACTGGAGGACGCTTCGCCGGCAGTGGCCTCGCCGCCGGCAGCGCCAATCTCCATTGCCAGCACATCGTCGGCCGAAGGCATGGCCATGCGGTCGAGAGCTGTCAATACAAGTGGCACGGCAAACGAGATGACATAGATCGAGAGCAAAACGCCGCGGTTGAAAGAATGTTGGTTCTCTCGCGACAGAAAAAGATGGTAAGCCAGATACATGGCCAGCATCAGCAGGCCGCTGACAATGGAGTATGACAAAAAAAAGCCCATATTCATTTACCCTTGCGCTCCACAAGCTGAAGCAGTTCCTTCAATTCGTCGGCCGAAATCTTGTCTTCCTCCACGAGTGCCGAAACTGCGCCATAATAGCTCCCACCAAAGTAATTCTTGATGAAATTTCCGAAGCTGCGGCGCCTGAAATAATCCTTCTCAACCTTGGCAAAATAGTGGAACGTGCCCCCGACATCGTTGTGGTCCACAAACCCCTTGGCCTCCAGACGGCGGACAACCGTCGACAAGGTGTTGAAGTGCGGGTGAGGCTCGGGATAGAGCTCCACAAGTTTGCTGATGCTTATTGGTCCGTACTCCCAGAGGAACTGCATCAGTTCCTCTTCCTTGGGCGTTAGCTGGTCTTTTTTTGATTTCATCACAACTATTTTTGTAGTTTACGCCGCAAAGGTAATAACTACTTTTGTAGTTGCAAAACAATCCGAAGGAATTTAACTCATCTTAACAGAGTCTCCGTTTGCGAAAAAAATGGTAATAAATTTGGTGGTTTCGAAAAGAGTGAGTAACTTTGCAGTGCTTTAGCCCCTTGCAGGGGTTGGGCAATCAGGATAGCCTTATGGTGTAATGGTAGCACTACAGTTTTTGGTACTGTCTGTCTAGGTTCGAATCCTGGTAAGGCTACTAAAAAAATCCGAGCCCCGTGCAGAGGCTTGGATTTTTTGTTTTTAGATGAACGCTATAGGATATAATCTCCGCAACGCCTGCGAGCGCGACAAATATATAACCTTCGACCCCGATGCTCACAGCTACACAGTTCGCGGGGCCGGCGGCGATGTGGAGTGCCTGTCGGTGACACAGCTTGTGGGCGGTTGTTTCGAGCAATTCGATGCCGACCATCATGCAGCACGCCTTGCCACCCCCGAGTGTCCCGCCGAGGTGCTCAAAGCCCGCTGGGCAAAGAAAGGCGAGGAAGCGCGCATTCAAGGGACACTCCTCCACGAACGCATAGAGCGGCATTTCCTTGGTCTTCCAGCCGACAGCGAGGCTCTTGCGGAGCGAGCCTTCAGGCAGTTCCTCGATTTTGCAGCCTCTCGAACCATTGAGCCATACCGCTCGGAATGGGCAGTATACAGCGAGAAATACCGACTTGCCGGCACCATCGATTTTCTTGCATTCGACGGTAAGAAATATGAGATTTACGACTGGAAACGTTCCACCAAGGTGGTTGGGGCAGACGGCCGTCCGCTTGAAACAAACTATGGCCGGTATGGCCGCAAGCCCATCGACAATGTGCCCGACACAGTGTTCTACCACTACAGTCTGCAGCTGAGCCTCTATCGTTATCTTCTCAAAGCAGAATATGGCATCGAAGTTTCGGCATGTCATTTGGGCATCTTCCATCCTCTTAACAATCAGTATTTCGTTGTCGACACACCTTATCTCCGACACGAAGTCGAGGCTTTGTTAAACGAACGACTATGAGCCAGCGAAAATTACCATCCGAATTCATAGAAGATTTCAACACCTACGGTCCTGCCGAAGCCGAAAAGGTGCTTAAAAGTCTTGCTGATGGAGAGCCTTCTGTGGCCGTTCGAGCCAACAGGCTGAAAAGCATAGAATTAGTCGATAATCTTGAAACAGTGCCCTGGCTTGACAGCGGGGCCTATCTGTCCGAGCGCCCTATGTTTGCCGCCGACCCTGCATGGCATCAGGGCCTCTATTATGTGCAGGATGCCTCATCTATGGCTTTCACTGCAATTGTTGCCGAGCTGAGTGCCAAATATTTCGACAACAAGCCCTTGCGCTACCTCGACAGCTGCGCCGCACCCGGAGGCAAGACAATTGCCGCCATCGAGGGCCTTCCCGCAGGCTCCATCGTGGTGAGCAACGAGTACGACCGCCAGCGCCTCGGAGCACTTGCCGAGAACACAGCCAAACATGGCTATCCGTCGGTAGTGATTACAAACAACGATGCCGCAGCATTTAGCCGTATCGGGGCTATGTTCGACATAGTGGCAGTAGATGCTCCCTGTTCCGGCGAGGGCATGTTCCGCAAAGAAGACGAAGCTGTGAGGCAATGGTCGCCGTCGCTGGTACGGCAGTGTGCAGCCACACAACGCCGCATAGTCGACGGTGTATGGGCAGCACTTCGAGGCGGCGGCATTATGATTTACAGCACCTGCACCTTCAATCCAGCAGAGGACGAGGAAATAGTGCGGTACCTCATCGACAATCACGGTGCAGAAAGTATTGAGCTGGTCATCGGCAAGCACGAAGGCATTGCCGGAGCTTCGGAGGGTTTCGACATGCATGCATGCCACTTCTTTCCGGGCCTTGTGCGCGGCGAAGGCCTGTTTGTTGCCGCACTCAGAAAACCCGACAACAACGAGCCTTCTTTGACAAAAAAAAACAAAAACGCCAAGACCGAAAAAGTTCCGAAGTCTGTGGCAGACTTTGCCAAAAATCATATCCAAGATTTTGAATCATATATAATATTACCCTCGGGCTCAGACAGTTTCTGCCTCATTCCCCGGCAGCATGCCGATTTTTGCCGGCAAATTGCCGCAGAGCTCAATGTTGTGCGTCAAGGCGTGCCGCTGTGTACGGTAAAAGGCAAAGACATCGTGCCGTCGTGGCAGCTTGCCTATTCCCTGGCTTTTGACACCTCGACAACGGCATCCATAGAGCTCGACCTTGCCTCGGCATTGCACTATCTACACGGCGAGAGCTTGAGCGAGGTGCCCGACGGTCTGCCACGCGGCTTCGTCACGGCCAATTACAAAGGCCGTCCCATGGGCTTTGCCAAAAACATAGGACGGAGAGCCAACAACCTGCTTCCGCCGGCAATAGCCCTGCGTCTCGACCCCGACAAACTCCCCTCTCCCACCATATTAATAAAGAACTGACGATGAAAGACTTTTTTGTTATTCTGCGCCGTTTTGTGCCACCATATAAAAAATATCTGGCACTCAACATATTTTTCAACATCCTTGCAGCCTTCCTCACGCTGTTTTCCTTTGCCCTTGTCATTCCAATTCTGGAAATGCTGTTCAAAATCAAGGAGGCAAGCTATGTATATATGCCTTTGGACCAAGGCTCGCTCAAGGAAGTTGTAGTCAATAATTTCTACTACTACACCCAGGAGGCGGTGGCAAATTACGGACCGGCGGCAACTCTCGCCATGCTTGCCGCAGCACTTGTGGTGATGACAGCCCTCAAGACGGGTGCTGCCTATCTAAGTTCGTATTTCATCATACCTCTACGTTCGGGCGTGGTGCGCGACATACGCAATTATGTTTTCGACAAAATCACCATACTGCCCATAGGGTTCTTCACCGTGGAGCGAAAGGGTGATGTTATGGCTCGTATGAGCGGCGACGTGGCCGAGATTGAAAACTCCATCATGGCCTCGCTCGACATGATGTTCAAAAATCCGGTGATGATTATCGTGTGCCTGGGCATGATGATAGCCATATCATGGCAGTTGACCATCTTTGTCTTCATCCTCCTGCCCCTTGCCGGCATGGTGATGGGACGCGTGGGCAAGCGCCTCAAACGCACATCCTACGAGGGTCAGACGCAGTGGGGCGTGCTCATGTCCACCATCGAGGAAACCCTCGGAGGGCTGCGCATCATCAAGGCGTTCAATGCAGAAGACAAGGTGCGTCGCCGTTTTCATGGCGAAAACGAAGTCTTCTACCATCTTTCTAACCGTGTGGCCCGCCGTCAGGCCCTCGCTCATCCCATGAGCGAGCTCTTGGGCACAACGGCCATAGCCATCATTCTGTGGTTTGGCGGCAGTCTGATCCTTTCGGGACATTCGAACATGAACGCCGCCGCTTTTATATATTACATGGTGATATTCTACAACATCATCAACCCCGCCAAAGACCTGTCGAAAGCTGCGTATTCAGTGCAGAAAGGCCTTGCTTCGATGGACCGCGTCGACAAGATTCTCAATGCAGTCAACCCCATTGCCGACCCTGCCGCGCCACAGGCATGCCCGTCGACCCAAAAGCCCGTTGGTGTGAGCTTCAACAATGTGAGCTTCAGCTACGACGGCGAGGTGCCTGTGCTCGAAAATATTTCGCTGGACATCAAACCGGGCACCACAGTGGCCCTTGTTGGACAGTCAGGGTCGGGGAAATCGACCATGGCCGACCTCATTCCACGTTTCTACGATGTGAACTGCGGCAGCGTGAGCGTGGGCGGTGTCAATGTCAAGGACCTCAAAGTGGCCGACCTGCGTTCGCTTATGGGCAATGTCAACCAAGAAGCCATTCTCTTCAACGACACCATTTTCAACAACATAGCCTTCGGTGTTGAAAACGCTACCATCGACGATGTTCGCCGTGCGGCGCGCATAGCCAATGCCGACGAATTTATCATGGCTACCGAACAAGGCTACGACACCCCCATCGGCGACCGAGGCTGCCGCCTGTCGGGCGGTCAGCGCCAACGCATCTCCATAGCTCGCGCCGTGCTCAAAAACCCCGCAATTCTCATTTTGGACGAAGCCACTTCTGCCCTCGACAGCGAAAGCGAAACCCTTGTGCAACAAGCCCTGGACCGTCTGATGGACGGGCGCACCACGCTTGTCATCGCCCACCGTCTGTCCACCATCAGGCGAGCCGACCTGATCTGCGTGCTTCAGAACGGCCGCATCGTTGAGCGCGGCACTCACGAGCAGCTCCTCGAACCATCGGCCAAAGGCTTCTATCGCCACCTCGTCGAAATGCAGCAACTTCCCTCTGCCGGAGAGTAACAGTTATTTTATCCCACCTAAAAGCATTATACAAAATCCATGACAGAGACTATAAAGAAAATAAGATCTGATTATCATCGATATACAGGCAAAGGGAATGATCCGTTTTATCGAATAGTCTTATATCTTTTATTCGGTCGAAATCATTGCTTTAACTATAGCTTTTGGCTCCGTCTTGCAAATAAAAAGAATTGGGCATGGCCTTTAGCCGTGTTTATGCACAAGAGACTTTCGGTCAAATACTCAATGCAGATTTCCCGCCGGTGTAAAATTGGCTATGGTCTCTATCTCGGCCATGGGATATGCATGGTTGTCAGTCCACACACTGTCATAGGCAACAATGTGAATCTCAGTCAATTCCTTAATATTGGCACAAATCATGGAACCGGTGCCACCATAGGCGACAATGTGTGGATTGGTCCGCAAGTATGTATTGTAGAGAATGTCCATATTGGCAATAACTCCAATATCGGGGCCGGAGCGGTTGTTGTGAAAGATGTCCCACAAGGCACAACAGTTGCCGGTGTACCGGCAAAAGTCATCTCCGACAAAGCAGAAAATTTCCTCTTCAATGTTTATACCGACTTACAAAATACATAAAATATAACTAAATCTAATTTTTTGTTATAAAGTCATTTGGTGTAGAGAGTTTTTTTCTATTTTTGCAAGCATAAACTTTTATACTTTTGACATGAAAAAAAAAGGCAACTACGGTTAAGAAAGTCGCGAGCTTGCAAGCAATATGAT
This sequence comes from uncultured Muribaculaceae bacterium, assembly GCA_910584495.1. Classification (GTDB taxonomy): domain Bacteria; phylum Bacteroidota; class Bacteroidia; order Bacteroidales; family Muribaculaceae; genus CAG-873. Next base: position 13,477 of record CAJUAR010000050.1, read on the forward strand.
AAAGGAAATAACAAGGCCGGTGGAAGAGATGGAGCAATACGATTACTTTTTCCGCTATCTGCCGGGCATTGCGACACAGATAGAGAATCCGTCGGAATTTATGGATGTGACGAAAATCATGTGCCTATATGTGGCTTTCGTAAACAATGGAAAAGGTTCCTGCCGCATCTTTATGCTTGAAAAAAGAAAAAGCTCCTATAGGTGCATTATATATCTTTCGAACAGGGTTATGCTTCGGTTATTTTGAGGCGTTCCACATAGGCATCGATGCGATGCAGCTCGCCGGGGATGTCGATACGCTGCGGGCAGTGGGGACTGCACCGGTTGCAGCCTATGCAATGACTCGCCTGGCGAAGCTTGGGCACACTGCGGTCGTAGCCCACAAGGAAGGCCCGGCGTGCGCGGCTATAGCTCTCGTCCTGCGCCGACAATGGCACATTGCCCTCGTTGAGGCATTTGTTATAGTGCCTGAAAATGGACGGTATATCAAGGCCGTAAGGGCAGGGCATGCAATATTTGCAATTGGTGCAAGGAATTGAAGGGAACTGCACCATGATTGTCGCCATGTCCTGAAGCAATGTAAATTCTTGGTCTGTAAGCGGCTGTAGTGGCGAATAAGAGCTTATATTGTCTTTCAGATGCTCCATGCACGTCATTCCGCTGAGCACGGTGAGAACACCCGGCAGAGAGCCGGCAAAACGAAAAGCCCACGAGGCCACGCTCAATTCAGGTTCCCGCTGTTTGAGGCGTGCCACCACCGGCGTGGGCACATCGGCAAGACGACCGCCAAGCAGGGGTTCCATTACTACAACCGGTATCCCTCGTTTATTAAGTTCGTTGTAAAGGTATTCGGCATCTGTATTGCGAGGGTTTGTTTTTTTGGCATATTTCCAGTCGAGATAGTTGAGCTGGATTTGAACAAAGTCCCATTTATATTCGTCATGGCGCGAAAGCAGATAGTCGAACACCTCGACATCGCCGTGGTAGGAGAACCCGAGATTTCGTATACGTCCGGCCTTTCGTTCTTCGAGCAGGAAGTCGAGCACGCCGTTTTTGATGTAGCGATTTTCATACTCCTCCATACCGCTTCCAATACCCACAGCATGTAGCAGCATATAGTCGATGTGGCCTGTCTGAAGCTCCTTCAACGAGTTATGGTACATTTCGATCGAAGCTTCACGCGTCCATGTAGCAGGAGCAAAGTTGGAAAGTTTTGTGGCTATGAAATATTTGTCGCGAGAGTGTCGGCTCAGGGCAATGCCGCTTGCGTGTTCCGACATGCCGCGACAATAGGCCGGTGAGGTGTCGAAGTAGTTCACTCCGTGAGCCAATGCATAGTCGACCAGCTCGTTTACCATTTCCTGGTCTATCTCTCCGTTACCATCTCGAGCACTTTTTCCATCGACCGACGGCAGACGCATCATTCCGAAACCAAGCAGCGACACTTTGTCGGCCGTAGCCTGACTTTGGCGATAAGTCATATTATCGTTAGGCCCCGAGGCCTCGCCAATTGTGGTATTTTCGTTTTTGCCACCGACGCAGGAAGCAAGTCCCGATGCTGCAAAACCGGCAACACCTATGGTTTTGAGAAAATCTCTGCGAGAGATAGTTTTCTTGTTAGTATGCTGATTGCTCATAGTGCTGCTTTATAATGGATTACATCTCGCCGTGTACAGAATTTCCTTCAACATAGATGGCGCTGAATGGACGTGCGGGACAGAGATTCTCACAAGCACCGCAACCTATGCAGCGTGCGGTGTTGACAACGGGAATTTTCAAAGAGTTGGGCTTGTTGGCATCGGAGGGCACCATGAGGATGGCTCCTGATGGACAATGTCGGGCACAGTTGCCACATTCCACGCCGTCGACAACAGGGATACAGTTTTTCTTCACCCACACAGCATGTCCAATGCGTATAGATGATTTTTCTTCTATCGTTATAGGATGGATTGCACCTGCAGGGCATACCTCGGAGCAGCGTTTACACTCCGGTCGGCAATAGCCGCGCTCGTACGACATTTCCGGCTGCATAAGTTTCTGAAGGTCGGTTGAGGGTCGAAGCACATCGTTGGGACACACCGACACGCACAGCTGGCAAGCCGTGCAATGCCGAGCAAAATGCCGTGCACTGACGGCCCCGGCAGGAACGATGGGTGTGACACGCTGAGGAATTTTCTTATTCTCGATAACAGCCAGACCGCCATCGACTTTCTTTTTCTGAGCATTTACAGCAGCCGATGCCGCAAAGAGGGCAGAAATGGAGAGGAAACTGCGGCGGGAGCTATCGCTTGCCGGGGCATTCTGTTTATCCTTGTTCCGTCTGAGGCGGAACTTCAGGGCGTGGTGGGTGCAGGTGTCGATACAATCCATGCATGCCACACAGCGGCTGTAGTCTATTTTGTGCTCTTCAGGATTGATGCACGAAGCCTTGCAGTGACGGGCGCAGAGGCCGCAGTTCACACACTTGGAGGTGTCGATAGTAGGTGCAAATAAAGAAAAACGCGACAAGAAACCCAGCACGGTACCCACGGGGCAAATGGTGTTGCAATATGTGCGGCCATTGCGCCATGCCAGCGCAACGAGGGCCACAAAGGAGACAATGGCAATGATAAAGGTGGGCAAACTCTTGAGCCACACGTCGATGCTATAGAAAGCATAGCTGTCGGCTCTCTCGGCGAAATATGCCATAACATTATTGCCCCAGCGGTAGAGTGGCGCAAAGAGGTTGGCCACTATTCTGCCATATGAACTATATGGGGCAAGCAGGGCCACAAACGAGCCTACACCGGCAATTAGGGCAAGGACAAAAAGAGCAAACACACCATAGCGGAGCCATCTCACTTCAGACGAATAGGAAAAGCGGTAGAATTTCTTTTTGCTCCTGCAAGAGTTGAGCCACGCCACAATGTCCTGAAAAACACCCAAGGGACAAATCACCGAGCAGTAGACACGTCCGGCAAAAAGAGTGAGCAGAAGCAAAACGGCCACCACGGCCAGATTCATGGCCAGCAAAGCCGGCAGAAACTGCACTTTTGCTGTCCATCCAAGCCATGCATGCACGGAGCCGGTAAAATCAAGGAAAAGTGCTGTGATTGCCACAAAGAAGAAGATGGCAAAAGTCAGTCGAATTTTTCTCAACATAATGTACAGATATATGCTTATTCTCCGGTCCCGGAAGTTCTGACTTTTGTCAGCATCCAAAAATCAGAGCAGAAGCTTCTGCAGCGATGCCTTCGGCACGGCCGGTGAAGCCGAGGCGTTCGGTGGTGGTGGCTTTGACACTTACTCGGTCGACGGGCAGACCCAGGTCGGCGGCAACATTTGCCCTCATGGCATCGATGTGAGGCCGCATTTTTGGGGCTTGAGCAATGATGGTAATATCCACATTGCCTGGACGGAATCCGTTCTCAGCCAAAATCTCCACTACGCGGCGCAGAAGAATGCGCGAATCCACCCCTCTCCAGCGCTCGTCGGAATCGGGAAAATGCTTGCCAATATCGCCGAGAGCCGCCGCTCCCAGCAGTGCATCGCTCAGGGCATGAAGAGCCACATCGGCATCACTATGGCCGAGGAGCCCGGCAGGATGGTCGATTTTCACTCCACAGATAATGCAGTCGCGTCCTTCGACAAGACGGTGGACATCATAGCCCGACCCTATACGGATATTAGGTAACTCGTTCATTATCTACGTCCTCCAAAGATGTCGCGAAGTCCGTCCATGTCGAATGTCAACGAGAAGCGCAGTGTCTGGTCCAGAGGAGAAGTCTGTGCTGTGGCCATCATATACGAAGCATCGAGGCGAAGCACGTTGAGCGAGAAACCTGCACCGAGGCCGAAATACTGGCGGTTACCCTTGAACTCGCTTTCGTAGTAGTATCCGGCACGGAGGAAGAACTGGTTGTTATAGGCATATTCGGCACCGAGCGACCATGTGATTTCGCGCAGCTCCTCTTTGAAGCCTCCGGGGGCGTCGCTGAACGACTTGAATATGCCAGTGATCGACGACATATTCTTCCAGTCTTCGAGCTTGCTGATATATTCCTCCTCGCCTTCGATACCTTCTTCAAAGTCGATACGGCGCGGCTTGGTGAGCACAAGGAGTTTGTTAAGGTCGAGGTTGAGAGCCAGTGTATGGTAGTCGGCAAGAGGGAACATGAACGATGTTCCAATCTTAAGATTCGTGGGCAGGAAGGCCGGATTCTCGCCGCCATCGTAGCTCACTTTAGTACCTATATTCGAAATATTCCAGCCCCACGACCATTGACATTCGTTGCGGCCGATGATGGGGTAGGTGGTATAGTAGCCCGAAATATCGGCCGAGAATGCCGAAGCACCGGTGTTTTGGTCGCCGGCATACGATTCGGAAAACCCAAGAGCCGAATAGATGTAGCGGAACACCACGCCCATAGAGAACTTTTCGGACAGTTTGCGCGAGTATCCAATGTCGAACGACATTTCATAGGGGTTGAGCGACTGTCCCACAATGCCGTCGCCTTCGGAAGTGTTCACCTCGCCCAGCGAGAAATAACGCAACGAAGCACTGATGGCCTGGTTATCGTTGCTGCCAATCTTGTAGTAGCCCGACACATCGGCAAGGAATATGTCGTTCACAAGTTTGCGCAGCCATGGCGTGTAGCTCAGCGAAACCGCTGCCTGGCTGTAGGCGAATGCATATTTCGAAGGATTCCAGAATTGCGAATAGGCATCGGGGTCGGTGGCGGCACCAATGTCGCCCATCGAGGCTCCGCGGGCATCGGGAGCAATGCTCAGCGATGTTACACCCGTTTCGATGGGGTTGAATTCGTTTTTGCCGCTGCTTTCGGCAAAGGCGGCCACCGGGAGGAAGGCCGTTGCAAGAAATGCTATGAATATCTGCTTTGTCTTTTTCATTGTCTGGTAGCTCCCACCGTGGCTTTAAGACACTGAGGGATATATCTATAACAGAAAAAAGAGTGTTTTATTGTCTGCCACCGCGCAAAACATTGAAAAAGCAAGCATACCATCTGCGCAGCCACTGAACCGTATATCATTGTCACAAGTCAAACAGCAGCAGGCACGCTGTCGACAAAGAGATCCTTCCAAAGTAATCCGGCGATTCGGAAAATATGAAATATATATTTGGCTGTTTGGTGATTTGTGGCTAAATTTGCAGAGAAAAACCAATATAATTCACAATGAAAAAGTTCATTATTTTTTTTCTTGCCTTAGTTCTTGCAACCTGCAATTTATCGGCACGTCTTGTCAAAGTGCTTGCCATAGGCAACAGTTTCTCTGTTGATGCTCTCGAGCAGGAATTACATAATATAGTAGAAGCCGGCGGCGACGAGATTTTAATCGGCAATCTTTATATTGGAGGTTGTTCAATAGACCGTCATTACGACAACATGAAAAACGACAAAGCCGACTATAGCTACCGCAAAATTGCAATTGACGGTCGTTGCGACACCATAGCAAAGTGCACAATAAAGCGAGCCCTTGCCGACGAGGAATGGGATTATGTCACTTTCCAGCAGGCGAGTCATTTTTCAGGCCAATACGACACCTTCTCCAAACTGCCTGAGCTTATCTCCATGGTTCGCAAGGCTGTGGGCAGCAAACCGGTGTTTCTGTGGCACATGACATGGGCCTATTCTCCGGATTCCAAACACGATGGCTTCAAAAACTACGGCCGCAGCCAGATGAAGATGTACCGCGCCATTGTCGATGCCGCACGCCGGGCCATGGCCGACAATCCCGAACTGAAGGGAATCATCCCCTGCGGCACGGCAATCCAGGATGCGAGGACATCGGCCCTCGGCGACGACCTTACTCGCGACGGCTACCATCTGAGCCTCACTGTCGGACGCTACACGGCATCATGCACATGGTATGGCGTGCTGTTCGACCACGAAGTAGAGGGCAATTCCTATTTGCCCAAACGCCTTAATGCCCCTCAGCGCCGTCTGGCGCAGGAAGCCGCCGAGGCTGCCATCAAGCATCCTTTTACCATCACCGAAATCACTGATTGATGAACAAGGGCACAACAGGATTGGGCGGCGGACTGTTACGTCTGTCGCCCATGGTGGTTTTTCTGCTGTTCTACGTGGTGGTGTCGGCAGTAATCGGCGACTTCTACCGCATGCCCATATCGGTGGCCCTTGTCGCAGCCTCGGTGTGGAGCATCATCATCTTTCGCGGCCACAAGCTGAGCGAACGCATCGAGGTGTTCTCGCGTGCTGCAGGGCACAGCAACATCCTCTATATGATATGGATTTTTGTCCTTGCAGGAGCCTTTGCCAATCTCGCCCGCGAATTGGGAGCAGTGCAGGCCACCGTCGACCTTGCTTTGCGCTATTTCCCGCCAAACCTTGTTGTACCCATCCTATTTTTCGGAGCATGTTTCATCTCTCTGTCCATAGGCACGTCGGTAGGCACTGTCGTTGCCCTCACGCCTCTTGCCACCGAAATGGCGGCATCGTCGGTGGCCGATGTGGCGTTCTACGTTGCCGTGGTGCTCGGCGGCTCGTTCTTCGGAGATAATCTGTCGTTCATCTCCGATACCACCATTGCGGCCACACGCACTCAGGGCTGTGCCATGAACGACAAATTCAAGGCCAATCTGCGCATAGCCCTTCCGGCGGCCCTGGCAACACTTCTTCTCTACATTTTTTCGGAGCAGGGCACTCCACAGACATTTACAGCCGGCACATCGCAGCCGTGGCTCATATTCCCCTATCTGTTGGTCATAGTTCTTGCCGCCATAGGCGTTAATGTGTGCATTGTGCTGTCGCTGGGTATTCTGTCGACATTCGCCATGGGTCTGCTCGGCGGCACAGATGCAGTGACACTCGCCGTGTATATGGGCGGAGGCATAGAATCGATGGGCAATCTCATCATCATCACACTACTGGCCGCAGGCATGCTGGGCATCATCAAGGCCAACGGCGGCATCGACTATATGCTCCGCGTGCTCACCTGGCGCATATCGGGCACCCGCGGCGCTCAGGGCGTTCTCGCAGTATTGGTTGGCCTTGTCAACCTATGCACAGCCAACAACACAGTGGCCATAATCACCGTCGGCGACCTTTCGCGCGAAATATCGCAACGCTACCACATACGCCCAAGCAAGAGTGCGTCCATCCTCGATTCGGCCTCGTGCGTTGTGCAATGTCTCATACCCTACGGTGCACAGACCCTCCTTGCCACATCGCTCGCCGGCATTGCGCCCTCCGCACCCTTTCCCTACCTCTACTATCCCTGGGCGCTTGCATTGATGCTCGCAGTGTCGATAGTGCTGAAAAACCGCACCAACAATAAACGATGAATAGCATCAGAACATCGAATTTTGTAACTACTCACCTATAGTAAAGGCACATTGATATGGCTGGTCTATCAGACCAAC
>CAJUAR010000051.1 GCA_910584495.1 uncultured Muribaculaceae bacterium
TTGGCGACTACACGCTTTCCAGGCGTGCCTCTTCAACCACTCGAGCATCGCTCCTTGGATTTGCGATTGCAAAATTAGTCATTTTTGCTTAATTGGCAAATTTTTTGCGAAGTTTTTTTTCGCAATATTTCCAGATAGGGTATATTTTGTCTCTAATTTGCAAAGATGCACATGTCGGTGGTTGTATAGCCATATATTTTTAGTAGTTTTGCACTCAAAAAAATGAATATACGATGAAAACTGTTTTTATTACAGGTGGTGCTTCTGGTATCGGTGCTGCGTGTGTGCGTAAATTTGCAGCCGAAGGCTGGAATGTGGCATTTATGGATCTTGACTGTGAGATGGGGCGCGAGCTTGTTGAAGAGCTCGGAGCAGGGGAGCGTTTATTGTTCCGAGTTGGAGACACACGCTCGCGGACCGATATTGCAGCCATTCTTTCCGAGGCTGCCGAGCGCTTTGGTTCGATTGACAGCGTGTTTGCCAATGCCGGTATCCATCAGTCCAACACTCTGTTGTCGGTGAGCGATGATGAACTCAAACGTATCATTGACATTAATATCTACGGCACGGTGCGTACGCTGCAGGAGACGGTGCCATATATAATCCGTGCCGGCGGAGGAAGCATTGTAATCAATGTTTCCGATCAATGGTTTGTTGGCAAAGCCCATAGTTTTGCCTATGGGCTTACCAAGGGTGCTTTGGGACAGATTACCCGAAGCTTGTCGATTGACTTGGCTGAGTATGGTATACGTGTCAATGCATTATGCGCCGGCACTATTCACACACCTATGGTGGACAAGATTTTTGACCGGGCATCAGCATCGTCGGGGCGTACGGTTGACGATTTATGGGCGGAGGAAAACAGTTTGTTTGCTCGAGGAAAAGTGGGAACTCCTCAAGAGGCATCTGAAGTTGTATATTTTCTTGCTTCGGATGCGTCGAGTTTTTGCACAGGAGCCCATTTTCTTGCCGATGGAGGGCTTGTGGCCGGTTAGTGGCGTGCCGAGACAGGTTTATAATCGTTTAATCCGATTAGTCGGAGTATTAGCAAGTTAAAAGACAGATTCCGGTATATTGCCCGGAATCTGTCTCTGTTCTGTTTTGCTTAATCCAGCTTGATGATTCGCTGAATGATGGAATCAATAGTTAGAGGCTTTGCGCTCGAACCATGCCTGGTCCATGCCGCACACGGGGCAACGCTTGGGAGCGGTCTTGGCAGTGATTGTGAAGCCGCATCGGCGACACATCCATTCGGTAGGTTCGGAACTTTCGAAGACTTGGCCCGCTTCCATGCGTTCGAGAAGTTTCAGATAGCGTGCTTCGTGGGTTTGCTCGGCTTTGGCGACAAGACGGAAGTGGTTTGCAATTTGCGGGAAACCTTCGTCTTGAGCTGTTTTTGCGAAACTTTCGTAGAGGCTGCTCCATTCCTCGCGTTCGCCGGCGGCTGCTTCGGCAAGGTTTTTTGCCGTGTCGGCAACAACGCCGGCAGGGTAGCCTGCAGTGATTTCTACCGTTCCTCCTTCGAGGAATGAGAAGAAGCTGCGTGCATGGGTTAGTTCTTGTTCGGCAGTTTCAAGAAAAATGGCAGCTATCTGTTCGTAGCCTTCTTCTTTGGCTCGGTCGGCAAAGAGTGTATAACGGTTGCGGGCCTGGCTTTCACCGGCAAACGAAGCGAGAAGATTATGTTCGGTCTGAGTTCCTTTGATTGTTTTTGTTTCCATTTTGTATTGACAAATTTGTTATGCATTAAAAACAACCAATGCTCTCCAAAAGTTCGGGAATATTGATTAACATCAGTGAAAAATACTTAAACTCCCGACCTAAAGCCTCGCCGGATTGTTATATTTATAAATCTATGATTATTCACTTATTAAACTATCTATTATGGGATCAAACACCTTTGAAACTAAGTTATTGTCGATACAGAGCAATCTTCTCAATTTTGCTTATGCCCTGACATCGAATCGCGAAGATGCCAACGACCTTCTGCAGGATACGGTTTTAAAAGTACTCGACAGTGAGGACAAATACATATCGAATGTTAATTTCAAGGGTTGGGCTTTCACCATCATGCGCAATCTTTTCATCAATAAATACCGAAGGCAATCGCGCTCGGTGGTTGTCATAGACCGCAGCGAAGACCTCTACCAGCTCAACATGTCGCAGGATTCAGGGCTTGACACTCCCGAAGGAGCTATCAATGCCAAAGAAATTACGGCTATGATAAGAAGCTTTCCCGAAGATTTGAGGCGCCCCTTCTCTATGCTCATTTCCGGTTATCACTACAACGAGATAGCCGAGGAGCTGAATCTGCCTGTTGGCACTATCAAAAGCCGAATATTCCAAGCTCGCAAGAAGTTGCAGAAACGACTTGGTGATTACCGCTTCGACTGAGCGTTGGGTCAATCGGCAGGGAGCGGCACAATCTGCACCTTTTTTAATCCTAAGCGAGCCTCGACATATTTGGCAAGTTTCTCGGTTTCGGCACGGTTGATGCGACTGCGTTGATAGACCATCACAACAGAAGCCGTGTCGGCCGTGCCGTTCTTGAGGTTGCTGAACACGGCCTTGCTGATGCCAATGCGGTCGACCTGCGGGAATATCACTTTCACTTCATCTGCAATCCGAGGAGCTTCAATGGCGGAGTTTCGCCGGGCATCATCGACAAGGGCTTTGAGCGAATCGATTTGGAATTGTTGCCGACTGATGGTTTTTTGTGCAAGCTGGAAGATAGCATCGTCTTTTTTTGCTGACGTATTGTAGGCAATGTCGCTGCCCTGGAAAATGTCGATGTGGGTGCCTTTCAGCCCATAGTACTGCAGGCGCGATGAAAGCGCAAGACAGAGGGAGTCGCTCGGCAGATGGCGCCCAATGAGCGTAAGTTTGAGCGTTTTGTTGCCATGAGCCATACTTGCTTTACTTGTAAGCACCTGGGTGTCCGGGAAACGGCACTCGTTCTGTACAAAATTTTGCACACGCATGTTGAATTTGTTTTCGCGCAGCATGTTGTAGGTAAGATAGATGCTGGGCAGCATGGTGAGAACAGCCAGTGTATAGACAGTTTTCATCACCTTTTGTTGGCGCACAGGGTCGGCCGAAGTCGTTCCCTTGTATTTCATCAGTTTCACACCGATGAATGTGGCAAAGGCAATATAGATGGAGTTGATAATAAACAGATATGAAGCTCCGAGAAAATAATTGAGCTGCCATGTGGCCAATCCATAGCCGGCAGTGCACAGAGGAGGCATGAGGGCAGTGGCGATAGCCACGCCCGGAATGACATTGCCCTTGTTTGTGCTGCCCAGGGCGATAATACCTGCCGCACCTCCTACGAATCCGATCAAAACATCGTATATTGTCGGCGACGTGCGAGCGAGCAGTTCGCTATGTTGTTCGTTTACAGGAGAAATAAGGAAGAAAAACGTGGAAGCAAGCACGGAAATTCCCGCAGCCATAATGAGGTTGCGCATGCAGCGTTTTATCAAAGAGAAATCGTGTATGCCTACACCCAGACCAAGGCCAATGATAGGCCCCATGAGTGGAGAAATCAACATGGCTCCGATGATTACTGCCGTCGAATTGGTGTTGAGGCCAAGCGAAGCAATGAGTATGGCCATGATAAGAACCAATGCGTTTGTGCCGCGAAACGATACTCCTTCGCGTATGTTTGCTTCGGCTTCTTGTTGGCTCACAAGCTGACCCGACAAAGAGAAATAATTTATGAAAAAGTCGCGAGTTTTAGTAAAAATATCTGTCTTCATTGCACTGCAGAAAGAATTTAAAGTTGTAAAACTTTATGTGCCTGTTTGTTTATTGTTGTGTTTAGAAATTCAGTCATAAAGGGCGCTTTTGCCGGTGTTGTTTGATAGCAGCTATGACAAGTGCCGGTTCGAAGCCTCGAGCTATGAAACGGCGAGCCAGTTTCTGACACCCGGCAAAGTCGGCATATTGTTCTGGCGAACGGTTTATCTCGCTGCATATAAGGTGCCTGAGTTTGTCTTGATACTTGTCGGTGTCGATGCTTTCGAGAGCTTGCTCTATCAGGTCGGCAGTTATGCCTTTCTGTCGCAGCTGCATGGCAATTTTGATTTTACCCCAATTGGCAAACTGAGCTTTGTCGCGGGCAAAGGCGCCTGCAAAGCGGCTGTCGTCCACGAAGCGTCTCTCTACCAGCGATGCGATAATATTGTCGACTTCTGAGGGCGAGACTCCCCAACGGAAGAGCTTCTGCCTGGCTTCGCCGGTGCTTATTTCGGCAGCTGCACACATAGTTTCGAGACGTTCGAGAGCGGCCTCGGCACTTAGTGGTTTACGGTTGACAAGCGGTGACATAGCGGTAGCGGCCAAGATAGTCGCGCAAGGCTGTTGCGTTGGTCATGCCTTCGTTTTCAAGCAATTGGCAGACTTCTTTGGGAAATTTGGAATTGATTTCTAAATAAATGCGTCCTTTGTGCCGAAGTGCCCGGGATGCATACCGGGCAATGGCTTTGTAGAAAAGCAGAGGGTCGTTGTCCGGCACAAAGAGTGCGCTCCGGGGTTCGTAGTCGAGGACGCGGCTGTCCATCTGCGTGCTTTCGCATTGGAGCACGTAGGGCGGATTACTGATAATAATGTCGTAGGCAGCTTGCGGAGCTTTGGCCGTCAGAATGTCGGCTGGCTCAAAAACGACGTCCGCTTTCAGGCCTTTGGCGTTTTCTTTAGCCACGGCTAATGCTTGAGGGCTTATGTCTATGGCCCTTACGTTGGAGAAGGGCAATGCGCGGGCCAGCGATATTGCAATGCAGCCCGAGCCTGTACCTATGTCGAGCACACAAAGGTCGGTCTTAGCTTCGAAATCTTTGACAGCCATGTCGACCAGTGCTGCTGTTTCGGGGCGCGGTATGAGCACCGATGAATCGACAAGGAAGTCGTTGCCCATGAATTGGGCTTTTCCCACGGCATACTGCACCGGTTCTCCGGAAGCGACCTTGTCAATCACCTTGTTTATCCTTTGGCATGTTTCCGGCAGCATTTCGCGGTCTCCGTTCATAAAAATGAATTTGGGCGAATAGCCGGCAACATCTTCGAAAATAATGCGTGCGGCACTGTTGCCTTCGCTTTCGGAGCCCAGGATGTGGCGCAAATGCGAACGGCACTGTCGATATAGTTCATCGAGTGTCATTTGTCGTCGTTTATGGCTTCGAAAAGGAAAGCCTCGTCGTCATCGGCACGGTCGTTGTGTTCCACATCTTCGTCGATGATTTGCTCGGCATCGTCCCAGTCGATATCTTCTCCCCATTCGCCGGGATTGATGTTTCGCAGGTCTTCGGCTTCCTGGTCTTCTTCTTCCGGCGTTGGTTCGTATTCGAATATGAATTCGTCCTCTTCGCGCACACGGTGCTGGTTGTCGAGCGGTCGGTGGATTATGGGGCCGACAATTCGGTTGTTCTCGTCGGTGATTGCGCGCCAGAGCATGTCCTTGAGCTCGGTAATACCCTGGCCTGTCACTGCCGAGATGAATACCGAGGGCACACCTTCGGGCAGCGTTTTGGCAATTTCTTCTCGCAGTTCGTCATCGAGCATGTCCGATTTAGATACGGCTAAGACGCGTTGTTTGTCAACAAGCTCGGGATTGAATTTTCGCAGTTCGTCGAGCAGAATTTCATATTCTTTTTCGATGTCGTTGGCATCGGCAGGCACCATGAACAGCAACACGGCATTACGCTCGATATGTCGCAGAAAGCGCAGACCCAGGCCTTTGCCTTCGCTGGCACCTTCAATAATCCCTGGAATGTCGGCCATGACAAAGGAGCGGTTGTCGCGATATGAAACAATTCCTAACTGAGGCTCCATGGTTGTGAAAGGATAGTCGGCAATCTTGGGCTCTGCAGCAGAAAGTGCCGATAGCAAGGTCGATTTTCCGGCATTAGGGAAGCCAACCAAGCCAACATCGGCAAGCATTTTCAGTTCGAGTACCACGCTGCGCTCCACGGCAGGTTCACCCGGCTGGGCATAACGCGGCGTGCGGTTTGTGGCACTCTTGAAGTGCCAGTTGCCAAGGCCGCCGCGGCCTCCTTTGAGGAGTTTTACCTCCTGGCCGTCGTCGGTAACTTCACAGAGATATTGCCCCGTTTCGGCATCAAAGACCACCGTGCCGCATGGCACATCCACAATCACATCGTCTCCGTCCTTGCCAAAGCTTCGACCACCGCTTCCGCTTTGGCCGTTGCCGGCAAAGATGTGTCGGCGGTATTTGAGTGGCAGCAGTGTCCACATATTGCGGTTGCCCCGAAGAATTATGTGTCCTCCACGGCCTCCGTCGCCGCCATCAGGACCTCCTTTAGGCACGTATTTGGCTCTGTAGAAATGGCGCGAGCCTGCACCTCCTTTGCCCGAACGACAAAGAATTTTCACATAGTCTATAAAATTGGATTCTGCCATGATTTGCTTGGATATAAGATTAAAACGCACGTTTGCTGTCAAGTGTTCGGGTCGCTGTGTGCCATGGAGTTGTGATGGCGCATCAATTCGCCGGCTTGACGGAAATCGAGCGGAGTTCCCACATCAATCCACGTGCCTTTGATAGGGTAGTATGTCACTTTCTTGCCCATGTCTATGGCTTTTGAAACCAAATCTGTAGCATCGCATCGTTCTCCGTCGAGCATCCGCAGCAAAGCGTTTGAAAAAATATAGATTCCGGCATTGGCATAGTAGGAGTACGATGGTTTCTCCTCAATGGCTGTAACTTTGTTGGAATCGGCGTTGTCGAGTGTCAGAATGGCATAAGGCACAGAGACTTGGTAGGGCACAACGGCAATTGTCACATCGGCCGACCGTTGCAGATGTGTCAGGAACATTTCTTCGAATGAAATGGTGGTGAGCAGGTCGGAGTTCATCACCAGTGTGTTGCCAATAGGTTCGATATCGAGCATCGATACAGCTCCAATTGTGCCGAGGGGCGCATCTTCGCGCACGCACTTGACATTCACTCCGGCCACAGGCTTGGAAAAATGCTCTTCGATTTGCTCCGAAAGATAGCGTGTCATCACGCAGATGTTGTCTATTCCACAAGACGCAAGGGCTTCCACGTTATAGTCGATAATGGCTTTGCCTTCGATTTTGAGGAGAGGTTTCGGGGTGCTGAGGGTTGCCGGTCGCAGTCGCTCGCCTTTGCCGCCGGCCATGAGCACGGCGTGGAGTGGGAGGATGGTTTTGAAACGAGTAAGATCGATGATGTCGGCAATTGTGTTGTCCCTGTCGAGCACTGGCACGAGCATAATGCCTTCGTCGCGGTATTTTCGCAGCGTGTCAGGGTCGATATTGTCCTTGTCTACGCTGCGGAAATGTCGGAGGCATACAGCACCGGCAGGTGTCGAAGTAGAAGCCCCGCCGATAAGTGCGCGGCGTATGTCGCCATCGGTGAGAGTGCCGCACATATTTCCGTTGTCAGCAGTGACAAAGAGAGTCATCTTGCCCCCCGGCAGGCTGTTGAGTTGCCTCAGTGCCTCGAGCAGGGGTGCATCCTCTGCAATGGTGTGCCGGGCTATAAATTTATGGTCGGCAATCATAGACGGGCAAAAATTTGTTCGGCACGCTCCCAGTCGTCGGGTGTGTCGAGGTCTATACTTCTGGAGCGCGGCATGATGTAGGGAATAACGTTTTTGAACGCCCCCATGTCGTGTTTTTTCAGCGATGCCGGGTTTATAACATACACTGCCCCGTTGAACTGCCACACCGGCGGAAGATCCTGTCGGCGAGTGTAGTGTCCGTCGCCTTTGCTTATGAAGAGCCGTCCGGTTTTGTCAGTTTCAAAAATGTCCCAATATGGATTTGCCGTGGCAGGGCATACACTCACTGCCATGTCGGGACAAGCGTTGTCGGTATAGACTTTTGCAGTTCCGGCAATGTCGTCGGCAGTTCGCAATGGCGAGGTGGGCTGCAGAAGAATGACGCAGTCGAAGGAAATGCCTGAATCTTCGGCCCATGTCATGGCATGAAGCAAAACCTCGCGGCTGCCCACGTTGTCACCGCCGAGTTCTGCCGGACGCATATATTCTACAGACAGGCCGCATGAGCGTGCAGTGTCGGCAATCTCGACATCGTCAGTGCTCATAATAATGCAACCGCCCAATTTGGCCTGCGCCTGAAGAGCAGCTTCCACGGTATAGGCAATCAATGGTTTGCCACCGAGCAACTTGATGTTTTTGCGCGGAATACCTTTGCTTCCTCCGCGTGCAGTGATTATGAATAGAGGCCTCATCGTGTTTGTTAATATCAAATGCAAAGTTAAGCAAAAAACGCGAAAGGCATTTCAAAAAAAACTGCTATTTTTCTTTTTCTTGCGCGCGGGTCAGTCCTCGCGGTCAGTCCTCGTCGTTGAGGTCGGTTTCGTCTTCCAGCTGCGAGAGTTCTTGTTCGCGGAGCTTCGAAGCACGCTCATTCCATAGCTCGATTTCTTTGTCACATTCTTTTCGGCTGTTGTGGTCATGATCGAGTTGTTGGAGTTCGGCCAAAATGTCGGCAATGCCTTTGGCACCTCGCCAATCGCCATATTCATAGGCCGTGCCAAATTGCTCGATGGCCATGTTATAGTCTTGTTCACACCCCAGACCGTCGGCATAGAGCCATCCCATGCGGAATGAATATTCCTCGGGGTCGAGACGCACAGCTGCGGCTGTCCATTTAAAAAGCTTCGACGTCCACTCCTTGTCGTCCGTAAATTCGGGCATTACGAGGTCCCAGTAGTAGTCGCTGAGAGCTCCGGCGGCATAGGCATTGTGGTCGGCTATGGATTCGAAGTATTCAACGCCAATTTCATGATCGCCGCCTTTGGCCGAATCCATGTAGTACTCTGCGAGCCATATCACAGCTTCTTCGCGCCAGCGGCTTTCAACTTTTGAGCATAGTTCGTAGAACCTTTCGGCATCGTAGTGGTCATATTTCTGCCGAGGTCCTCCTTCTGCTTGGTCGGGAGTTTCGGCATTGTCGCACATATACCCGAGGAGGAAATAGCCCAGGCCGTCGCCTTCCTCGGCAGCTTTTGCGGCATAGTCAAAAGATTTGTCAAGGTTTTCGTCGACACCAATACCTTCGTGATGCATCAATGCCAGAAGACCGTTGCGTTCGGCACTGTCGGGAGCATTGAGCACTATCTCAGCCGCTTCTTTCTGAATTGCGGGGTCGTCTTCGCCTTTGGCGAGAGTTGTGTGGAACTTGTCGGATAGATTCATGTTTAGTCGAACATTACGCCGGGGTTCATTTGCGACGGGGAGTGCCATTCAATGCCGTATTCATCGTTGAGGTATTCTTTTTTAGCGGCCCAATAATGGAAGCAGAAACCCATAGCTCGCGGAGCGTTGGCAAAGCGTTCTTCGAGGTATTCTTCCACATCATAATATATTTTTTCCCATTTCCACGAGTATTCTATGGGGTCTTTTTTGAGATGGCCTATCTGTGGCCGTAAAATGATGCGCAGCAGCTCGCCGGGAGGCAGGATAGAAGATATTGTTTTCTCCAAGTCTTTGTCGATTAGGCGGTCGAGCCATCCGTCATCTTCGAGCAAAATTTTGAGCTTTAGCATTTTTCGCACTCTTCCTGCCAGCTTGTCGTCAAGAGCTTCGACTCGGCAGGCAGTGCGGATAAAATGAAGGTGAAGCTCGTATAGCGCATGATTATAGACAGACTCGCCCACGGCATCAAGGATACGGGGCATAGTTTCTGCCATCGCTTCCCACGGTGTCACCTCATATCGAATCAAATCGAGTACACCATGGGCTACCGTTTCGAGACTGCGATAGTCGCCGAGTTCCACGAATGTTTCGGCAAGAAGTGCATATAGCTGGAGCATTTCGAGGTCGTAGACATGAGGTTGATTTTCGGCATCTACCATCTCGATAAGAGCTGTGAAAATGACAGTGTCATTTTGTTGCCGCTGATTGTCATCTTCGCTATTGAACTGTTCTCTCAGCTGCAGAATCAGACTGATACGTTCGTCAATCGACAAGTCTGATTGTTGCGCAATGTTCTGAATTTGCTTTTTCATATTCAATGGAAATAACGGTAATGTTGTCGCGCCCACCGGCTTGTTTCGCCATGTCTGTCAATTTTGATGGTTCGGAAGCAAGAGCTTCGATTTCATCGGCTTCAACCAAGTCGCTCAAACCGTCGGAGCACAGCAGATAGGTGTCGCCAGGGATGGGTGTAAGTTCAGTTACATCCGAGAAAAAAAGGTCGGGAGCGTTGCCCATGAAATTGTATATCAAGTTAGAGGGCACATCGGCATTGCCAGTGCGCTCGCGTTCGGAGTGGTCGGTCGACAATTGTTTGAGCACGCCGTTTCGCACACGGTAGCAACGGCTGTCGCCAATATTGACCATCCACAGTTTGGCTCCATCGAAGAGCAGAGCAACAAAGGTAGAACCCATCTCGGCAAGTTCTTGGCGCAGACTGGCCGTTTCGAGAACAAGGTTGTTGGCCTCGACAGCCCATTTTTTCAGTTGCGGTATGCCAAGTTCGCCCTCATGATTTTTGACAAAGAGCCTGAATGAGCGGCAGACGATTTCGGAAGCCACTTCGCCGCCCTCGTAGCCGCCCATGCCGTCGGCTACGGCAAAAGCCGTGTAGGCATCTTTGGACGATACTTCGCCACATTCCATGCTGTCGCGCACCAGCCTGCCGGCGGCGAAAGCCATGTCTTCGTTGTTCTGTCTCAGACAGCCAACATCGCTGATTGCTTGATATATAAGGACAAAACTCATTGCTCGACAACATCAAAGATGTAGGTGCCAAGATCAACCACGTCGCCGGTGGCAATTTTTGCTGGTGTATCGGGGTCTAATTCCACATCGTTGACAAGAGTACCGTTTGTGCTGCCCAGATCAATGATGTACCATTCGCGACCGCGTTTCATAAATTTTCCATGCTGTCGCGAAATCAAATCGCAGTCGGCAAGCAGTGTGCTGTAGGGCGTGCTTGTTTGACGGCCTATCACCGCTCCATCTTCAGGTTTAAGCACAAAGCCCCCTGATCGGGCTTTAAGAACCAACGTTTTGCGTCGGCCTCCTATGGTTGTCTCACCCCCCGGTTCTTTTATCCCTTTGGGCTTTGTGGGTGTCTGGGGATTTTCTGCAGGCTTGTTTGTAGTTTTGCGGGCCACCATAGGTTTGCCACATCCGGGACAGAAATTATCAGTGCCGAGAGCACCGCAATTGATACATTCCAACAACTCGGCACCGCACATATCGCAGTATTTGCTGTCGTCGGGAATCATTTCGCCGCAAGCCGGACATTCTAATTCTTTCATAGTTGTGGTATATCGGCAGCCTCAATGATGGTGAGGGCCTCTGGATTTGACTTTATAATACTTGTGTCGGCAGCAATTCGATTGCCTTGCATTTCAATTACTTCGTTGAGCAGGTTCACAGCTTCGCGGGCGTTTCCGAAATGAATACCTTTGTTTATTACCATTTCGTTCATCCGCCATTCAAGGGCGGCTTCGGCTTCGGGAGTGAGTGTGAACTTTCGTTTCTGAGCATTGATTTTGAAAATCTGTGTCAGAGCGTCGGCATCGTAGTCGTCGATGTGTAAATTTTTGTTGAAACGGCTCATCAGGCCGGGGTTGCCGCGTCGGATAAGCTCTTCCATGCGGTCTTTGTAGCCGGCTATTACAACCACGAATTTGCCTTTGTCATTTTCCATTCGTGTCATTAACGCATCGAGGGCCTCGTTGCCGGTGTTGTTCATGCTTCCGGGCTGAGGCAGGAGATTGTATGCCTCATCGATGAAGAGCACGCCACCCATGGCTTCGTCAACAGCTTTGTCCATGTTCTGGCCCGAAGCGTTGACATAGCTCGATAGGATTGTTTTGGCTTCGCGTTCCACAACTTTGTCGGTGGGAAGCACGCCTGCCGCATGAAGCACTTGTCCCAGACGTTTTGCAATGGTAGTTTTACCTGTGCCCGGATTGCCTGTGAGGATGATGTTGACAGGCTGCAAGGCTGCGGCGCCGATGCCGCGTTCCATGCGCATGCGGTTGACCATGGCCACGTTGGCAAGCTTGCGGATTTCTTGCTTTATGTGGTCCATGCCTATAAGGTCGTCGAGAGTGGCTATGACCTCGTCGACAGACATGGGCGGATTCTCGTTTTCGCCGGTGAAATCGGCCATGGTAATTACAAATTCGGAGCTTGCATCAAAGCCGGGTTGTTCCATGGCGGCCTGTATGCGTGTGTTCTGAGCCTTGATAGCTTTGTCCACGGCATTGCGCACTTCGCGAGCGTTGGCAAAATCTTTTTTGCGCGACACATACATTTTTTCGAAAAATTTTCCGATGGCTTTGTCGGCTTTTTCGTCGAGGGTGTATCCTTGTGCGGCTATCATACGTCGTGCAATTTCGGTGAGCTCTTCGCCTTTGTAGTCGCGGAAGTTCACCGTGGTGTTGAAGCGCGAAGGAATGCCGGGGTTGGCGGTGGCAAAAATGCCCATCTCGCGAGGATAGCCGGCGAGAATCACCACCAATTTGCCACGGCGGTCTTCGACGTTTTTAATCAGTGCCGTAACAGCCTCATTACCAAAAGTGTCGTTCTCTCCGCCCCACATATCGTAGGCCTCGTCGATGAAGAGCACGCCTCCCATAGCACGGTCGAAGACGGCATCGACTTTTGGCCCTGTGTGCCCCATATATTGGCCTTTGAGGTCCTTGGGAGCCACTTCGACGAGCTGTCCCGAGGGGAGTATGCCCATGGCACTGAGTGCGTCGGCAAAAACACGAGCCATGGTTGTTTTGCCTGTGCCGGGATTGCCGAGGAAAAGATAGTGGTCTTTCAGCTCGTAGGTTTTGTCGGGGTGCAACTTCTGGAAGGAGCGTATGGAATTGACAATGCCGGTCATTGTATTTTTGATTTCGTCCACACCGACATATTTGTCGAATTCGAGCATTACTTCTTCAAGCGTTTTGGGAACATATTCACGGCCGGTAACATCGTCGGCCACGATTTCTGACGGTGTCGAACCCTTGCAGCGACGTGTTGCCATCATCATCAATTCGTTTGCCTTCGATGCGGCAAGGTGGGCATTGCCGAAGCACTCGGAGTTGCGTCGTTCGTAGTTGAACACTCGGGCGAGTTTCTGTCGTGCTTTGTCGTTGAGCCTCAGCTTGTAAGTGTCGTGCAGAATGAACTCGCATATTGCAGCCACTTCGGTGGGCGTATATTCGGGCAGCCGTATGTTCAGACCGAAGAGGCTTTTCAGTTCGGGACGTGCATCGACATAGTCCTGCAGTTCGTGCGAGCCGCTGATGATGAGCACAAGCCTGTCGTTGCCGGCAAGTTGGCGCAAGCGCGAGTTTTCAAAAATATATTCCAAAACGGTGCCCGAAAGGTCGCTGCTGCGGTCGACGGGTAACAGTTTGTGAGCATCGTCGAGTGTGATAGCTTTGAGAGGATTTTCGCTCAAGTCGAGATTGTCGATGCTCAGGGCCGTGAAAACATCTTGTTCGTCATCTTTGAAAAGACCTTTTTCAATAAGATAGTCGGTGGCCGAGAAGAGCAAGCGTGTTTTGCCGCTGCCCGAAGGCCCCGTAATCAGTATGTTTGCGTTCAGTCTGTTGAGCATTGCATTGCCGCGTTGGGCGGCAATGGCCATGACGGTCTCGGCAAGTTCTCTGATTTGAGTTTTCTGAGCTTCAAGACCAATCAAGTCATCGAGACAGTCTTTGTGAGACCTGTTGTGTCGGCCTGTTTTCTGTCCGGTGACAGTCTCGGGCATTTTAGAACCGCAAAAGCGACAATATATAGCTTGGTCGCGATTCTCTTTTTGGCATTTAGGGCACTCGTTCATTGTTTTCACATTGTATCTTTCCACAGTCCGGTGGTCTGAGGTTCTTCCTCCTGAGATGTTTCTGCAGGTTTGGAATCATTATTTTGAGTTTCAACTTTCGCTGCCTTGGCCTTGGTTTTAGGTTTGGCCTGAGGTTTGCTTGTCTGCGCAGGAGCGGAAGACTTGCTTTTGCCCATAGGTGTCGACAATACAGTTATCTGATGGCTAATGCCTTTACGGTCGGTGTAGGTGGCATTGAATTCCTTGTTGAAAGTACTGTACTCGACATTCAGGCACTGTTTCATGGCCCCGCCCGAGATAGGGTAGAAGTTGAACGATTCGGGCAGTGTGTCGTTTTGGCTGAAAACGCTACCGCGAGCTTGAACAGGAGCCTGGCCTGCAATGACCATGGTTCCGAAAATGTCCTTGCCCTTGTGTACGGAATCGATGTTGCATACAATGCGTGTCGAGCCGCCGGCATATTTTGTGTCCCACTTGCCGAGTACCCATTTTCCGGCCACGTTTTCGGTGCGAATATCCTCTGAAATCCAGGAACTGTTGCCGCTAATTTGAGGAGTTACAAAGTACCATATCACGAAGAGCATCCAAACGATCGTCACCCAGCGCCATCCTTCGTAGCTTATGTTCGAGTGTGAGGCTTTGTCCATCGACTGTTTTGCTTCGGACTGTTGTGTCACGGCGTTGTCAAGAACGTTATCCGTCTGGCGGTAAGCGTAGTAGAGGGCATCGAGCTGACGGTACTCAAATTCGGTTCCGGTGATTTCGTCTCCATTTTTGCCCGATTTGCTGTTTTTGAACAAATTGAAGCCATAGTAGAGCATATATGCCACAAGTACAATGGGCAGAGCCAGGGCCGTAAAGTCGGAGTTCAGGGCAAAAGCAATATATATAAGTCCGGTAACAACGGCCCCTGCAATATAAGGCCACAACGATAGCAAAGAATCGACGAAGCCCCAAAGAATGGAACGGTAGACCATCATGCCCACTATACAGATGGCGAGCGTCGGCCAAATGTGAGAACCGATGGGGTTTCGTTCGGGAAATCCGAAAATGAAAGCACTGAGAATCATTATCAAGGATGGAATACCGCCAAGAAGAAGGAAAAGGTTGCGGCTGCGTTTCACACTTTTCCCGCTTTTTTGCATTTGCTTGGCCGAATCGTCGATTTCGTTGATAGCTTCGGTATATCGTGCCGCATAGTAGTTGGCCGGAGCCAACTGTGCGATGCGCTCGGTGTAGAGAGCTGTCGCTTTTTCGTATGTGAAGGGCTTGGAGAGGTCGAGAGCCGGATTTTCCTGATAGAAAACTGTTAGCCATGCATCAAGCCATGGCACAGGCTTCTCGTCACCGGCCGGCATCTTGCGCACATTGTCGCCGATATCCTCGGGCCGGACATTGGCTAAGTCGTCGGTTGATTTCAGCAACTTGCCACGGAGCGGATATGTGGGGGCATGTCCCAAAAATCCGGCAACAGTCTTGTAAGCGCCAATCACCAGGTCGTATGGCCCTGCTTTTTGAGTATTGTCGTCGTTGTCGACATCCATGCAGAACCGAGCCCACGACAGGAAGGTCATGTAGTTTTCGCCACGAGCGCGGAGATACTGTCCCACCGGGTGCGAATCCATGTCGTTGAACAAAAACATAAAATCCTTGGCATCCTCTATGCCTAAGACCATGTTGTTGAGGCGTTCGTTGAGGTATTCGCCAATCTGCGGGATGGTATATTGTCGGTTGGGGTCGTTGGGGTCGTTGCTGAAATTGAAGCCGACAGCCGGATCAAGTTCGAAAGCAATGCGATAGGGCGCATTTGCATAGTAATATGGCGATGTGCGGTCGTCGTCATCGACATTATCGTGGAGCATGCGAATTTTGCCAGCAAGCTCCGGCCGACGATAGCTTAGCCAGACAATGAAAGCATGGCTCATAAGGAGCGATCTGTTGATACGGTCGATATCGCCTTCTTTATGGAAAATAGCCAGTAGTTCATCTACATTTTCTACATATTCCCATCCATCACCTACAGAGACGGGTAGTGGAACATCGGGGTCAAGAAGAACTGCCAGATAGTATGAGGCGAGGTGACGGTCGAGATTCTTGTCTTCATTTTCAAACTCGTCATCTTCGATATATGTTCTCAATGCAGCGATGGTTTTATCCATCTTGTGGGCATGGAGATAAATCATCAGACGAGAATCGGACTGAAGAACTTCATCGCCCAATTCGTTGCTGTGGTCGAAAATATAGACGGCAATCTCGGCAGGGTCGGTGAAATGTTTGCCATCGGGGGCTACATAGTCCATCGAGGGGTCGAGCATATAAGCCACAGCCCACAAGCCGGCTTCTTGGTCGGAAGGGTAGAGCTCTTCGGTAATTTCTTCCACGTTGACGGCAATCTCGTTTCGTCCTGTCTCTTCGAGCCAGCGTGTCACACGGCCCGAATAGATATATTTCTTGCCGAGAGTCGCATCGTCCACCAGAAATTGAGCCAGCTCGGCCGGCGAATTTGCAATTTGGTTCTTGGCCGAGTTGAAGACAACGCGAAATCCCGAATCGGCAACAGCAGGGACTGAAGCATCGAGATTCTCTCCTTTGACCCAGCGTTTGATGTCGTCGAAGGTGGCACGGTCGCTCATTTTCAGTCGTGTAAGGGCCTTGATGAGAGATGCCATGTGTGGCGACATATCCTTGGGCATAGGCAGGGTTTCGTTCAGTTTGGAACGCAGCAGCTGCGATTCGTTTGCAGTGAGCTTGTCCTTGCCCATCCACAGACACAGCAGTGCAACGCCGAGCGAGAAAAAGTCGCTCTCCACTCCAACTTCGGCTGGCTCGCCCGGAACGTTGGTATAGAATTCAGGAGCTGCATATACCGGCGAGCGCATCTCGTCGATTTTTACAGTGCCTCCTTGCGGGCACTCCATCGAAATACCGAAGTCGGCAAGAACAATCTGAGTCTTCGCTTTGTCGGCATAAAAGAAGTTGGAGGGCTTAATGTCGCGATGCAGAATGCCGTGTTTTGCAAGAAAATCTATTGCCGAAGCCATGCGCACAGCCACTTCGGCGAGAGCTTTTTCATCGCCGCCGAGCACAGTTCCGTCGAGCGAACCGCCCTCGCAGAAGTCCATAAGCTCGTAGTCGTTTTTGTGGCCGGGCATGAGCGGGTTCGACCATTCTCCATGACTGACTATGTTGACAAGAAGTCCACTGCCTCCCAGATGCTTAATTTTCTCAAGCACGGCATGGTTGGGGCGATGGTCAGGGTCGTAGTAGTATAATTTTAGGGCAAACTTTTTGCCGGCGCAGCTTACAGTGAGAATGATGGCCTCGCCGGAAGAATCGGAGAGAATGCCTTCATTTTTGTATTTACGACCGTCGAATTCGAAAAATTCGGGCCATTGCGCTTTTCCGTCAGCCTCTGTCTGCCTGTTGATGCGTCGGCGCACGTCGCTTTCGTTTTTTTGCTCATAGGGACGTAGTCTTTGAGCTTTGCCTGTGGCATGGGCATCACGTCTGCGGACACCTTTTGTCTTATCGTCAGTCATTATTGTCAGTCTTCATGTGTTGTCGAATAGGATTCAGAGCCTTTGTACTGGCTGTCGAGCACAGTGCGCACAGTGGCTTTGTCGCGTTCTTTGTAACCGCAGCAACTGCAGCGGTAGTGCATCATATAGTGGTCGTATTTCACTTTCTCGCGGTAGTGGTCGTCGCGATAATGCGTTGTTGTTTCGCTGTGGTTTTGCACGTTCTCTCGCCATGTCGAATTGCCCTTTGTCACCTGAGTCCACTCTTGCCAGCGTTTGGTGTGAGAACCCGTGATGTGAGTGCGCGTGTTGTTCTCCATCTGTGTGTTTGTATCCAGAAAGTTTTGGTTCTCCATGGTGATGGTGCACATGCTGCGGCACTGTGGACAACGCGTGTGGGGTATTCTGTCATCAAGAGGAGTGATGTAGACTTTGTAGAGGAATGTTGCACAGCCTATGAGCAGCGGTATAATCCACCAATAGGCACCCCAGGCAAGGAGCACGAGCATCCAGTAGTAGTAGAATACTGCTAAAAGTACCGCATACAGGACCTTTACGGCTGTGTCAGACAGCGGCTTGAGCGCTTTGGGATGCTCAAAAAGCAGGTAGTTCACCAGCCAGCACGGCAGTAGCCCTATAGCGAAAAGCCACACCAGCGAACAGGCGGCAACTATAATCCATCGCAGCCAGAACCATACTTTCTGAGCTGGTGTCTGAAGGCCTGTTTTTTCCAATGAACTGTAAGTATCGGAGCGGGCAAAAAAGGAGGTCAATGGCCAGTCGTAGACTGTCGATGCCAGCGGCAGGTAGCGCAGAAGCCACGAGCTACGGTCGGTGTCTTCGTTAAGTTTCGACGACACAGCTGTAGAATCGGCACTGAAGGTGATAATGGGATTGTAGAACCTGCCGTTCTGTCCGTTGAACACATAGGTGTTGAACATCACTATCAGTTGGCCGTCTTTGTCTTTTGCAATGTTGGACATGGGGCCTATTTTGGAGGCTGCATCTGTAAAGTTTAAGCCCGCGGCTATGCGTTCAAATTTTTTGTCCGTCATCAGGCGTGCAAAGCGGTGGCGTGTCTGCACATGATAATCTTCATAGTCCTTTATAGCGGGGTATACATCGAGGCGTAGCAGATTGCTTGTTTGTTGGCCATTGGGCAGAGTGCCTTTCAAGCCTTCGTCAAAATCGACGTGAGGGCCATATTTGTCGTAGAGTACTTTGGCAGGGCTCTCAATCATCACGGTATCGCCCTTGAAGTCGCCCGAGGCAATGATGACTGGGTTGTCGAGCATCCACATTGGCATCCAACCTCGTATTCCTTCCGAGGTTTCGACAAGGCAGTCAGCACTTGCCCATGCTTTGGTATAGCCCATGAAGCGTACCGAATCGGCGGCTGAGAGCTTGGTTACTATAGTGTCGCTGCCAATTTGCGAGAATATTTTTGCCCCTTTTCGAACTTTCATCCAAGGCCCGTCGGTCTTGTAACTCGTCGATTCGAACAAGGAGCCGCCCAATAGGACAGACAGTATGACTATTGGAATCCAAAAATTGGCAATAATTTCTTTTATTTTGTTCATTGTGTAAGGTATCAGAGCTAATAGGTGTGTTACTGATTTTTCGATTGTTAGGATTTAAAGAAATTGGTGCCATGTCCATTAGCATTGGCCATGTACAAGTGTGAGAGAGGCAAATTCTTCAGGGCTGACATAAATCCACTTGCCACCCAGCTCGGGAGCGGAGCAGTTTGAGGGGTTGTTGTGAAGTGCGCCGCAGAAATTGCATTGCCACATTACGGACTGATAGCCTTCGAGGTCTATTTGCTGTACATGCGAAACCACTTGTCGTGCAGAATAGTAGTCGCGCTGTTGTTCGGGAGAGAACTCGGCGGGAGGGGTCATTGCTGCGAGAGCGGCATCCATTTCGGCAGCTTTTTCGCGGTAGGAAGCCATGATTTCATCGAACGATATCGAAGTGTCTTTAAAGTTTGTCTCTGAGTGGATTTCGGCTGAAGAAGAGCCGGAATCAGCCGGTTTATAAGCTCCAATCAAGCCAAGCAAATCGGCATATTCGTTTAGCATTGCCCGGTCGGCCTCGGAGAGCTGTCGTGTTTTTTCGGTGCCCTGCGAGCCGTTTTTCATGCTTTGGATGCGAGTGTAGAGTTCGGCCAATTCACGGGCTTTGGCTTCGACGGCTTTGAACGCGGGATCGGAGGCGGCTTGTTTCACGGCACGAAGAGCCATGTCAGTGAGCGGGGCATTGCACCGGCGACAGAAGTTGCGGGCATTGAAGGTACCACATTCGCTGCATACTATTCCCTGCGCCGATTGTCCGCAATGGGTGCAGAAACGAGCTCCGGCTTTCATGGCCGCCCCGCAGAACGAGCATTTGCCGGGAGTGAGCGAATGGCCGCAATGTGGACATAGTGCATACCCGCTATTAATTGGTTTGTGGCAGAAGGGGCATTGCTTGTCGGCGACAGCTTCTTTGGCATGCGATTTAGGCTTCCACGTCTGGCGTTGTTGCTTTGCTTCTTTCGCGCGTTGCTGGTGCAATGCATTCTTGTTATTTGCGGGTGTGGAACTGTCCATAGCGGAAAAATTCAGAGAATGAGAAAATAGAAGCAGAAAGAATGTGACGGAGTAAACACACTCTTAGTGGTGCTTTTTGATATATCCTTTGTCAATGGCTTTGACAATAAGGTCGGCCACGTTTACGGCTCCAAGTTTTGCAAACAGAGCTTTGCGATGAGCTTCGACAGTGTTTTCAGTCACAAACATTGCTGCTGCAATTTCTCTCGAGGTCTTGCCCCGAGAAATCTGGTAGAGCACCTCCAGTTCGCGGGTTGACGGATGCAGACTGTTATCGCCGGCGGCTTTCAAGGCTTTATACACATCATTGCAATAGTAGGTGTTTCCTTTGATAATTTCCTCCATGGCAGTGATAATTTCCGTACCTTCGCCTGATTTGTATATAATCGCGTTAACATCGCGAGCAAGGAGTTTCCGGAGTGTCCATATTTCATCGTGGACAGTGCATACAATGATGTGTGCCACAGGATTGCGGGCGCGAATCATTTCAATCAGCACGAATCCGTCCAGGTCTGGAAGCTCGATGTCAAGAATGTAGAAATCATAGCTCATGCCGGCCTCAAGTTGTGTTACTAAGGCCATGGCGGTGCTGAATTTTGTAACGTTGGTAGCGTTGCGGCTTGCAAGGATGGCACTCATGCCTTCTCTCACAAGGTCGTGGTCGTCGACAACGGCAATTTTCATTTTTGATAATATCGAGTTGTCATCCATTAGCGGTTGAAAGATTGCATTTATTATTAATCCTCAAATTCGCAGCCAATCCGTTTGCTCGAACCGATTTAATTGTTACG
>CAJUAR010000052.1 GCA_910584495.1 uncultured Muribaculaceae bacterium
AGCAGTGGTAGCTCGTTGGGCTCATAACCCAAAGGTCGCAGGTTCGAGTCCTGTCTCCGCAACAACGACAAGGCCGTTTCGTTATCAGCGAACGGCCTTTGTTTTATACTGTCAAGAAGAAACCTCCCCCGGGCATCAAAAAAAAGACCTCAATGCTTGAACGAATAGAACTCCGCACCGACCCACGCACAGCGGCCACCGACAGCCTGCTGCGCAACGAAACGGCCAAAATACTGGGCATAGCCCCGGATCGAATAGCACGCATCGACACCTTGCGACGCAGCATCGATGCCCGTCAGCGCCAGGTGAAAGTCAATCTTAGCCTGGCAGTCCACATCGACAATATAGATGAAAATTTCGGCATTATCCCACCAATAGTCTATCCCGATGTCACGACGGCTCCGCAAGTGATTGTTGTCGGTGCCGGACCTGCAGGCCTGTTTGCTGCGTTGGAACTAATTGAATTGGGCTTAAAGCCCATAGTGCTCGAACGGGGCAAAGATGTGGACAGTCGTCGTGCCGATATGGTGGCTCTAAACCGCCATGGTACTGTCAATCCCGATTCGAACTACTGTTTTGGCGAAGGCGGAGCCGGGGCTTATTCCGACGGCAAACTCTACACCCGCAGCCACAAGCGCGGGCCCGTCGACAAAGTTCTGCGCATCTTCCATCAGCACGGAGCCGACCGCCGCATACTTGTCGATGCTCATCCCCACATTGGTTCCGACCGTCTGCCGGGAGTAATCAAGGCCATGCGCCAAACCATTCTTGCAGCCGGCGGCGAAGTTCATTTCGACACCCGTGTCGAAGACATGACCATAGCCAATGGCACCGTTACCGGTGTTGTGGACCAGCACGGAGAACACTACTCCGGCCCTGTTATTCTTGCCACAGGCCACTCGGCACGCGACGTCTATGCCATGCTCAGCCGTTGCGGAGCCACACTCGAAGCAAAAGGAATTGCCGTTGGCGTTCGTCTGGAGCATCCTCAGCACCTCATCGACTGCCTGCAGTATCACTCACGGCAAGGCCGCGGCAAGTACCTCCCGGCAGCAGAATACTCCATGCTGACGCGTGTCGACGACCGTGCCGTCTACTCCTTCTGCATGTGTCCCGGTGGTTATATCATCCCGGCCACCAATGCCGACGGCCTGATGGTGGTCAACGGCATGTCGCCCGCCAACCGTGGCACGCAGTGGTCGAACTCAGGCATGGTGGTTGAAATTCTGCCCGAAGATATTCCCGACCCCGCCGACGGCAGCAATCCCGCATTGAAAATGATGCACTTTCAGGAAAAAATTGAACGTCGCTTCTTCGAAGCTTCGCCGGGAGGACAGCAAGCCCCGGCGCAGCGTATGACCGACTTCATTGCCGGACGGCTGTCGGCCGAGCTGCCGCGCTCGTCCTATCCCCCGGGGCTTGTGAGCCGCCGTGTCGACCAGCTGCTGCCCGAGCGGGTGTCGCACAGGCTGCGCCAAGGATTCAAAGTGTTCGACAGCAAGCAGCACGGCTTCGCTTCGCCTGATGCCGTTGTAATAGGCGATGAAACACGCACCTCGTCGCCCGTCCGCGTGCCTCGCGACCGCAAGACAATGGTTCACACCGCCCTCTCCAGCCTCTACCCCTGCGGCGAAGGCGCAGGCTATGCCGGCGGCATCGTTTCCGCCGCCATCGACGGCATACTCGCCGCCCAGGCAGTCAAATCAGCAAGTTGACAAGGACACTCTCTTGCAAAAAACAATATCGAAATATACGAATTCAGAATCCATGAAAAAGCACCTCATATTCATCCTTATACTCAGCGCCGTGTGTGCTGTCATGCATGCCGGCAAAGGCTTCACGACATCCTTCACATTCCCCGACATGCCCGGCTCCACCGAAATAGCGGTACGCATCCACGACGGCAAGGCCGGTTACGCTGATTTCCGATTCGACACCGTGCGCATAGTCGACGGTAACGGAATTCTTATCGACACAGTAGCGGTCAACTATCCTGTTCAAGCATACGCATTCACTCCCTTCGGCACAATCTCCCTCTTTGTTGCAAACGGACACTCCGAACAAATCGAAGGGAACAACGATGACATTGCCAATCTCACCCTCTCATACCGCGGCGCACCGTGGAGCGAGGACGCAATGATTTATAATTCTCGCGTCGACGGGCCGCTCGAAAATGCAAACACGGCTATGAAAGACTATAAAAAAATGACCGATGCACAGCGAGATTCCCTAATAGGCCTATATCAATCAATCCGGCAAAAGGAACTGGACTTATTCATGGAGCTTCCCGATTCGTGGATAACTTTGAAAAGGCTCATTTTCAACATGGCCGACATGCCGCGCAATAATGTCCAAACAATTTTCGACAGCCTTTCCCCCGACAAAAAAGCAAGCCAATATGGCGAAATTGTAGGACGATACCTCTCGATAACTCCAATCGGGAAAGGCTCACACCTGAGCGACTACGACATTGAAGGGCGCGACCAAAACGGGCGTCTGTTCAAGCTCTCCTCTGTCAAAGAGCCTTATATCCTCCTCGACTTCTCCCAGTGCTACTGCGGCCCCTGCAAAATGGCTGCAAAGGAAATCGCCACTATCGCCGAAGAATTCAAAGACCACGTAGCATTCATCAACTACTCCTGCGACGACACCGAAAACGACTGGAACAAAGCCGTTGCACGAGATTCGATCACATGGCCGTCGGTCTTCGACGGCACCGGTTCAACCGGTACTGTAAGCCTCAAATACAACGTCAATTCCTATCCCACATTCGTAATCTACGGACCCGACCGCATTCTCGTCAAAACCTGGACGGGCTACAGCCCGGGCATCATCAAGGCAGAACTATCCAAGCTTCTCTCCTCGGAACCTGAAAAGTAAACACCAAGGACGCTTGCACGTCTTATTTTGCTTGTCGCTGTGCGTTGGATGGAAAATATTTTCTACCTTTGCACTATGCTAAGGAAAAAACACTCTATTCACTATATATCACTCTTTTTGCTTGCGGCCACAGTCCTTATGTGGCCCGGCATAATTCGTGCCCAGTATGTGGGCGGCAGCCATGCCGGCCAAAGCGAATCCTCATCGAGTAAACCCTTGGTCCTCAAGCCTTCTTACTGTTGGAAAGTACTGCAGCCGCTCGGCCTGCGCGAACCGGCTCCGATGGACACGCTTATGCAGGACTACTACCGCCAGGCAGTGCCATCGATGGTATCCGCCGCATGGGCAACAACAGGCAACCTCGGCGGCCAAGGCATGAACATGATTTTTGCCGACCGCGAGCCCATGAGCGACTTCTTCTTCCGCGACGCCCTAACCCACTGGATGCCGACAGCCAACAAGATGCGATTCTACAACACTCGCATCCCCATGACGCTGCTGAGCTACAACTTCGGCGGCGGCAAAGAAAACACTCAGGACCGCCTGCAGGCCACTTTCTCGGGCAATGTCAACCGCAAGCTTCAAATCGGAGCCATGCTCGACTACCTCTACTCCAAAGGCTGCTATGCCAATCAAGCCGACAAGCAGCTCAGCTGGGGTCTCTCCGGCTCTTACATCGGCGACCGCTACGAGCTGCAGGCCTACTACAACCACTGGGACATGACCAACAAGGAGAACGGAGGCATCACCGACATGAAATATATCACCGACCCCGCCGAGCTGCAAGGCGGGGTGACCACAATCGATGCCAAGTCAATTCCCACACGTCTGTCGGCAGCGCACAACCGTCTGTGGGGCGGCGAGTTATACATCAACAACCGCTACAAAGTGGGCTATTGGCGCGACCTGCCAATGGAAGAGGGCGACACCATCCAGCGACAGGAATATGTGCCCGTCACATCGTTTGTCTACACCTTGAAATATAACGACGACAAACATCTCTTCCGCGACACAAACCCCACAGAAATCAAGGAATATTTCAAAAACACCTATCTCAACGCCGACCAGACTCGCGACATCACAAGCTACTGGTCGCTCACAAACACACTGGGCATATCGCTCCTCGAAGGGTTCCACAAATATGCCAAGTTCGGCCTTGCCGCCTATGTCACCCACCAGGTGCGACACTACGGCATGCCCGTCGACACTCTCGACCATAACGACGAATCGCTCGGCCTGACACCCTTCCCCGAAGGAATAGGCCAATTCAAAGCAAAAGAAACCCAACAACTTGCATGGGTAGGCGCACAGCTCACCAAGCAGCGAGGCAGCATACTCACCTACGAAGCCACCGCCGAACTCGGCATTCTCGGCGATGCCATAGGCGAAGTGAAAGCCAACGGCCGTGTCAACACCCGCCTTCCCCTTTTCGGAGACAGCGTCGATGTTGCAGCCTTCGGCAGTTTCCGCAATGTCGAAGCCCCTTATCTTGCCAAAAATTTCATTTCAAACCACTACATGTGGAAAAACGACATGGGCAAGCAGCGCACCGTCACCGTCGGCGGCGAGCTCCGCATAGGCCGCAGCAACACCTTTGTCCGCGCATCGGTGAGCAATCTTCAGAACCACATATACTGGGGCGAGGACGGCACACCCCACCAGCACGGCGGCAGCGTGCAGGTGCTCAGCATCAACGCACGTCAGAATTTCAAACTCGGCATCCTGCACTGGGACAACAGCGTAACCTACCAGAAATCGTCGAACGAAAACGTCATTTCCATTCCCTCGGTTGCTGTCTACTCCAATCTCTACCTCCTCTTCCGCATTGCCACCCTCCACGTGCAGTTAGGTTTCGACTGCGACTATTACACCAAGTACTACGCACCAAACTATCTGCCATCAACAACCTCTTTTGCCCGCCAGCGAGAGATGAAGCTGGGCAATTACCCCTTCTGCAACGCATACCTGAACATGAAGTTGAGCAAAACACGCTTCTACGTGATGTACAGCCACGCCAACAAGGGCCTCTTCGGCGGCGACGAATATTTTGCCCTCCCCTACTATCCCCTCAACCCCTCTCGCCTTCAGATGGGAATTTCCGTCGATTTTGCAAACTGACATGGAAGCTGCCGCAAAATTTGCGCAGGTGATTATTCCCCTGCCGGTGGCGGGTGATTTCACCTATATCGTGCCCCCCGACATGCAGCCTCGAATGGCCATAGGACTGCGTGTAGTGGTGCCCTTCGGCAAGCGGCACTATTACACCGGCATTGTTGCCGGCCTCAGCCCCGTGGCACCTCCCGGCGGCATGCAGCTCAAAGAAATATCCATTCTACTCGACGAAAAGCCCATTGTACGTCCGCAGCAAATCAGGCTCTGGCGATGGATGGCCGACTACTACCTGTGCACCGTGGGCGAAGTGTTCAAAGCCGCGCTTCCCTCGGGGCTGAAGCTCGAGAGCGAGACCCGCGTGGAACTTTCGGCAGAATTAGACCCCGAAGTACTTGCTACATGCGACAGCGACCGAATGGCCATCGTGGAATACGTCAGGCAGCACGGCAGCGTCACTGTCGACGAACTCGAAAAGAAAGTAGATGCAAAAAACATCGAGGCACTTGCCAGTTCTCTCATCGATAAACACATACTTGCAGTTTCAGAAAAACTGGTAGAGCGGTATCATGCCGTGAAACGGACATACGTGCGCCCCACCATGGAACGAGGCAAGCAGCAAGCCATAGAAGAAGCCTTCAAGGCCGTTGCTCGCTCGAGAAAACAGGAAGAAGCCCTGGTGGCTCTCGTCGCTTTGTCGGAATTCTACAAAACGGGCTCGCCGCTCATAGAGGTGCCTGTCGAAGTGCTTATGGACAAGGCCGATGTGACAAGGGCCAACATCAAAGCCCTTGCCGATAAAGGACTGTGCGAACTATACGACAAAGAAATATCTCGCTTTTCAAGCCCCACCTCGGCCGTGGGTGAACTTCCCAAGCTGTCCGAAGGCCAGAACAAAGCCCTCAACGAAATCCATACAGCCTTCAACGGCAAAGACGTGGTGCTCCTACACGGCGTAACCTCGTCGGGCAAAACCGAGATTTATATCCACCTCATCGACTTTGTGTTGCGCCAGGGCAAGCAAGCCCTCTTCCTTGTGCCTGAAATTGCCCTCACCACCCAGCTCACTCGCCGGCTACAGAAAGTATTCGGCTCGCGTGTGCTCATCTATCACTCCAAATTCTCCGACAACGAGCGAGTAGACTTGTGGCGGCGCATGCTCGATGCTTCCGAGCCGATTGTAGCCATCGGGGCACGATCTGCAGTCTTCCTGCCCTTCAAGCGTTTAGGCTTGGTCATTGTCGACGAGGAACACGAGCCAAGCTACAAGCAGTTCGACCCCGCGCCGCGATACAACGGCCGCGATGCAGCAGTGATGCTCGCCATTATGCACGGGGCAAAGACTCTTTTCGGAAGTGCGACACCATCGGTCGAAACCTACTACAAAGCCACAACCGGCAAATTCGGTCTTGTCGAACTCCTCGAACGCTTCGACGGAGCATCGCTTCCATCAATAGAAATCATCGACATGAAGGAGCAACGCCGCAACCACGCCGTGGAAGGCTACCTGTCGCGCCGTCTGGTGGAATGCACACTCGATGTCACCGGACGAGGCAAACAGGCCATACTCTTCCACAACCGTCGTGGCTACGCTCCCATGGCACGCTGCAAAATGTGCGCCTTCGTCCCTCATTGCGATTTCTGCGATGTTTCGCTCACCTATCATCGCCGCAAAAACGTGCTCCAGTGTCACTACTGCGGCGCCGAATACCCCGTGCCCGAACTTTGCCCCGAATGTAAGGAACCGGCAATGGAAATTCTGGGCTACGGAACCGAAAGGCTCGAAGACGAAATAGGGCCGGCAATGTCAGGCCGCAAGCTGCTGCGCATGGACCTCGACACGACACGCAACAAGGAAGCCTATGGCAAAATCATCGACGATTTCTCGATGCACAAAGCCGACATCCTTGTTGGCACACAAATGGTGACAAAGGGACTCGACTTCGGCGCCGTAGAGCTTGTGGGAGTGCTAAATGCCGACCAGCTCATCAACATTCCCGATTTCCGCTCGTCGGAGCGTGCCTTCAACATGATTGAGCAAGTCGCCGGACGAGCCGGCCGCCGTGGCAACGACGGTCGCGTGTTTATCCAGACCTACAACCCCGACCATCCCCTGCTCCGCTTCGTCAAGGCCCATGACTACCGTGGTTTCTACGAACATGAACTGGCCGAGCGTCGTGCCTTCAACTTCCCTCCGTTCTGCCGCATTGTCAACATCTACCTCAAACACCGCGAAGCGCGAACCGTGGCCGAATGTGCCGCCACCTACGCCCGCTCGCTGCGAACCGTCTTCGGCAGCCGCATCACCGACCCGCAAGAACCGCCGGTGAGCCGTGTTCAGATGATGTACATTCGCAAAATAATGCTCAAAATCGAACCGGCAGCTTCATTGACAAAAGTGAAAGAAATTCTCCGCGACCAATGGATTAAGCTCAGTGCATCGCCAATAATGCGCGGCCTTGCCATATACTACGATGTAGACCCCTGCTGAAAACTTAACACATCCCAAATCGTTTATCATTTCGAAAAAAAAGATTTGGAAACGATGAAAAAGACCTTAATACTAACTGTCATTCTGGCAGGAATCATTGCATGCGCATTCTGGCTTGCCGACGGACAGTACCGCACATCGCTCGGCCGCACAGCCCCATGCCTGTGGCTGCCAACCGACAGCGGCGCAATCAATTTCGAACAAAAACGCGGCCACTACGTGCTGCTAAACTTCTGGTGCTCCACCGATGCTCCGTCGCGCGAAGCTGCAAACATCTACACCGCATGGCTGCGGCAGCATCCCGGCACGGTCGACCTTGTATCTGTCAATCTTGATGATTCACAGCCACTTTTCGACCAAATAGTGCGTCAAGACCGCCTCATCCCTGACACACAGTACCATGCCGACGGCGACATGGCCCGCGCCATAATCAACTCCTACCAGCTCGACCAAGGCCTTGGCAGCATGCTCATAGACCCCAACGGCAAAATCATCGCCCACAACCCCACCACAGAAGCACTTGACGAGGCCATAGAGAATTAATTTTGCATGGTTCTGCGATAATTGCTATATTTGCCAAAACAATTACGCTGACACTATGAAATTCGACACTCCCGATTTTTCAAAGCCGCCTGTTCTGGCGCTGGTCATTCCTTGCTACAACGAAAGCGAGGCGCTCCCCATCACCGCTCCGGTGCTGTTCGGGATTCTCGACCGCCTCGCGGCTTCGGGACAGATTGACGGTGCCAGCTACATACTGTGCATCGACGATGGCAGCCGTGACAACACATGGCAGGTCATAGGCGAACTCCATGCCCGCGACCCGCGACTGAAAGGCATCACTCTGGCTCACAACCGCGGCCACCAGTTCGCGCTTCTGGCGGGGCTGATGGAGGTCATCGATCGCTGCGACGCAGCAATATCGCTCGATGCCGACCTTCAGGACGACCCCGAGGCGATTGCAGGAATGATCGAGGAGTACCACAAAGGCAAGGAAGTGGTGTTCGGTGTCCGCAGCTCGCGGCAGACCGACACCCGCTTCAAGCGCAACACCGCACATGCCTTCTATTCCTTCCAGAAGATGATGGGCCTCGAGACGGTCTACGACCATGCCGACTACCGTCTGATGAGCAACCGCGCCCTTAAAGTGCTGGCCGAATACGGCGAGACAAACATCTTCCTGCGCGGCATCGTCCCACAGATTGGCTTCGACACAGCCGTGGTAAAATACGAACGTAACCCACGCGTAGCCGGAGAGTCGAAATATCCTCTTTCCAAGATGCTTAGCCTGTCCATCGACGGCATCACGTCATTCTCAGCAAGGCCCATGCGCTGGATATTCTTCATAGGCATGCTGTCGTTCGCAGCGACGCTTATTGTCACTGTCTATGTGCTCATATCCAACTTCTTCCTCCACAGGGCCAACGCCGGCTGGACATCCATCATGCTGTCTATCTGGGGCTTAGGCAGCCTCATCCTCATGTCGATAGGCATAGTTGGCGAATACATAGGCAAAATCTTCGCCGAGGTCAAGCACCGTCCGCGCTTCACGGTGAAGGACACCGTGTGGTGAAATTATTTCATGAACACAAAGTAGACAGCTGCTATCAGGCAGAAAAATGCCGCGAAATGATTCCAGTGCAAGGCTTCGCCCTTGAAGAACACAACAGTGAAAACGGTGAATATCATCAAGGTTATCGCTTCCTGGATGACCTTGAGCTGCATGAGTGAAAACGAACCGCCATTGCCGGTAAAACCTATACGGTTGGCGGGGACCTGACAACAATATTCGGCGAGGGCTATGCCCCAGCTGAGCAAAATCACGACATAGAGCGGTGTGTTGGAGCTGATGAATTTCATCTGCTGCAGCTTAAGGTGTCCATACCATGCAAAAGTCATGAATATGTTGGCCACCACGAGCAGCCCTATGGTCAAGACAGCATTTTTCATTATTATGACTAACGTTCTGATTTATCTATGTTTGCAAGAAGAACCACACTATAGGCCAGGCCCATGACAATCAGTCCATGTGGAGAAATGGGCATACACCATCCGGACAGGCCCATGATGATGCTGCACAACATGACGGAAACAAAATACATGGAATACCTCAACCGCCTGATCACATACCACAAGCCCCAGAGAAACAGAATATGTACCGCAAGGCCAATCCATCCCACCGTGAGCCAGACCTGCACCGGAGCACATTCCACACCTGTTGCCACTTCGTCGGCAATCTCGACATTGGTGTAATATTCGTTGTGAATGATGTACTTGAGGATTTTTGTCTTCTCTCGATGGATAAATCCAAGTCCTGTAAGCTGTTTATGTTCCTGAACGACAAGCTCAACCTTGGGTATAATCTGAGCCATGCGTC
Source organism: uncultured Muribaculaceae bacterium (assembly GCA_910584495.1). Classification (GTDB taxonomy): domain Bacteria; phylum Bacteroidota; class Bacteroidia; order Bacteroidales; family Muribaculaceae; genus CAG-873. The sequence continues at coordinate 9,858 of CAJUAR010000052.1, forward strand.
CTGATGCGAACTTTGAAATATCCTCTATGTCGGCGGCGTCGAACAGGTTAACGAACTGGTCGTAAGTAGACCGGATGCGCAACATTGACTCATTGTCCTTGGTATTGCTGCGGGGAAGCACAGAGTCGACTGCAAAGAGGACAGCAAAAGCCGCCAAAGCACCCAAAGACCATTTGAACAGCTGCGACAGACGTCCCTGACAAAGCATGAAAACGACCACGAATGTAAGGAGCAGTGTCGAAGTCTGTGTAACAAGAATGCTCAACAGCAGGAAGGCCCACTGCCACCACTTCAACCTATAGATTCTGGCAAGAGGATAGATGGCAAAAAAAAGTATATACAGCCCGGGGGGATACTGTCGCAGGATTGACAGAGGCTTGATGCCCGGCGATAAAAAAGTGGGAATCGCGACACTCCAGTTGAAAAGGTGAGGGGTGAAGACATTGGCCCCAAGTATAAGACTATCGACAATATAATAGAACGCCGCGATAAAACCGAACTGAATTGCCCGCTGAAAAAAAATCGACATGTCAAACTCCTTTCCGGCAAAGCTTACGACCGGTATGATAAAGAAGATGAACGACAGATAGTAGCGGTAATTCAGAAGCTGGACAGAAAGGGATTCTACCGAAAAAAGGGCAAGCACAAGCAAAGCAGCCGCATAGAGCCAGAAAAGCCGCAATGTACGGCTGACAATGGGCGGCTTTACATAGATTACCGAAAGAACAAACGAGACAGGCAAAATGATATCGATGTTCTTGACAACTAATGCCGCCTCGGAAATGTAACCATAACCGCCGGCGACGAGCATAAGCATGATAATCATGCTTTCCCTGTCATGCCGCGCGGCATATACAATCAGGAAAAAGACAAGGACAATGGCGGGATAGAATGACAGCCCCCACAACGAGAGACTGAGCATGAAGGCCACAGGCAAAGCCCATTCGCGGCGCGGCAGACTGAAGTAGGGCCGCTCCGCGTAGGGAATCATTTCAGCGTCTTTGATTGCTGAGGCTTGTGTCATTGCCAAGGCTGGTTTGTCAAAGTCTTAAGCTTTGTCGTGGTCGTTTCCGTAGCCGTAGCTCTTGTGGCTGACCACGCCGTTGACAACAACCGACAGCTTCTTGAGACGTTTCTGCTCGTAGATGTCGTTGAGCATGTCGATGAAATTGTAAGACGTGTAGTTGGTGCGGCTCACATAGATGGTAGCGTCTGCCACACGGTCCAATGTGAACGAATCGCTGACCAGACCGAGCGGCGCGGAGTCGATTACGATATAGTCGTAGCGGCGACGAAGCTCGTCGAAGAGTTCGTCAACCTTGTGAGACACGAGGAGTTCGGAAGGATTCGGCGGCACGGGACCTGCCACAATCACATCCATACCCTGTGCGTCAGGACAAGGAACGGACATCTGGTCGATGGTTATTTCATCGCTCGACAGATACTGTGTGAGGCCGAAGCGGGGATGTATGCCAAGATACTCGGCCAGTCGGGGCTTGCGGATGTCCATGCCGACAAGCAGCACTTTCTTCTGAAGGAGGGCCAGCGATGCCGCAAGGTTGATGGCCATGAAGCTCTTGCCTTCGCCGGAAGTTGACGAGGTCATCAGCACAACCTTGTCGTTGCGGTCGTTGAGCATGAAGAGCAAGTTTGTTCGCATCAGGCGGAAAAGCTCAGCCGCCGACGAAGTGCTGTCGGGCCGGACGACGAGTTTCCGTCCGGAGTTGTCAATGCTCATCACGCCGAGGATGGGCACGTCGGTGTGCTGTTCAAGTTCCTCGCGGCTCTCGAAGCGGTTGTTGATTGTCTTGCGGATATAGAGGTAGAGCGGTACGAGCATCAGACCGATGAGTACCGAGAGGGCATATATCATTTTGTTTTTCAAACCAAGAGGTTCGCTCAGTGTATAGGCATCGTCCACAATCTGGCCTTTGGCCGTTGTGTTGGCCATGAAAATGGAGTTCTCCTCGCGGCGCTGCAACAGATACATATAGAGGTTCTGAAGCAGACTCTGCTGGCGAGCAAGATTGCGGTATTCACGCTCGGTGGCGGGAATGTTTGTGAGCGAGCCGTCGGTAGAATTGACTTCACGTTCGCTGGCAGCAACAGTCACTTCCTGATTTGCAATCATTCGGCCGAGGGACTTCACCAGATTCTGACGTGTCTTGTCGATCCGTTCTGTAAGCTCAACAAACGCACTGTTCTTTTCGGTAGCGCTCTCAGCAAGTTGCTCACGACGAAGGATGGCCCCGTTGTAGCCTTTTATCTCTTCCATTATGACCTCGTTGTCGATGGTCATGGGAATGAGTGAATAAGCGTTTTCGGGCTCGGAAAGGAATTCCTTAGTCATTTTCAGAACTTCGAGATAAGCCTTTCCGCCGAGAAGACCCACCTCAACCTCGGCTTTCTTCTCATATTGGTATTTGAGCTGTGAACCGATGTCGATGAGGTTCTTGCCTTCCTTGTACTTCTCAATTTCTATTTCGGTATTGTTGAGGTCGCGCGACACCAGCTCCAGACGGTCGTTGAGGAATTTTTCCGTCTGCCGTCCCTGTGTTCCTTTCTCCAGCACACCCCGCTTGTTGTACTGCGCGATAATACGATTGAGCAGGTCCTTGCCATAGATAGTGTTCGTGGTGTTGATGCCCAGCGAAATCACATTGCTCTTTTTTGATGCGATTTCGGCCATCACATCCTCGTCGAGCAGCTCGGCAGCTCCGTCATAACCCATCACATAGACTTTGGCGCTAAGATCTTCGCCGGCCGGATAGGTAGATGTTTTAGATATTGTAAATTTGCCAAGCGGTGTATCGACAGTCGCCGGCAGGGTGAGGTCTTCCACATCAAGAACCTTTTGCTTGCGGATTTTGCCTGTAACCTCGGTCTTGCCGTCTTCGTCGACATAAATCTTGAAAACGATGGGTGTTTCAAGAGTGTCTAGCATGGACTGTGGCGCACTCACTTCGATGGGGTGTGTCGGGTAGGCCATCACCCACTTCATGAAGCTTTTCTTGACTTCATACTTGATATTGAGCCCCAGGTCACGCACCACGTCGCGATAGAGCGAGTGCGATTTGACCACGAAAATCTCGTCTTCCACATAGCCTTCCGATCCAAAGAGCGAAGCCATGGCGTTCATCTGTTTCTCTACAGGATTGGAATTATTGTCCTGTGCCACCAATAAGTTGGCTTTCACCACATACACCGGCTGGTGAATGCGTGTATATGCAAAGCCTATAAGCCCGCACACAACGACTGAAATTACAAATAAATACCATTTCGACAGATAGAGGCGAAAAAGGCCCGGGATGTCGATAAAGTTGGAACGTTGTTTCTTTGCCATGATTCTTGTGTCAACGTGTTAGGGCAATAATCAGCGAAGCTACTACGGAGCAACCGCTCACAATTGTAGAAATCACCGATAATTTGAAGGCGTTGTTCTGATTATATTTTGAATTATCCTGCTTGATTTTGTTGGGAGAGACGTAGATATAGTCTTTGGGCTGGAGATAGTAGTAAGGCGATGTGAGAACCTCCGAGCTGTTGAGGTCAACATGGCCGAATTGGCGGGTCCCGTCCACATTTTCGCGGATGATAAGCACATTGGAGCGTTCGCCGTACTCGGTGAGGTCGCCAGCCGATGCAAGAGCCTCGAGAATAGTCATGCGCTCGGTGGCCACGGGGATAATTGCCGGTGTCTTGACCTCTCCGGAAACAATAACCGAAAAATTAGTCATATCCACAGTTACAATGGGGTCTTTCACCTCAGCCGAAACGAGTTTGATCAGCTTGTCGCGCAATTGCTCGGTGGTGAGGCCGGCAACATGAATCGTGCCGAGCACAGGCATCGTGATATTGCCCTCGCTGTCAACAAGATATGTATAAGCCCGCGGAGTGGTGTTCTTCAGCAAGTCGTCGCGTGTAGCGGTGTTGAGCATAGGCATATTGTAGGCCGCAGTTGCAAGCGGATCCTTGGATGTGATGGAAATAAACAGCTCGTTGTCGGGAGCGATTTTTGCTTGATAGCTTTGCTTGGCGAATTCACCTTCAGCCCGGGCCTCAATGTCTGCAAAATAAGGCAGCGATGTATGTTTAGAACTGCTGCAACTCGTCATGGCGACAAGCATCGCCAGCATTATAAATAAGCTATTGTATATTTTCATTTGTTTTATTCGGTGATTCACCTGTGATGTAATTACATTTCTTTAACGCAACCGCCAGCAATTTATTGCATGCCTCCGGTTCTATTCTGCGTTTTTACCTGTCGGCCGAAAATATTGGCTGCAGGAGCCAAAAAATTCGCCTTGCGAGTGCAAAATTACAAAAAAAATGATTAATTTTGCCGGAAGAAAGAATTCTATCACTTATATAACCAACTATGAAACGCAATTTATGCTATGTTGTAGCTCTCGGATTGGCGCTTTCTCTTACCTCGTGCGGTAAGAAACTCGGCCAGTTCAGCGCTGACTATTTTAGTGTTAACCCCGATCCTCTCGAAGTTCAGGGCGGTCATGTTCCGGCTCGTGTGAGCGCCAAGATTCCCGCCAAGTTCTTTGTGAAGAATGCCGAAGTTACCGTTACTCCCAGCCTCGTTTACAACGGCAAGGAAACAACTTCGCAGTCCTACACCTTCCAGGGCGAAAAGGTTCGCGGAAACAACCCCGTTATCTCCTACGAACTCGGCGGAACCCAGACAATACCCGTCGACTTTGTCTACAACCCCGAAATGGCAAAAAGCGAACTCATGCTCAACTTCACCGTCAACCAGGGCGGTAAGCAGTATGTCCTTCCTGCCGTAAAGGTGGCTAACGGATGCGTTGCAACTTCCGACCTCGCTTATGCCGGCGGTGGCAATGGCAATTCGGCAAGCGGTGTTAATCCTGCAGTCGCTGCCGATGCTTTCCAGCGTGTCATCAACCAAAAATACGCTGCCGACATCATGTTCCTCATCAACCAGGCAAACATCCGCGCCTCGCAGCTCAAGACCGATGCCATGCAGGAACTCCAGAAGGAAATAGCCAACGCTAACGCTGCCCAGAACCTCGAGCTCAAAGAAATCAACATCAAATCGTATGCTTCGCCCGATGGTGGTTTCAAACTCAACAACGCCCTGGCCCAGAAACGCGAAAACACCACTAAGAGCTACGTGGAAAAACAACTGAAAAAAGACAAAATTACCGAATTCGGCGAACTCACCGCTCAGTTCACTGCTCAGGACTGGGAAGGCTTCCAGAAACTCGTGTCGCAGAGCAACATCCAGGACAAAGACCTCATCCTCAGCGTCCTGAGCATGTATCGCGACCCCGAAACACGCGAACGTGAAATCCGCAACATGTCGGCCGTCTTCGAACAGCTCGCTGAAACAATCCTGCCGCAGCTCCGCTACAGCCGCATCACAGCTTCTGTCGACGTTATCGGCAAAACCGACGAAGAAATCCTCAACCTCGTGGCTACAGACCCCTCGAAGCTCACTGTTGACGAAATCCTCTATGCTGCTACTCTCGTTCCCGACCTGAATTCGAAAACTAAAATCTACGACACCGCAGCTCGTCTTTATCCCAACGACTACCGCACATGGAACAACCTCGGTATGGTTCAGTACGAAGCTTGCGACTACGATGCTGCAAAAGCAAACTTCACTAAAGCTGCTGCTCTGACATCTAACCGCGAACCTCAGATGAACCTCGGTCTCGTAGAACTCGTTCAAGGCAACTACGACAAAGCCAACCAGTACTTCGGTGCTGCAGGAGGCGTGAAAGAACTCGACAACGCCATGGGCGTATTCTACCTCAAGAAAGGCGACGTTGCTGCTGCCGTGAAAGCTTTCGGCAACGAAAAGAACAACAACGCCGCTCTTGCCCAGATCCTCGCAAAGGACTACAGCAAGGCTAAGAACACTCTCGAAGCTATCAAAACACCCGATGCCACAACCTACTACCTGATGGCCATCCTCGGTGCCCGTACAAACAACGAGAGCATGCTCACTAAGAACCTCCGCGAAGCTGCCCGCCTCGACAGCAAATATGCTCAGCGAGCTGCTAACGACCTCGAATTTGCCAACTACAACATCGCTCTCTGATTTCTGAGAACATGCCAATCATAAGCGGGACGGCCTTTTGGGCCGTCCCGCTTTTTTTTGCATACCAAGAGCGCGAAGCTCATGGATGCGAGGTGTCCTCACCTCGCCTCCATTGCTTCGCGCTAAATATTTGGGAATTTATCGGCAAATCTCTATCTTTGTATTCACTATGAAAACAGCCTCGCGCATATTGCTCCTATCGTTCGCCGTCCTCACCCTGGCTGCGGCCTGCAACCGCATGTCGATGGACAGCCGGCTGTTGAAGATTTCGAAAACTATAGACAATTCGCCCGAAGAGGCCTTGGCAAGCCTCGACAGCATAGATTATGATAAGCTTTCCGAAGACAACCGTCATTACTACGATTTTCTTTCCTTAAAAGCCCGTGACAAGGCATATATCGCCCATACGTCGGACAGCCTTATCCTTGACCTGATAGAATATTACTCCACCGATAAGAATTCCAAGCTGTATCCTGAAATCATCTACTATGGAGGTCGTGTGTATAGCGACCTGGGCGACTACCCTACCTCGCTCTTCTATTTCCAGCAAGCTGCCGACCGATTGCCCAAAGATTGTGAAAATCAGAATTTAAGATGTAATGTTATCAGTCAGACAGGAAGATTGCTAAACACTCTCCGTCTCTAGACGAAGCAATACCTTATATCAAAGAAGCAATCGAAATAAACCGCGCTTTAGGCGATTCCATCAATGATATTTACAACACCCAGCTTTTAGGGTCCGTCTACCTGCGCTCGCACAATTACGCTAAAGCTGACTCTTGTTTCCGAGACGCCTTGGCCAAAAGCCGCTATGCACCCAAAACACACAGGGCAAAATCGTCGATGTATCTCGCCCGTGTAAAATTTCGCCTTGGTGAAATAGACTCCGCACTCTGCTACATTCGCGGCGTGGCAGACGATGTTAAATCCATTGCTCGAAACGGTGCAATGGCAACCGCATCTGAGGTATATTATGCCGCTGGAATATGCGACACAGCATTTATCTATGCTACAGAACTTGTAAATAGTCCCAATCGCAAAAACAAAACATCTGGCTTCAAGATACTCCTGTCACCGGTAATTCGTCCGCGCCTTCAACCGAGCGAAATAGATAAGTGCCTAAAAGACTACCTCGAAACACTGGAATCATACTATAACGAGCACGAGAGCCAATTAGCTATCAGCCAACAGGCCTATTTCAACTACAAAGTCCACGAAAGACAAAAAGAAGAAGCTCAACATGCCAATATGCTCCTTCTACGATGGCTAATAGGAATAGCCTTTGCCGTGCTGCTTCTTATAATATTGTTGATGTGGATTGCAAATAGAAACAAAAAGAATGTGATAAAGCTTCACCGGGCGTTAGAAAATATATCCGTACTGGAACAATCATTGAAACGGAATCAGAAAATCGGAGACAACAGGACTGACAACACCTTACAAACAGCCCCTGATGAAGACAAATCGGAGACGGCAAAAGAGCTCAGAGAACGATTAAGAACCAAACTTTTAAAACTATCTAATGAAAATCAAAAGGTAGAAGTTCCACCGTCGATACTCCAGTCGGGAACATATGCACGCCTGCAGAAATATATAGCGGAAGGATATGAATTAAAAAACGATGATGCGTTCTGGGACCAACTACAGCAACTCGTCCTCATGGCATCACCACGTTTCATCGAGAACCTTCATCTGCTTGTTGGAGGAAAACTGTCGACATACGATCTCAAAACCGCACTGCTGATTAAGTGCGGTATCCAGCCCTCACAGATGGCAAATCTGTTGAATAGAACGAAAGGAACCATCGTGTCGCGTCGCGAATCGCTATGCATCCGCATTTTCGGTGAAAAATTGGGCACTAAAGTCATTGATGGCGTAATTCGCTTGCTTTAAGAATTTTATCAATTAGTCATAGTACGGAAATTGTAACGAAAACAATTTCCGTACTATTTCCGTACTCAAAAATTTGGAATATATAGATTTGGCTGTGTACTTTTGCCGAAACCGAAAATAAAAGTCCAATGAAAAAACTATCACTCATCACCCTTGTAATCGCCATAATGTTCATGGCTTTACTACCATCCTCACTATTTGCGGAAGGACAACTGAAAGTATATCAAACCGAAGTCCGCAAACAACACACGCCTACCATAGGCAATCAGAATGAAGATGAAGATGACGAAGGCCACAGAGCTCCCTCTCGTCCCATACAATGCACAATAAGCATGACCACGGGCATTACCATCTCCGGATGCCCAGACGAAATTGAATCTTACGAGCTTTGGGATGCCGAAGGAAACAACTGCCTGACCATTGAACCAGACGAAATGGAATTTGTCAACGTCATCTTTTCTTACGACAACGATTGCCAGATTCGAATGAAAATCGCCGACTCGCCATATTCGTATATCGGTTATGTGCTGAAATAACTTGACACCGCCCTCACCATCGAAATCCAAGTAGGAGACAAAAGCTACATCGGCGAATTCTTCTACTAAGCTTCGCCGTTTATAACTAACCTTTTTTCTAACTCCAAAAACATTCAAATTATGAAGAAAAAACTTATCTTCATGCATATATTCAACAATATCACAACAAGTTGTGCAAGCGAATATTTGACGGGAGGAGATGAGCAACAAATTTACATCATTTATACTATCTACATCTAACGATAGTTATCCATAGAATTATTTGGAAGCACGCACAAAAAAAACTTAATTTTGCGAATAATTAAAATAGTTAACAACAATCGATAATAATCAAACTCATTTTCAATATGGAAAATAAAATGCGCCGTATTGCTCAATTCATCGAGAGCTTGCCGGAGACAGAAAGTTCCGACAAAATTCAATCCACCCTCCTTCCGACCACCATGAATTATACGGGAGGTGACAATGGTGGTGACTGTATAAACGACGATGAAAGACAATGTAAAAACGCTGTCAACGGCGGAAACTGCAAAAACTATAATGGGAATTGTTCAGATTCCACAAACAAAAATAATTGCTATAACGAAAAGCCGCCCATTATAGAACCAGGGAAGAATTAAATATCATGTCATAGAAACAGAAACTTTGTAAGTCTCTTTAAGAATGTAAATATCCACAAATGTGGATATCTACATACCGAAAAACGTATGAAATATAGCATATATAATTCTTCTATATATATCGCCGGGATCCACACACTGCTCTACAATTCTTTTTCTGGAAAGTTTGTTGTGCTTAAGAATTGTCTCTTGGATATTTCAAAAGAGACACCGTACTCGCTATACACACGCTCTGAGAATTTATACAAACAAATGGTAAACGCAAATATGATTGTTAGCGATAGTACAGACGAAGAAGAATTGCTTAAAGAACGAATAGCAGCAGCCGACAACAATTTTTATGAATACAGGCTTCATATCAACCCAACGCTTGACTGTAATTTTGATTGTTGGTATTGCTATGAAAATCATGTGCCACATTCGAGGATGACTGACCAAGTTTTGGATGCAACCAAACTTTTTATAAGTTCTATACTCCAACGCCCCGAGATAAAATCTTTTGAGTTAGGATTTTTCGGAGGCGAACCTCTGTTATATTTCAACCACACAGCTAAAACCATCATAGAACATGCTGGCAAACTCTGTGAAAAATCGGAAAAGGAACTTCACATCCACTTTACTTCGAACGGTTCGTTGCTGACCGATAACATCATTAGTTTTCTGAGCAAATATTCTTGCGGTTTTCAAATCACACTTGACGGAGGCGAAGACCGGCACAACCTAACGCGATACTATAAAAACAAAAGAGGTAGTTATAAAGAAATAGTGAAAAACATCCATCGGCTTGTTGCTGCAGATATTGACGTTATTGTCCGTGTAAATTACACAAGCTCAAATATCGACAGTGTTGCCTCTGTTCAAGAATATTTTATGGATATTCCTGAAGAAAAGAAAAAATTTATAAGGTTTGACTTTCAAAGAGTCTGGCAAGACCGTGGAGAGAATACTGATTTGACCGAAGAGAAGATTTCTGCAATCAGAAGGGCATTTAAAGAATACGGATTTGTGGTTCTCGCAAATTATCTGCCCTGCGATGTGAGAAATTCATGCTATGGCGACAAGCTAAATCATATACTGATAAACTACAACGGTGATATTTTTGGCTGTACCGCCCGTGATTTCTCGCATGAAAACCGAATTGGATTTATTGATGCTAACGGTGTAATTCATTATGACACTGATGCTGTAGCCAAAAGGAACAATTCAAAAATGTCCAAAGCTATATGCAAATCGTGTCGCATTGCACCTCTTTGCGGCGGCGGTTGCAAGCAAAGGGCATCGGAAAGTCCGGATGCCTACAAGT
>CAJUAR010000053.1:0-3969 GCA_910584495.1 uncultured Muribaculaceae bacterium
CTGAGCATGGAGCGGGGGCTGCCAGCCCCCGGGGGTAGCAGGGTAATCTCCAAGGGCGCTGGTAGCCGGGTGCCGTGGGCTGGAAGCCCACGCTCCATGGGGCATGGTTAGGTTTGGAGGGCTATGGTGTTGCGTGCGCGGATGAAGCTGGTGAAGGTTTCGAATATGTCGGCCAGAGCGATAGTGGCGTTTCGCACCTGTCCTTCGAGCATTTCGGCACCGCGTGCAGTGCTGCGGCCAAGGAGAGCGTCGCCCACGCCGGAAATGTCGTCGAAAAGTTTCATCTGTAGCTGCAGGAGCTGATATGCGCCGTTGTTTGTGGCCGGCATCATTACCTGCGTCGGCAGCGAGCGGTCGGCACTTTTGATTGGAATCACACCGTCGCACTGCGCCCAACGTTGGCAAATCTCGTCCCAGTCCCAGTTGTCGGGCTTCTGGTCGGCGGGGAATAGGAGGACTCCCTTTGCCGAGGTTGCGAGAATTTTGTCGATGAGCACCACCATGCGGTTGATGGAACGTTGCTGGTCTATGACATCTTCCACAAACGAATGTATCTCGCCGTCGGTGAGGGGGTAGAATTTCACGGCAAAAGGGTGCGAGCCATGAGCATAGGGCGATGTGTAGTGGTCGAGCACTTCTCCGTCGGGGGCGAGCCAGCGGCAGTGCCACGATGTGTTGAAGTTTAATGCATCGTTGTTGTCGCCGGTCACATCGTCTAAATGCGAATCGAGCGTCCACAGCTCGATGACGCGGCAGCAAGCATTGTTGGCCGGCTGGTAGAAGTCGAGATGGTCTCCGTCGTTGTCGAGGGTGATTGAAGCCTCGGCCGACGAAGCTGCAAAGCGCATCTGCAATTCTTGTGCTTTTGTGCGCGAGCCTCCCGAAAAGCGCCGGGCCACTTCGGGAAAAGACATGTCGTGGAGCATGCCCGCAAGGTTGATGTCGCGTCCTCGAGGGTCGGAGAATTTATTGACAAAGAAACGGCGAATGTCGACGTTGTCGATGTCGATTCCGTCGCCGGCGTGGCTCACACGCTGCACGGCAGTGCCGGATATCAGGAATTCCTCAAGCATGCGGCTGTCGAGCTCGCGCAGGGTGTTGGCGTTGGCAATGCCGGCCATGGCTCCGGAATAGATGCTGCTGTCGTCGGTGAGGTTGCGGAATCGTCCCACCACTGTTTTCACCATCTGTCGGATGAGGTTGTTAACCATGGGGTACCGGCCGTCGCGCCTGATATATTCCTCCTCGGTGCAAGGACGGCCGTTATTGTCCAGAATGATGTCGCTCCACTGTTTGCCGTAGGTGTAGAGTTTATATCGCCGGCGACGTTGCCGAAAATCGGCAAGCCTGTCCCAGGCGTAATGTGCAAGAGAAAGATAGTCCATGTGAGGTGTTTGTTATTCAGTTATGCAGTTTTCTTCAAGCCCGGTATGCGCTATGAGTATTATTGAAGGATTATTGGCAGCGCCGCTTCGTCGAGAATGTATAGGTGTTCGCCGGCATCGATGGCGGCGGTGATTTCGGCCCTTGCCCCGGCGGGCCAAGCCATGATTTTGCGCTGAGTGCCTCCTTCGTCGCCGGGCATGAGCACAGCGGCGGGGGCCGCCGCTGTTGCGCGGGTGTAGGGGTTGAGCTGTCGGCCGATCAGACGCATGCACTCGGACGGTGGCTTCACTTCGGCGGCAAGGTCCCATCCCGAAAGTCGCACGGTGAACACTCGGCGGCACGAGGAGGGCAGGGTGATGAGCGTTCCCTTGCTGCCGGTAATGGGCTCTGTCGAAGCAATCAGGCCTGTCGAGGCCACAAGGTGGGGCGGGGCAGTGTCGAGAAGATTGAGATAGGCTTGTCGCATGCGGCTTTCGAGCATGGCGTCGATGTCGATGCCGTCGGTCCGTTCCACCGAACAGTCGGTGCGGAGTGGCTCAAGGCCGGCGGCAATGCGCCGGCGCTTGAGCATTTCTTCCTTGGAGAGGCGGAGCATCATACGCCTGTCGTTGATGATTCGTTGGTAGAGGACGAGGCCGACGTGGTGCCGAGCACGCGCATGTGGGCACGAGGATAGCGGAGCACAAGGCAGCTGGCTTCGGTGAGCACCACGGCATCGGTGTTTCGTTGGCCCGAACGGCGCAGGTCGAGGCTCTCGGCGCGGAAGGGCAGATGTACATACTTGGTCATATAGTTGGGGTCGAGCACAAAAGCGTCGCTGCTGTGGCCGCACTGGTCGAACACCTCGGAGTGGAGCACATAGAGAGTGCCGAAGTTGGTGACAATCTCTTTGAATTCCATGCCCCATTTGGTGCGGGTCTCGTCGGCTTTGACAACGCGGTGGTACTGAATTTTGCTCAGGGCCTCGAGAAAACGCGTGCCGGCCACGAGAATTTTGCGCTTGGAGCCGTTGTTGCCCGTGAAAGCGCGGCTGCAGATGTCAATCAGGTCGCTCTCAGTCATGTTGTCGGCAGGCACTTCCATTGAGTTGTCGGTCTGGTTCCATATGCCGCCGGTAAAGTAGATGTCTTCGTTCTTCTCGGCATCGAAAAGCTTTGCGGCCTGTCCGAAGAGGAAGTTTTTCTCCATTCCCAGGCGCATGTCGATAATAGCGGCTTCTTCCTGGTCGTTGAAGTTCCAGTTCACCTCTTTGTCGGCAATTTTTGCCAGTGTGCTTTGTTCCACCTGCATTTTGAAAATCTGGCAGAAATTGGAGGCCTTTTTGGGCATGGCAGAGAAAAGGGCAGTCTGCACGGCAAGCTCGGTCGAGGCGCGGCCCATGCGCACCAGCTCGGTGTCCTTTTCCAGGGTCGGGATGTATATGCCGGCATTGGCCCCGGTCTTTACCAGGCCGTTGAGCGGAGCCACCTCGATGCCGCTTTTCGACGGTTTGCCCACCACATACAGCACCAGAGGCTCGTCGGTCTGTTTGCCGTCGCGGTAGCCCTTGACCGAAGGCACGAGAATTGTTTCGGACACCTCGAATATGTTGTCGTCGTTGGTGTAGATGGTGCTCACGCTCATGTTGTCGGAGAGTGCCGAACCGGCAGCCGATTCGAATTTGGTTTTGAGGGTGGTGCTGATGCGTTTTGTGTCGACGGAGTAGTATTCAACCTTCATCGAGGCAGCTCGGCGGCAGCGTCCGCAGCGTGACAGCTGGTCGATGGGCGTCGACATGGGACGGATTTTGACAATACGTTCATCGATAGAGTTGCGAAGAAGGCCAGGAGCGTTTTCGTTGAGGGTTTTGGTTGTGGTTATCATTGTTTAGAATGTTGAATTTTGGATGATGATTGTTTTGGTCTGTCGGACTTTTACTGCAAGTCCGTTTGTTTTAGTTTGTTAGGGAGGGTAGAAACTTTTTCAGAAGTTCTCCCAAAAATCGCAGGATATTTCGGAGAGAAAGCTTGGGGAAGCGACGGGCACACCGTCGCCGGCCGCGACCGGCAGGACATCCGGCTGCTGTGCCTCCGGGGCGGCATCTGAAGCTTGCTCTTCGACTGAGATTTCGCTGGTGTCGTCATTCTCTTCGGCCTCGCTGCTTGGCGCTTCGGCGGTTTCGATGGGCGGCGGTACGACTTTCGCTTGACTTTGGGCATTTTCGTGCTCGATGAGGGAGGCTATGACCTCGGCGGCGCTTGCTCCTCCGGCAAGGGCTGCAATGGCTTGGGCGGCTGCCGGATTTTGTTCTATGGCTGCAAGCAATGTTTCGTTTGTTTGGTTGTCTGTTGCCATTGATAAATGTATTTTGTTTTGTTAGACGATGCAAAGTTACAATATCAAAACGCAAAAGTCAATAATTAGCGATTGAAAAATGCAATCAAAATTGTAATTTAAATTGACTTAAAACAATTGGGCGTTCTAAATGGTTGATATGATGTTGTATAATGGTATCTGCGCTAAAACAGGACTTTGAAACACGGCAATTTCCGAGGGCAAAGAGCATGTGTTTCGGCAAAAAACGCTATCTTTGTAGTCCAACCT
>CAJUAR010000053.1:4069-19870 GCA_910584495.1 uncultured Muribaculaceae bacterium
TCAAAAGCTTCGATATGGAACGGACGATTAAGTATCCAATAGGGATTCAGACCTTCGAGAAGATTCGCGAGGGTAACTATCTTTATGTTGACAAAACGGCATTGGTCTACCGTCTTGTCAATAGTAAAGATTATGTTTTTTTGAGCCGTCCCCGTCGGTTCGGCAAAAGCCTTTTGCTGTCGACCATCGAGGCTTACTTCCAAGGACGCAAAGAGCTTTTCGAAGGTCTGGCTGTCGAAAAGCTCGAAACAGAATGGCTGCAACACCCGGTGCTCAGAATCGACCTTAGCGGCGAAAGCTATAACAGCCCCGAGCGGCTTAAATTAAAGCTCAATGCCATAATATCTGACTGGGAAAAATTATATGGCTGCGATGAAAGCAAGCAGACACTTGGCACGCGTTTTGCGGCTGTCATAGAGAGTGCCTATCGCAAAACCGGCCAAAAGGTGGTTGTGCTTATTGACGAATACGACAAACCCTTGTTGGAAAAGCTTCACGATGATGAGGGTTTCGAGCACTTCCGCGAAGAGCTGCGCGGTTTTTACAGCGTTATCAAGGAGTCGGACAGATATATCCGTTTTGCCATGCTCACCGGGGTGACCAAATTCGGCCATCTGTCGGTGTTTTCCGGACTTAACAATCTGAACGACATTTCTTTCGACGACGAATATAACGCACTGTGCGGCATCTCCGAAACAGAATTCCGCCGTGATTTTCAGGAATCCGTCGCTGCGTTTGCCCTTGCCGGCAGCAAGACAGAGGACGAGGTGTGGGACGGCTTCAAAACTAATTACGACGGCTATCATTTCAGCCGCGTTGGCGAGGGCATCTACAACCCCTTCAGCGTGATGCTGGCCTTTGATAAAAAACGCTTCGGCAGTTTCTGGTTTGGAACTGGCACGCCGGAGTTCCTTGTCAAACTCCTCAAACGCAACAACTATCCTCTGTGGCAGCTCGAAGGCGTAAAACAATCGGAAGGCGAGCTCCAGGACATGACAATTTCGAGAGCCAACCTCGTCCCCTTGCTCTACCAGTCGGGTTATCTCAGCATCAAAGGCTACGACGATGATTCCGACCGTTATATCCTTGGCTTTCCCAACCGAGAAGTGTCGAAAGGCTTCTGGGAAGCTCTCTACAAAGGCTATATTCAGCCGCAAATCAGCACCTCGTTCGATTTGGACCAATTTGTCGATGATGTTAACAGCGGTAATCCTCAAGGCTTCATGGAACGTTTAAATTCGTTGCTTGCCTCGGTATCGCCCGGCAATTCTGCCAACCGCGAGGTCCATTTCCAAAATGAGCTCCAGGTTATTTTCAAGATGCTCGGCTTCCGCACACAGTGCGAGGTTCGGTCATCCTTCGGGCGAGCCGATATGATTGTGCAGACCCGTGATTACATCTATATCTTTGAATTCAAAGTTGATGCGACAGCCCGTGAGGCCCTTTTCCAAATCGACAGCAAGGGCTATGCCGCGCAGTTTGCCGCCGACAGCCGTCGGCTGTTCAAGATCGGAGCCTCGTTCTGCTCTAAAACCTGCACGCTTGCTGAATATCTCATAGAGGAATAGTAGAGCTTGTGTTCTACGTAAAAAAGCGTTATCTTTGTAGTCCAACCTTCAAAAGCTTCGATATGGAACGGACGATTAAGTATCCAATAGGGATTCAGACCTTGGAAAAGGCGCGAGCCTGAAGGGGTCAATCTCACGCGCCTTTTCCATGTTTGATTGTCAGATGTTTTGCCGGCTGAGGTATTCGGAGATGGTAAGGAACTGCACGCCGTCGGCTTGCAGGCGTTGTATGATTTTTTTGAATTCTTGCCAGCGGGCGTCATCCCACGAGTTGGGGTGCCCTTGCAGGTAGAATGTGTCGATGTTTCGCCAGCGTCCCAGATAGTTTATGAGAAACTGACGGTAGACCGGGTTGTGGAAGGGATATTCCATTTCGAGGTTGAAGGGTATTGCCACTCCTTTGTAGAGGCTGATTTCCGGCTGGGTGGGATGGGCGAAGATGAGTTCGAGCGACTTGAGGGTGCTGAGCGCGCTGTCGGTGTATTGGTTGCAGTCGGTCCAGTGGGGGCCCCAGGCGCGCAGGTGCAGCCCTGCTTTGGCGGTGGCAAGCGAGTCGGTGAGGTGCAGGACGCGCTGCTGGTTGTCGAACGAGGTTTCGAATTCGCCTTGCTCGTCCATTCCCATGCGGTTGTTGTAGCCGTGGTTCCAGAATTCTATTCCTTCGATTGCGGCTGTGCGGCGTAACCAGTCGAAATAATCGTTGCGGTCGGAATCGAGAGAAAATCCTATTATTCCGAGGTTTGCATGGATGCCGTTTTCGACAATATATGATACAAGGCGTTCCCAACGTGGCGGTACGGCTTGTGTGCCTTTGCCGTAGTGCACGTCGTCGAGTTTGAGCAACAGTGTCTTGGGTTTGAGTGTTTTTATACCGGCAACTTCGGGACGATAGACAATTTCGGCCGTGCCGTGCCGCAGTATGCGTGCATCATTGCCGAAGGGAGCTGAGGCAGAGGTGTCGCCGGCATCGATCATCCGTGCTGTGATGTTGACATCGGTGAGATAGTCGATATCCAACGGGCGTTTGAGGTAGGGATAATGACCCACATAAAGTTTGTTCACTCCTTTGGCGGCCATAAGCTCTATCATACGGCCGCAACTTTCGATGAGCGTGGACATAGGAATCTGCGGCAGGAGCTGCATCCACAGCTGTCCTGAGCCGAAGGCGTCGCCGGTGAATGCCATTCCGTTTGCGTAGTCGATGAATGCCACCGAGCCCGGTGTATGCCCCGGTATGTGCGCCACATCGATGCGGCGGTTGCCGAGCTGGAATGAGTCGCCCTCGGCGAGCGGCAGTATTCGGCCCTTGTATTCTTTTAGAGCCCGGGTATCGAGCACCGTATCGGCATGGTGCATATAAATTTCGGAGAAGGGGGAAATATTGCCTGCGTGGTCGGGGTGTCCGTGTGTGAGCAACACTTTCAGCGGCAGTGATGTGAGGCGCTCCACAATTTTGTCGAGATTCTTTATGGATGTGCCGGTGTCGATGAGCACGGCGGCCGAATCCCCTTCGACCAGATAGAGCGTGGTTTTGTCTGATGTCTCGAGCACGGTCACGCCGGGTTCGATTACCGTAGCTGCCAGGTCCTCGTTGCTGAATACCGGTTCCGCACCCCGCATGGCAAGGACGGTCAGAAGAAGAAGCTGTGCAAAGAATATGAGTCGTTTCATGTTGGGTATGTTTGGTTACAAACAATTCGGACCGGACGTAAATGTCCTATGGGTCCGAATTGTATTAAGAGGGATGAAGCCGGGTTTACCGGAGTTTGAAGCTTGCTTTGGTGCGGATGTCGGTTGCCGATGAGCCGATGAGGGCTTCGAAGGTGCCGGGCTCGCACTTCCATGCGTGGAGCTCGGGGTCGAAGAATTTGAGGGCATCGGCGGTGATGGTGAAGCTCACGTCGGCTGTCTGGCCGGGCTGGAGCTCGATTTTCTTGAATCCTTTGAGCTCTTTGACGGGTCGTGGCAGCGACGACTTGAGGTCGGCGATATAGAGCTGCACGGTCTCCTTGCCTGTGCGGCTGCCGGTGTTGGTCACGGGCACGGTGACTGTGAACGTGTCGGTCTCGGTGCCTTCGCTACGGTCGATTGTTGCTTTGCCATATTTGAATGTGGTGTAGCTAATGCCGTGTCCGAAGGGGAAGGTGGGGCGCAGTTTGTTTTTGTCAGTGAAGCGGTAGCCCACGAAGATTCCTTCGTTGTAGGGCATGTCCATCACTTCGTTGCCCAGCTCGTCGACACCGGGATGACCGGGATATTCACCCATTTTGTGAGCACCGCACTGGTCGAGACTTGCATAGTAGGTGTAGGGGAGCTTGCCGCTGGGGTTGACATCGCCGGTGAGTATCGATGCCAGAGCGTTGCCTGTCTCGTTTCCGAGATACCAGGCCTGCATGATAGCGTCGACTTTGTCGGTCCAAGGCATGGCCACGCCTGTGCCGCTGATGTTGATTACGGCAGTGCGCGGGTTGGCAGCGGCGATTGCTTCGATGAGTTCGTTCTGTCCGTAGGGGAGTTCCATCGACAGGCGGTCGCTGTCCTCGCAGTCGTTGTGCGCGGCTTTGTTGAGACCGCCGAAGAAGAGGACTATGTCGGCATCCCTTGCCACACGCACGGCTTCGTCGCGGAGCTCTTCGGGCGAACGGGGGTCGTTGAGGTCCTGCCCGGTGGTCACGCCGTTGTATTCGCCGGTGGGGTCGCCCACATAGCCGCGAGCATAGACAATTTGAGCCTTGTTGCCGATTCGTGCTTTAAGGCCGTCGAGTGGAGTGACTTCGTAGCGAGCCTTGAGCGACGAAGAACCGCCTCCGACAGTCATCATCTTGATGGCGTTTTCGCCTATGACGGCAATTTTCTTTACATTGTCAAGGTTGATGGGCAGCAGGTTGTTGCGGTTCTGGAGGAGTACAACACCTTCTTCGCCGATTTTGCGGCAGGCAGCCACGTGCTCGTCTGAGCCCATGGCACCGAAGGGCCGGTTACGGTTCATGACGGTGCGGAATGTGAGGCGCAGCACACGGCGAGCCTTGTCGTCGAGCTCGACGGTGGAATAAGTGCCGTCCTGGATGCCTTTCAGGTAGGGCTCGGCAAGGAAATAGTTGTCGTAGGCGTTGGAGTGGCCGTTGGAGAGACCGTTGGTCCAAGAACCAAATTCCATGTCGAGACCGCCGCTGACGGCAGTGCGGGTGTCGTGCACGGCTCCCCAGTCGGAAATCACGGCACCGTCCCATCCCCATTCACCCTTGAGAATGTCGTTCATCAGGATGGGGTTGTAGCTGGCATGTTCGCCACGGAATAAGTTGTAGCCGCCCATAAACGACCATGCATTGCCTTCCTGCGCAGCGGCACGGAACCCGGGGAGGTAGATTTCGTAGAGAGTGCGGTCGTCAACAATGGGGTTTGAGGTGTGGCGGTTGATTTCGTTGTTGTTGAGGGCGTAGTGTTTGACGCATACTGCCACGCCGTTGCTCTGCACGCCTTTGACGTATGGCACCACCATTTTCGAAACGAGATAGGGGTCTTCGCCCATATATTCAAAGTTGCGTCCGTTGAGAGGTGTACGGTAGATGTTTATGCCCGGTCCGAGGAGCACGCTCTTGTTGCGGTAGCGCGCTTCTTCGCCTATGCTTTTGCCATAGAGGAGAGCCATGTCGGGGTCCCAAGTGGCGGCAAGGGCTGTGAGCGAGGGGAACGCCGTGCACGAGTCATTTGTCCATTTTGCTTGCGTCCATTTGTCCCAGAGCACTTCGGGTCGAACGCCCATGGGGCCGTCGGTGCACCACATTTCGGGAATGCCGAGGCGCGGCACGCCAGGAGCGCTGAATTTTGACTGCGCGTGGATGATGTTGATTTTCTCGCGGAGGGTCATACGCGAGAGAGCATCTTCAACACGTTCTTCGATGGGCTTGCTGTCGTCGAGATAGACAGGTGTTTCCGCCTGGATGCAGGTGGTTCCGGCGGCAAAGAGTGTTAGTGCGGAGATTAAGGCTTTCATATCTTAATTTAAAAGGCACCGGCAGACATATCTGCCGGAGGCCTATAGGTGGAAATAATAATCAGAGTTTTACCATGGTTATTTTACCATTTTCGATGCCGGAGCTTAGGTCGACAGTCACGCGGTAGGTAGCGCCTTGTTCGAGCTGCACACCGTCGGCAAGTTCGAAGTTGCCGGTGTTTTTGAGCAGTTTGGAGGTGTCGCCTTGCATAGCGAGAGCGTCCTGGCCAAATTCACCACCCCAACCGTCCTGATGGAAGAACTTGAACGAGAGGTAGTCGAAGCGGAAGCGGTCGCCGATAGCCGAGCCGTTTTCGGGGCCGGCGTTGCCGGTGAACTGGAATACGCCCTTGCTCACTTCAGCCAGGCAGTAGGCAGCCCCCGGAGTCCAGCCGAACTGCGAGCTCATCGATGGCGACCCTACGCCCCAGCCCATCAGCCACAGAGCGCCGGTGCCGTCGGCCTGCAGCTGCATCTCGGAGCCGTCGGCGTTTACGCGGATTGCGCTGAGGGTGCCGTTGAGCTTGTCGAGTTTGATGTTATAGTAGCCGTCAACGGGCAGGAAGGTGATGTCGTAGGCATCTTCGTCGAAACGGAAGTAGTCGGGGTCGCAGTAGAGGTTGTCGAAGGCCGAGAATTCACGGAACTTGAGTTTGGAGTTCTGAGTCATCTCAATAACGGTGGAGTAGAGCTGGTTGTCGGAAGTGCTCATCTTCTGGTCGTTGAGGAAGATGGGCTTTTCTTCGAACTGCTGCTCGCCGTTGAAGTCGACGGTCATCACGGCATCGTGAATGCCCTGGGTAAGGTCGACGGTGATTACATAGACACCGTTGTCCTGAAGCACGACGCCATCCTGGAGGAAGAGGTTGCCGTTGTCGTGGCCGTTGCCGTCGGCACCGGTTCCCACGCCGATGAGGTCGGATTTCGACACGAGATCGGCACCTGTGAGCTCAACACCCCATCCCATCTGTCCGAAGAACTTGAAGTTGATGGCATCGGTTGCAACGGTCTTGCCGCCCACAACAGTGATTTGATATGTCTTTTCGCCTGTGGGAGCCATACATAGGGCTTTTTCGGTGGTCCAGCCCACAGTGTTGGACAATGAGGGATGTCCTATACCATCGCCGATAATCCAGAGTGCGCCTGTGCCGTCCTCGTTGAGGGTTGCGGGATCGTTGCCCATCAGCTTGTAGACGCGGAAGTACTTCATCTTGGTGTCGGCAATGATGCGGTAGTTGCCGTTATATGCATTGAAGGTTAGAGTGCCGTCGGGGTTCTTGCTGAAATAGTCGGGGTTGATCCACCATTCGTTGAAGTCGGGGAAGCCGTCGGGAGTGAGCACGTCGCCTTTGGCAAGGTTCATGTCAATGCCCGAAGTAGTTTCGTCGATAGCTTCGAGACGCTGTCCGTTGAGGGTCATTACCACGAAGGGCGAACCTTCGAGGGTGAAGGTGTTGAACGAAATTGTGTAGCGGCCGGGAGCAGAGTTGGAGAAAGGAATCATGCCGGTGGTGAAGGGCTTGATTTCGCTGTTCTCATAGCCGAAGGTGATTTCGTTGCCGTCGGGAGTGACGGGGCTTGCCACAATCACACCTTTCATTTCGGCGGGGAAACGCTGGGTCATTGCATAGACGTGGTCCTGGCCCTCTTGTTTCTTCATTGTATATTTGTCGCCGTTCTCGGCCACAAAAGTCAGCGAGGGGTAGTCTGCATGCTTGATGTTGACGTTGAAAATCTGCTCGGTGATGGTGAAGTGGATGTTCTGCAGAGTGAGACGCAGAGTGGCATTGCCGTCGGGGATGTTGGCATAGTAGGGCACGAAGATGCGGTCGGTATAGTCGACACCGCTCACTTTTGTGCGGATCACTTTTTCGCTCACCATTTCGGTGCCGAAATAGAGCTCGGCATGGATGGTGGACAGAGGCACGTCGTTGTCGGTGGCTTTGACAGTGAACGACAGGCTGTCGCCGAAGCATGCGCTGTCAAGGTTGCCGCTGACCTCCATCACCGGGTTGCCCGGGGCCATTTTGTCATCGTCGGAGCAAGCCGGCATGAGAGTGGTAGCAGCCAGCGCAACGGCAAGTAATTTGATATATTTCATGGGATATAATTCTTTGGATTAGTTGAAACTTTGTGAAGTGTTTATTTCCACGAAAGAGATACAATGCCGCCAGCGGGCACGGTTACGGGGAAGTGGTGGTTTCCGTCGTCGACGGTAAGGCGCACGTCCTCGCTCTTGCGGTTGCTCAGAGCCATGGCATAGGAACCGTCGGGGTTGCGGAATGCCGAGTAGGTGAGGCCCGAGGTGGTGAAGCCTGATGTGCCTATGCGCTTGGCATCGGGTTTTACAACGGCCGACATGTGGGCCATGATGTAGTAGAACGAGTTGCGGGTGATAGTCTTGTAGTCGTCAGCGATGTCGACGGCACCAAAGCCGTTGCTGCAGCCGCCCGGCCGCCAGGGCCCGCGCTTTGAATCGAGCATAAGATTCCAGATGATGGAGCCGCGAGACCAGCGGTTGACAGTTCCGAGAGTGATTTGTTCCATGTCGTCGACGAGGCGTTTTGCGAGGTTGGAGCCGTCGTTCCAGTCGCCGGCAGTCGATTCGGTGAAAATCAGCTCTTTGTCGGGGTTTGCTTTGTGCACGTTGTTGAGTTCGTCCACATTGCCGCCATAGTTGTGGTATGCAGCTCCGGCGATATACTTCGAGGCTTCGGCATCGGCATAGATCTTTGTGGGATAGCTTTTTTGGTCGGCCATGTTGTCGTAGTTGTAGTTGTGGTCGAAAGCATAGATTTTTGTGTCGATGCCGTTTTCCTGAAATTTAGGTCCGAGAGCGGTCTTGATGAAGTCGCGCTGCTCTTCCCATCCCATGAACATCGAAGCCGAGTTGCCGCGGTTTAGGGGTTCGTTCTGCGGCGTCATGCCGTAGATTTTGATACCCTCGTTGTTGAAAGCCTTGATCCACTTCACAAAGTAGGTGGCATAGTCCTGGTAGTAGGCAGGGTTGAGCTGGCCGCCAGTCCAAGAGATGTAAGGCTTGAGGTCGGTGAGATTGTTTACCTTCATCCAGCGCGGTGCAGTCCACGGTGCAACCATGATTTTGAGCGATGGGTTGATGGCAAGAATCTCTTTGAGCACGGGGATGATATACTTAGTTTCCTCGTCGGTGAGGGCAAAGTTTTCGATACCTTCCTTGTCGCAGCAGGTGTAGTCGCTGAGCGAGAAGTCGGAGGCCCCTATTGGTACACGCACATAGCTCATGCCGTAGCCGTCGGTGGGCGAGAATGTCTCTTTGAGGAAGGCCGCACGGTCGGCAGCAGTCATTTTGAGCAAGTTATATGCAGTGGAGCCGGTGATGGCAGCTCCAAATCCGTCGATGGTCTGAAACTCCTGCGAGGGGTTGATGCGAATGGTAGAGGGCGACATGTTGTCGACCTTGCTGAAAGCGAGCCACGATTCGGTGAGGTCCTTTGCGCGGTTCGATGTTGTGGTGAGCATGCGCACATCCTCGGTCGTAGCGGGCTGGTCGGGTTGTTCGGGAGTAACCGGAGGCTTGGGGTCGTCGGCAGAATCTCCGCCGCACGATGCCAGAATCATACCGGCTGCGAGCATTGCAGATAAAGTCATGCGAAACTGAATCATAAATGTTTATAGATGAAGAGAGATTAATATCCCGGGTTCTGCACCACGTTGGGGTTGGTGTCGAGAACGTTTTGAGGGATGGGCAATAAATAAGAATTCTTGGAGTAAGGAACAGCGATTGGCAGACGGCCCGGGTCGTTACGCTGAGCGGCAGCCATTGTTTCTTCGACAAGGTCGAGGCGCACAAGGTCGTACCAGCGTTCGCCTTCACAGGCCAGCTCCAGACGGCGTTCGTTTACATAAACGGAGAGAAGGGCATCTTTATTGCTTTTTTCGGCATTTGTCAGTTTGGCCACTCCGGCACGTGTACGGATCTGGTCGATGATAGCAGCAGCTCCGGCAAGGTCGGGAGTTTCACCAAGAATGAGGGCTTCGGCTTTGAGAAGCAGAAGGTCGTCGTAGCGGAGGAAGAACACGTTGCTGTAGCCCGAACGGACTTTGTACATGAAAGCATAGTTGTCCGAGGGGTAGTAGTTGCTCCATGCGCACTCGTAGTAGACCACAGTCTGTTCTTTTCGTTTGGTATCGCCTACGCGGTCGAAAGCGGCGAGAAGGTCGCGGGAAGGTGTAATCCACTTAGCCCAAGAGAAAGCTTGGTCCCAGTTTTCGAGGCAGCGGCCATACATCCACGAGGCCCAGTTGCCCGACCCAACGGGATAGTGAACCTCAAGAATTGATTCTACGGAGTTGGTGAAGAGGGGAGTAGCGGTGAAACCGTCTTTCACAGCTCCGTCGATGTTGAACAGGTCGCCATATTCGGGGCAGAGGTCATAGCCGCGTTCGGTGAGTTCGTCGACATATTTGATGACCATGTTGTAGTCGCGCATGGGTTTTTCGGCATATACCTTTGCCAGGAGAGCGCGAGCCACGTCCTTGCTGAAGCGTGTTTTGTCGCCGTTGCCTTCGGGGGCATAGAGGTAGGCGTCTTTGAGGTCCTTGAGGATATATTCGTAGGCTTCGGCCTCGGTGTTCTGTGCGGGGAAGTAGCTTTCGTAGGATTCCTCGATGTTGTCCGAAGTAATGTCCTTGGGAACAGTGGTGATGATTGGAATATTACCCCACATGCGTACCATTCTGAACCAGATGAAAGCGCGGAGAATTTCGGCCTGGGCGCGCATGGTGTTGATTTCGGCCTCGGTAAGGCTCTTGTCGGCAACCGAAGCCACGCCCACGATGAATTTTGTGCACTTTGCGGCCTGGAGCATGTAATAGTCCCAGTCGCGGTTCACGCACTGAGTAGTACCGTTGAGGTCGTTTGTGGCAGGGTCGACAACTTCCGAACCTGTAGTGCCGGCGTAGGCATTGTCGCTGTGCACATCGCCGATGAGCAGATAGTCGAGCTGCAGGAAGTCCTGGTTGCCACGGAAGTCCTCGTATAGGGCTGTGAGCGCGCTTTCTGCATCTTTACGGTTTTCGTAGATGATTTCTTCCTCGACGTTTTCGATGCCTTCGGTAACGTCGGAGTATGTGTCTACGGGGTTATAGTCGAGGTCGCACGACACTGTGGCCATCGACATTGCGGCCAAGCCGCAGAGCATATATTTGAGTTTCATATTGATAACAGGAGATTAGAATTCGACATTGAGACCAAATACATAGCTCTTGCAGTGGGGATAAGTGCCCCAGTCGATGCCTTGCACGTGGCCGTTGTTGCCCCACTGGTTAACTTCGGGGTCCATGCCCGAGTAGTGGGTGAAGGTGATAAGGTTGGAAGCGGTGAAGTAGGGCTGAACTTTTGAGATGCCGAGTTTCTTCATCCACTTACCACGAATGTCGTAGCTGAGCGAAATGTCTTTGACGCGGATGTAGCTGCCGTCTTCAACGAAGTATGTTGAGTTGCGCATGTTCCAGCCGGCCTTTGGCATGTCGGTAATCTGGCCGGGGATGCGCCAGCGGTCGAGCACCTTGGTGGTCTGGTTCTTGCCGTCGTACATACCTTCGGTTTCCATACGCGAGGCATTGAATATGTCGTTGCCATATGCGCCCTGCAGGAATATGCTCAGGTTGAATCCTTTGTAGGAGAATGTGTTGGTCATACCGAATGTGAAGTCGGGGTTGGGGTCGCCGATATATGTGCGGTCCGACGATGAGATGCGTCCGTCGCCGTTGAGGTCTTCGTACATCATAAGGCCTGTTTCGGGGTCCACACCGTTGGCAATGTAGCCGTAGAAACCGCCGAGAGAACGGCCGGGTTCGTTGCGGACAACAGCTTCGTTGACAGTCTCGCTGGTGACGGC
Source organism: uncultured Muribaculaceae bacterium (assembly GCA_910584495.1). Classification (GTDB taxonomy): domain Bacteria; phylum Bacteroidota; class Bacteroidia; order Bacteroidales; family Muribaculaceae; genus CAG-873. The sequence continues at coordinate 15,514 of CAJUAR010000053.1, forward strand.
GTCGAGATATACCTTCTGGAGTTCGAGTTTGGTGAGTTTGTTTTTGTTGAACGACATGTTGAGGCTTGTTGTCCACTCGAATTCGCCGGTAAGGTTGCGCGAGGTGATGCTGAATTCAAAACCTTTGTTTGTCATCTCGCCTTCGTTTCGCTGTATGGAGTTTGCTGCAGCGGAGCCCGAAGGAAGAGATACCCACATGAGCATGTCGGTGGTTTTCTTGTAGTACCAGTCGGCAGTGAAGTCGATGCGTCCGTTGAGAACCGAGAAGTCTACGCCCACACCGGTCTGTGTGGTTGTTTCCCATGTGAGGTCGCGGGTGCGGAGGTTTGCCTGGCTGATGGTGGGCACAGAAGTGGAGTTGCCTTCTTCAAACCAAGGAACACGGTTGATGTTGTAGCGCTGCAGGTAGGCATAGTCGCCAACGCCGTCCTGGTTGCCGGTTTTACCCCAGCCGGCGCGGAGCTTGAGGTCGTAGATCCAGTCTATGTCCTTGAGCCATTCTTCCTGCGACATGCGCCATGCAGCCGAAACCGAGGGGAATGCTTTCCAGCGGTGGTCGGGATGGAGTTTCGACGAGCCGTCGTAGCGCAGGTTGGCAGTTGCAAGATATTTCGAGTCGTAATTGTAGGTGAGACGTGCGATATAGGACATGATGCCCCACTGGGAAGCACCCGAGCCTGTGCCGGTCCAGCTGATCATGTTTGCGGCATTGAGAGTTTCGATATTTCCGTTGCGGAAGTACTGGCCGTTAATCCAGTTGTTGGAGTAGTCTGAATCGGTCCACGAAGTGCCGAGCATCACACCGAAGCTGTTTTTCTTGATGTCGAAGTTATAGTTGACCACATTATCCCATGTCAGGACGGTGTTTCTTGTTCGTCCGTCATAGGCAGTGCCGCCTTGTTCGCGGCCCCATGTGGTGAGTTCGGGATCGAGGAAGGATGTGTTCCAGCCGTGGCGGCGGTCCAGAGTGAACTTGGAAGAGAATGTCAGGCCCTTATAAAGGTCGAAGAGCAGCTCGCCCGAAGCGATGAGTCGGTCTTCGCGGTCGCGGTTCTTTTCCTGACGGGCCTCGTTTTCGAGCGGGCTCTGCATGTTCAGGCCGTAGAAGTTATTATAGTACTGGTTCGGTTTTTCGGGGTTCCAGACAGGGGCATAAGTCGGTGTGTTGATAACCGAAAGGATTACACCGCCACGGTTTCCGACAGTACCCATTGCTCCGCCGCCGTTGGAGGAATAGTCGGAGTAGACAATGTTTGCCTTTGCGGTGAGCCAGCTGCGGAGTTTGCCTTGTACGTTGGCGCGGAAGTTGAAACGCTGGAAGAAAGAGCTTTTGAGGATACCCTGGTCGCGCTGGTAGCCGCCGGAGATGTAGTAGTTGATTTTTTCTGATTGCTGCGATACGGCCAGCTGGTAGTTCTGTGTGTTACCCGTGCGGTATGTTTCATCGAACCAGTCGGTTTGGTCGGTGAGGCCGTCGGGAAGTTTGATAAGGCCGATTTCATCCATAAGGTCTTTGTACTGAGCGGCGTTTAGCACGTCGATTTTTTTAGCCACTTGTGTGAAGCCGCCTTGCAGGTTGAGCGAAATCTTGGCATTTTCCGATTTGCCCTGTTTGGTTGTGATAATCACAACACCGTTCGCACCGCGCGAACCGTAGATTGCAGCCGACGATGCATCCTTGAGAATCTGCATGTTTTCGATGTCGCTCGGCGAGAGGAAGTTGACATTGTCCACGGGCACACCGTCCACAACGTAGAGAGGTTCGTTTGAGCCGTTGAACGATGTTGTACCGCGCACACGCACAGTCATTCCGCCACCGGGAGCACCTGTTGGTTGCTGAACCGATACGCCGGCAGCTTTGCCCTGGATTGCCTGGGCTGCCGAGATGATGGGACGGTTTGCAAGTGCTTTTTCATCGACGGTAGACACAGCTGTTGTAAGGTCTTTGCGTTTTACTGTGCCATAACCGATAACAACTACCTCTTCAAGGTTGAGGTTGTCTTCGTTCAGAACAATGTTCATATTTGGGGCTGCTATTACTTCTTTTGTCACATAGCCTATGTAGCTGACAATAAGAGTTGCGCCTTCGGACACTTTGATGGTAAAATTACCATCGTAGTCGGTGGTTGTTCCGATGCCCGGATTGCCTTTAACAGTTACGCTGACGCCGATTAACGGCTCTTGGCTCTGGTCGGTCACTGTGCCTTTAGCGGTAATTTCTGCGGCATACGCCCATAAATTACCAAATAGCAACATTGCCACGCATAGAGCCGATGTCAATAGATTGAACTTGGCTTTCATTTAGATTAGGTTAAATTATATGATAATGTTAGATGTTTTATTTTTTTAAGGTATGCAGAGCTGTTGGTGCCTATGCTGCATCGCTGCAACAAAATTACTCTTTATTTTCACTCCTTTAATAGAAGGTAAAGGCCGAAAGTAAAAGAAACGCCATGTTATCTATTTGATAATATGATATTTATATAAAGAACAGATTTGTAAAAAGTAAGAAATTTCTTTATGCAAAAAAGCGGTTTAAGAGGGCATAGTTGTGAATTTTCCCAAGGTCCGGACGGTTTCAGCAAAGTTCTTTTTGGGCACGATGGCTTTGTTGCGCACGCGGAACCGATTGTTATAGACCGTCTGCGGTGAGCAATGAAGAAACTCGGCAATCTTTATGCTGTCGGTTATGCCTAAGCGCACAAGGGCATAGATGCGCAGCTCTGTGTTGAGCAGCTCGCCCTCTTTTGGTGTGATGTGTTTGTCGTCCTGAAGGAGCGAATTGAAGTCGCTCACAAAGTCGGGGTAGATGTGCAGGAACACCGTGTCGAACGACCGGTAGAAATCCTTGAGCTCGTCGCGCATGGTATCGCCGTCGTCGGTGTCCATAATAATTTCCTTGTATTTTTTCTGAAGAGCTTTGACATGAATGCTTCGCCGCAGCTCTTCGAGGCGTCCGATATAATTGGAACAGATAGTGAAAATGTAGCCTATATACTCCTCCTTCACATAGTTGGCTTCGTTAAGCTCGTCGTTCTTCTGTTTGAGGTCGGCGTTGAGTTCCTTCAGTTTGGAATTTGCCTCGCTCAGTTGGTTTTTAGCCATGGATAGCTCGGAGAGATTGGCACTGAGCGATTTGTTGGCTTTGTCCAGATGTTGCCCCTGGCGGCTGAGCCGTCGGTTCTGGGTGATGATGATCACTACAGAGCAGATGAGAATCACGGCAAGAACGCACACAAGGATGAGGGAGTTGCGTGTCCGTTGCTGCTCGTGGCGTGTCCGCTGCTGATAGGCTTTGTTCACGGCATCGAGGGTGTTTGTCACACCTACAGCACGCACACGGTCCGGGTAGGTTATGGCTTTGTTAAGGCTGTAGTTGACATAGTTGTAGGCTCGGTCGATGTCGCCGTTGCCATTTTTGAACAGAAGGCGTGCAAGGTCTACAAGCGATGCAATCTCGGCATTGGCAATCTTGACATCGGCAATAGCCGATATTGCCATATATTTCACCATCATGTCCTTGTCGCCTTCGTGCTCATATAGTTTGGCCAGGACGTAAGCTTCTTTAGCATCTTGTCGTGATTCAAGCCTTGAAGAGTCTACCTTGTTCCGGAGAGCATCGACAAGACTCAAGTCGTGCTGTGAAGTTCCGATAATATCCCAGCTTTTGTACCATAAATAGTCGGGGTGCGAAGGACTGATGATGGTCATAACCGAATCTTTGAAGGCACGTTCTTCGGCATAATACTGGTTGTCAGACCCTCCGGCATAGTTGCCCAGGTGGCTGAAGAGATATATGAGCTGGCCGTAATAGTCAATCATCTGGTTGCGGCTCAGACGTATGGTGTCGATTTCTCTTGCAGTCTGTTGAGCCTCGAGAATAAGCCCGGTGCCGGCGAGCAGGCCGATTTTGGCAATTTTACTGTTGTTTTCCCAATCTTTGTTGCCGCATGCATGAGCAATATTGATACAGCGGTCGATATATTTGATAGCCGAATCGGAACGGTAGGTTGCAAATTCATCGAATAGCATCGACGAATTGATATAGTGGTCGGCAGGCGTTGTTGCCCGTTGCTCTTTGCGTCGCAGTTCGGCAATTCTTAGCAGTTTGTCCTGTTCCAGTTTGTCGCTTTTGTCGATGAGGGAATCTAATGTTGCAAGATAGGGCGAAGTCTCGGCTTTCTCCCTGCGGCACGAAACAGCTTCAGGAAGCAGTATAATGATGACAATAATAATGTAGATTAGTCTTTTCATGGCATAAGCGATGCTTCATTGTGCAAAAATACAACAAAAAAACTAACCCCGGGTCTTTGACAGAATAAAATTTTGGGGCCGGCGAATCTTTTTGACATTCAGG
>CAJUAR010000054.1 GCA_910584495.1 uncultured Muribaculaceae bacterium
AAAAACTGGGTGGTTATCGCCGGAACGACTGGGTGGTATTCACCGGAATATGCATCTGCCGCAAATATATAGCCTTTTTTTTCATTTGGCAAAAATTTCTTTACCGGGGCCGGCAGAAAAAACACGAGCCAGTACTTTTGTTAAATGTACACCTCTGTGTAGCCTGGCAAACAGCCAGCCGGGCGAGGTGAGGACACCTCGCCTCCATAAAAATGTTCGCCGGGGGGTCGCCTCGCATAGGCGAACATTTTTTTGGGAACGAAGTGAATTTCTGTTGCAATTATTGTTGTGCTGCAGGTGTGATATTCCAAAGGTCAAAACGGCCGATAGCTACTACAAAGAACATATACATTCCTGCGATGTCGCATAAAATGCCCCCGATGCAGAACGCTATTGCTATTCGCTTCCATTTTTTATGCCAGCTCTCATCCTCTTTTTCAAATATCTTAAAATATTCCAGATAAATATTGTTGTCATATACTGCTTTTTTAGCCGGGTACCATAATGCTGAAATCGGTATAATCAAAACAATAGCTATGATAATGGGATGGACATTCCCTTCGAGCATTTTTACAATTATACCGAAGATTAGACAAGAAATGAAAAAGGGGAAACTACAATAGAAAAGACCAAAAATCGAATTTGCCCATCCAATGCAGTAGCCCGATTTAGGATTATGCCGACCCCGAGAGATGAATTCATCACACTTTATTATACGTTGGGAAATTTTTTTATGATATTTCTTAGGTGATAGCAGTTTTGCAAATATTGAAATTAACTTAAATAAAAAACATTGGTAGACTTCATCGAACCGAATCTCCAAATTCCATAAACCGTATAAAACAGCATTTAAAGCATATCGCAATTTAGTATTCATTTTGCTATAATTGGTTGTAAACATAATCAACAGTTTGCTCCCCAAAGGAAGAGCCTAAACAAGAACCTATAAAAGCCCCGACTGCTGCACCTAAAACTGCTCCTGGTATAAATCCAACACCACCAAAAAATGAGCCTATTGCAATACCAGCCTTCGCCCCTAATGCAGCACCAGCCCAACCGCCCGCAATGTCGGCGGTTGCCTTAACTGTATTGTAATAATTGGTTTCTCCAGTTTTTTGATAGGTATTATAATCCTTCAAACCTCCATCTAATAATTTAGCACCGTTCAAGACTTTGCCTATAGGACCAAAAGTTTTTGTATAATGATTTAAATATTCTCCGGCATCTTTCATGTTAATTGTAGAGACATATTGATTTCCATAAAAAGGCCGCGAGTTTTCATCACATAAATATACTTTCCAGTTATTGCCAAATGTCGACTGTTTACTTTCTTTTAAACCAATAGCAATACAATTAACGATTCCATTGGTATTGGAAATGACATTAAAAATCTTCGGATCTAATTCCGGCACTCTGTATTTAACTTCTAATGGCTTCTGAAATTCGCCGACTAATTCGCCATTAGGCTTTATCCAATATTTGACGTGCCATTCTTCATTGAAAATAGCAATAGCCAAACCTCGTAAAGCTCCTTTGACAAAATCGCCACCGCATGCCCATGCGGTTACACCGCCAGCCAAAGAAGTAACAGAAACACGACAGAAAAGCGAAGGATTAGATCCTATAAGCTGGCCTGCAAAGGAAGATATCGCGCCTGAAACAAATCCTGCCCCGAATTTTTCTCCCCCAAGCATATTGAGAACGCCACTGGCTGCACCATGGGTGCCTGCCTTTAAAATACCTTTACCAATAGTGCCAACTCCTGTTTTAATTACTTTACTGAAAAGTTCGCCTATGCCAAACGAAGCCGCCGAAGACAAAAGACCCATTACTCCGGCTTTCCATATATTCCCGCCAGTTATAGCGGCAGAAAACATGTTAGTTACACTAAAAAATAAAGACTGTATAACCGCTCCCCAAATTGCATGCCCGCTCGGATCGGTGTATTTCAAGGGGTTGTTGAGGCAGTAGCTGTATCGGTTGAAGCCTTGCGGCGAGCCGGGCATCTGCACGAACGGGTCGGGGCTGAAGAAGCGGCCAAGGACGGGGTCGTAGAGCCGTCCGTTCATATTGATGATGCCGAACTCAGGCAGCATCTCATGGCCCGTGTAGCCCCGACGGAGGCCTATGGTGTTGACAGTCACCGACTGCTGCCCCCAGGCATCATAGCTTGCCTTGAAAACATTGGCGCCGTCCTTGTCGAACATCGACAGAATGCTTCCCTGATAGTCCGTGAAGGAGATAAAGGGTCTGAAAACGCCGTTTTGCTTCACAACTATAATGCCGCCGTCCAGATAGTAGAACTCGCGCGTCAGGCCGTTGCAGCTTATCTTTTCATAGTTCCCGGCATAGACGGTCGTTATCGAATCCTGCCCATGGGATTTGAGCTTCGTGACCCACCGCTGTATGTCCGGCCCGTAGTCGAACTCCATCGAAAGGCCGGTTGCCCCATCCCTTATGGTCTGTATGCGGTCGAGAGCGTTGAAAGTAGTGGCGAGGGTTGATGTGGGAATCCGCCCGTCGGCGTTTTCAACGCTCACAACGGCATGCGGGCGCACGCCTGTCGCATAGGTATAAGCCCCGACACCTGTTTTGGAGAGTATGTTGCCGTCGGGCGAATATGCCATGGCCATCACCGTGTCTTTGACAACCTCCAGCGAAATCTTGTTTAACGGGAATGATGGGTCGATTGGCAAGCGAGGGTCTCTCTTGACTGTTTTGAGACGGTCGAGGACATCATAGTCAAAGTAATATTTGAAATCCCCCTTTCTTTGCCGGGCGAGCAGATTGTCCTTGCTCTTGTCGAATTCGAAGTCCATGCGGTCGAGCACCTTGGCCCCGCGCGAGAGCGACATGCCCGTCACATAGCCATAGCTGTCGATTTCTTTCACAGCCGTTATGCTGTCCATAAAAGTGAAAGAGCCGGAAGAACCTCCCTCGTAGTCTTTGAGCAGAAAAACCTCCATTCCGTTGGCAACGGTGCGGATACGGAAACCGTAGTCATCGTAGGAGTGTTTTGTTGCCATATTCCCGGGGTATATTGTAGAAGACAAGCGGTTTAGATTGTCGTAGACGTTATAGAAATCAAACACGCCATGACCATTGATATTTTTTCTTACCTTTACGATGCGCCCCAGTTTGTCGTGTTTGTATTCTACACTGTTCGCCCCCATCGTCTGCTTGGTAAGCTTCATCTTTTCCACACCCGACGTCCCGTAGGTATTTGTAATGGTGTAGCTCCCTGTTTGTGTCTTGGAAAGACGGCCAAGTTCGTCGTAGGTGTATGTGGTTATGACATTCTTGGGGTCGGTGTGTTTGAGCAATGTTCCGTCGGCTGCATATTCATACCGGTGCAATCCCGCATCGGGATCGGCAAGAAGAGTTTGGTTCCCCGCTGCGTCATACTCCATGTTCACGGTAGATGCGTCTGTCGTCACATGGCCCGGTTTGCCGTTGGACCGATAAGCATACCAGACTCTTTTGCCGAGGTGGTCGATGGTCGACGCTGTGTTGCCCCAGGCGTCGTGAACGACAGTGGACACACGGCCTGACGAATTTGTCGTCACGCTGCGGTCGCCGTAGCTGTATGTGGAAACTTTCCCCGAGCTGTTTTTGCTCGAAACCACTCGGCCAAGATCGTCGTAAGTCAATTTTTCTGTGTTGCGGATCTTGCCGTCGACGGTGTAAACCGTGGAGACAAGTCCGCGGTTGTTATATGTGGTAGTCTTGGAAACAAGCACATTCGCAGGTCCGAAAGTCTTCTGCGACATCTCATGCCCCGCGTTGTCATACCAGGTAATCACCCATGGCCGGTTTGACGTGCGTGTCAGGGTGTAGTATTTGTTTTTGTTGTCCTTCCCCCAGCCTATCTCGCTTGTCACGACGGTGCTGTCGGGAGCTGCCGACCGTATTCTCCTTCCCCAACCGTTGTAGGAGTAAGAGGTGGTAAGGACGTTGGTCGGCTCCGTCTCGTCGCTTGATGTCAGGACGTTGCCCCACATGTCGTAGGTAAAGGTGGCCACGGTCGAGGCCGGCGTGGTATATGTCTTGACCACATAACGCCCCGTGGTGTCGTATTGGTTGTGGGTCGTTATCTCTTTGACATTCGTGCCCTTGGTAAGCGATGTGAGGCAGTTACCGTAAGTGTCGTAAGTACGGATGGTGGTCAGAGCCATATCCGTACCATAGTTTGCGACGGTGGTGAGGATGCTGCCTTTGGCATCGTAGGTGTATTTTGTCTCGGTTGAGAACGCCGAGCTGTCATCTTTGTGTTTCTGGCTCAAGACAAGCGATGTCGGCAGCCATCTCCCGGATTTTTGCTGATAGCCCGAATAGACCGATTTCTTGTACATGTTTTCACCGTCGTTGCTCACCGTCTGTTCGAGCAGGACACCCTTGGCAGTATCGTATTTGTTGGAGGTGACGGCTGTGTGTCCGTCCATGTCGGTTATCACACTGCCTGATTCGTAAGTGAAATAGGTCTTCCCGACGGCGGCGGCCGTAAAGGATGTCACCACCGAGGATGTGTGCTCGCCTACAGAATCGGTCGACACTGTTTCCAACGGCACAAGGCGCGTCTTGTCCCACTTCGTTATTCGGCGTGTGGTCTTGCGGCCTGTCGTCCGGTCGGTTGTTGCCACCTCGTCAAAGCCCGTCACTCCGCCTCCGGCAATATGGATGCGGAGGTCTTTATAAAAGTAATCCGTTGTCTGTTCGCCGGCCGAGCCGTTGGTCGAAGTAATGCTTTTGACCACCGAGACAGGCAGCGTGTAGGTATTGAAAGGGTATGAGTCAGACGCGTTCGCGGTCCTGCTGTAGACCGACGGCGATGTAAGGTATTCGTACTCTACGCTTGTGCGGTTGGCCATGCCGTCGGTAACGGCGGTTATGCGCCCTGCCGAGCTGCTGCGGGGCGTTCCCCTGTAGACGTTGATCCTGTTTTCTGCAAAAGTGTCGGACGCAATGAGAAGGTTGCCGCCGTAGTTTGCCAGTTCCATGCTGCCGTCGCCGTCGAAGTCGCCGACAAACACAGTGCCTTCCTTGGCATCCTCCTTGCGCGTCCTTTTCAGACGTTGGCTGAATTTGAGTGTCTGGCCGTCGGAATAGAGCCAGATGGAATGCATGTCGTTGGCCTCGCGTTTGCACACTTGCGCGTCGCAACGTCCGTCGCCGTCGATATCATAGACGGATATGGAGAAACTCTCGTTGTCGTAATCTGCCGATGAATCGCCTACACCGATATCGTCGGACCGGCAACAAGTGAACGTGCCGTCGCCGTTATTGCGCGCTATTGTGAAAAAGGTATCCCTTGATTTGTAATGCAGGAAGTCGACAAGGCCGTCACCGTCGAAATCGCCCTGGGCTACGCGCCAGCCGTCGCCTATCGAAGTGCCGGTCTTTGTGTTGGATTCGGTAAACAATTTGCTCCCGTCACTTCCTCCGTTGTTGAAATATATTTTATAACCGCCGTCATACAGCAGTATGATATCTGTAAGGCCGTCGTTGTTGTAGTCTCCGCTGAAGAGCTTTTTCGGCTCCATGGGCAAACCTATACTAAATGTGTGTATTTGGTTGCGTTTTCCTAATTCAAATATCGAAAATGCCGGATATCGATTGTCAAGTTTCTTTTGTTCGACAAAGATTATTTCATCTTTTCCATCTTTGTTGGCATCAAATGAAACAAAGAGAGGCAATTTGTCCGAAGCTTCCAATTTGCATTCGAATAGTGGGATTATTTCTCTGTCTGTGCCCGTTGTAGACTTTCCAGAGATAACTTTAAACGAAACGAAATGTTCTCCGAAAAAGTTTTCAAATATAGGCAATACTAAATCATTAAATCCGTCACCATCGTAATCAAGTAGAGCTGATCCTCCTAAGATATTCGTCACATCTATACCATTGTCATAGGAACCTGACATTTCGTAGCGCAATGGCGACAAATAAGATATAACACCATCCGAGGAGACAGAACTACAGCTTATATAAACCCTGGTATAGTTTTTAAAAGAGGTGTTTCCATATGCATCATATACCTTAACCTTAACCGGCGAAACACGGATTATGTCGCTGATTCCATCACCATTCATGTCGGCGGCAAAAAAACTACGGTCCTGTGTTTCTACCAGTGAACTTCCATCGTCTGTCGGGATATTCAGATAAGACCTTGCAATGTTTGCAGCCGGCAGCGGGTTCCATTGGAAATTAACCGGGGTCAGGCTCTCGCCATCGCCATTTTCTTCTCTGATCGAAGTCAAGCGGTCGAATTTTAGGGTAGTTCCGTCCGATGCGCTGTCGTATGTGAAGTAATATTTTCGGTATAGGGATGTCCCGGAATAAGTGCTTATGTTTGACAACCGTCTGCTCATGCTTCCCTTTTTATTGTCTATATTGAACAACGAAGGGCTTCCTTCATTGTTTTCATAGCCGAAAACAATCCTGTTGCTGACACCTCGGCTCTTGACCGAGTTCTCGCCATAAGTTATGCTTGTCGGGTAGACATGATAGTCGGCGATTGAATAGGAATATGTCGCATAGTTGCCGTAGACATCCTCGCTTCTGTTCAAATGCCACGATGCCGCCCGATGATAAGCGTTTGATGCTGTGAATGTAAGACGGGACGTACCTGTCCGCCCGTATTCATATTTCATGCCGTCAGGGGTCTGAACTTCAAACCAGGAGACAGTCAGGCTTTCCTCGGTGCTGTCGTGCACGGTGATTCGCGTGTGCGGATCGCCTTCAAGACAATAAACAGCGCCGTCCAATAGTGCGGATCCGGACAGAAGAATGAGTCTTTTCCCGTCAAGAAACAAGCAGTCGTCAGCTCCATAAGTGACACCTCCGGCAACACCTCCATTGTTAAACGGTGTTTTGCCGCCTCTTGTAATTGCAGAGAGCCCCGAGATGGAGAAACCGTATCCGGCCTCGCCATAACCTGCATTCTGGCTGCTGTAAGCCAAGCTGATCTGAGGTGTCAAACCTTTCCCGTCGGGACAATCGATGGACAGACTGTAGACGGCTGCGCCGGCATCGTTGACAGAGAAGCTGCCCGAAGGCGTTCCGACCGAATATTGGTTATTCACAACCGGAATGTCGGGGTTATCGGGATTGACGCGGGCCACGCCAAGTATAGACGGGTCAATCTCCAATGTGTCAATTTGAATCGCGCTTCCATCTTCTTGCGCATTATCGTCAAAACCGCTCTCGTCACCAGTCTCTTGTGCCGACAAGCCTATGAAAGTCGACACAGCCATTGCAAACGCTGCAAGGAGTATGTGAAAGGTGTGCGGTTTCATTGCTTGGCTATTTTCCAGCTTGTCTGTTGCCCGTTGACTGTCACATTTAGAATATAGGTGCCGGAAGGCCTTCCGCTGATGTCTAATTCTGCCGTTGCGTCTTTGACTGCTTGTGATAACAGCATTATGCCGCCGAGAGAGTACACCTCGGCGAAGGCATTGTCGGAAGGCTCATAGCCGATAATCTCTATTTTCAGAATCCCCGCGGATGTCCCGGCCAGCTTGACCGTCCTTTGCCCGAGGGAATCGTAGAATGTATTGCTTTCGGCTTCATCCTGAGCTTCCGACGGCATGCTCCTTGAAAGAACTATCTCCCTCTTCACACGGTTGCCGGCGGCATCGTAGGCAAAGCTAACCCGATTCTGGCCACAGACAGACAAAATCAAGCCAAAAGAGAACAAAAGATAAAAAAAGAGAGTTTTTTTCATGGCTGAGCGCATAATGTGTTTCTGCCGCAAATTTATAGCTTTTTTTTCATTTGGCAAAAATTTCTTTACAGTGGCCAGCAGAAAAAATACGAGCCAGTACTTTTGTTAAATGTAGGCCTCTGTATAGCCGGGCAAGCAGCCTGCCGGGCGAGGTGAGGACACCTCGCCTCCATGGCTTCGCGCTCCACAGATTCAACATTCCAGTCATTGACGGAATACAACAATAATTCCCCGGAAGGTGACAGTAACTTTGCATTCTAAGAACCCGAAACAACACTTTCAATGGAATTAGTAAATCTACGAAAAATGACCGATGGCAGCGGCCTCTATGCACCCGTCGGCAATCTCAAATCTCTTGACAGTCTTGCCGGCTATGTTCCACTTGGCATTGCAGGCTCTTCCTTTGTTTTTGCTCGCGGACGACGACTGGCATCAATACAGACTGTGCAAATGACGGTCGACGACCCTCAGGTTTTGCATGGAGATACCGACCTGCGCGGCGATGTAGAGGCTGTGCTTTTTGCCACATCCGAGCATATAGTGGCTCTCACCACAGCCGGACCGGTGCGTATTGTTGTCGGCGACGACGGCCGTCCGCAGTGGTATGACTACAAGCTGCAGTTTCCCGGTCTCTCGCTCTTTGCCGTCGACGGCTCGTTGCTTGCAGCAGAGGTGGGCGAGCGCAAGCTCTCTACCGCCTACAGCGGCGGCTCGCTGCGTCCTGCCGATGAAAAAGCCCTTGCCGAAGACCTGTGCGCGGCCTACGAACAACTGTGCGCCACTGCTGCCGATGCTCATCTTGGCATGCAGCCCGCGCTGGCACGTTATAAACTTTATGACAGCGAAGGTAAGTTGCTCTACACCTCGCCGGCGATGATGGCGGCGTGCAGCAACGGTTACCAATGCACTGACACGGTGAGCCTCTATTCTGCCGACCGTCAGACTGTTGCGGCCTATACTCTGCGAGCCAGCACATGGCGGTTGCGGCTGCATGCCGAGGCATGCTCCGACAGCAAGGTTGTGCGCGCTGTGGCCCGTGCCGAGGTATATGTGTGCCCCATGTTTCATCCCTACGACCCTTCGGGCACGGGGACGGCAACGCTGTCGCGCTTGGGAAACACCGATGGCCCCTTTGCACATGTCGCGTTGCCCGGCAACGATGTGAGTGCCGCAACAGTGCGCAAAGCCCTCTGCCATCTCGACACTTTCGAAAAGCTTGCCGCCGTGGTGGCGAATCCTTTCGGACCGCAGGAGCAGACATTCAACATAGTTCCCTCGTTCGGCAGTGTGGCCGACGAGGTGCGCGCCGTCAAAACGGTGCTCAGGGCATCCATCCGACACAGTTCCTCCTCATTGCCGGCACCCGGAGGCGCTTTCACCGCACATTGTGCCGCCGAGGCATCAGGTGTTGTGGCCTATGCCTCGCCGAGGACGGTTGGAGAGGCGGTCTATGCTCCCGAGTTCTTTGCAGCCTCCAGGGCCGAAGGCTCCGCTACATTGTCGGTTGCCGTGCTTATGTCCGACGGCACATGCCACACACCGGAGCCACGACATATTTCATGGCATTTCTCCGCTTTAGGCCCTTTGGCGAGCTATCCTTCGGGGGCGGCGCGTCAGCTTTTGCTCAAGCTTGAGGGCGATGGCTGGCAGAAGAGTGCATCCTTGCCGCTCACACCTTTGCCCGATGGGAGCGCGTCGGTGTATGTGGCCGACAATGCCGTGCCGTGTGTCCTTGGCAGCGAAACCCTCGAAATGCCTTCCGACACTCGCGTGGAGGACCCGACGGCAGATGTCGTGGCATTTGCCGATGCTTCCAATCCGTGGAACATTATTGCCACAGCACCTGTTGCAGGAGGTTCGCTCATGGCATTGTTGCCGCGCACGGGCACCGATCAGTCGTGGGAGTTTGGACGTGCACGTTTCATTGCCGCCACCCGAGGGGCCATATTATCGCTTGCTGTCGACAGCAAAAGCCGCCGTGCCGCTGTGCGTACCCTTTCTGCGGTTGGTATAGAGCGCTCCGATGCCATGTGCGCTGTGCCCGGCGGTTCGGTTATGGCTGTGTGCGGGGGCCGCATCGTCGAAATCACTCCCACAGGTCGAATGCGCCGTTTTGCAGCTGATACGGACTATGTGGCTCTGGGCTACGACCCTGCGAAGGACGAGCTGTGGGCATTGTGTGCCGATGGCGACTGTCATATTTTTAAGCCCGACGTGCCGGGCGAATATTATATCCGCAACGATATTTCGGCATGGAGTTTTGCGCATTTTAACCGTGGCATGGCCATTGCCGGTTCCTCTCTTTGGCTTGCCGGCATGGAGACACCGGGACAGAAGAGCGTGGAACTCAGCAGCTTCATGCCGGATAAAGGGCACCGTCTGTTCTCTCCGGCTGAGATAAGGGCCAATATTTCAGGTGCGGATCTCAATCTTACTTTCGATGTATGGGACTGCGGCGTTGACAATCGCGGCAAGTGGCCATTGATTCAGACTACGGTGCGAGGCAGTGTGCGCTCGCCTCTTGCTTTTCCGCTCATGGGGCGTGCCGTGCGCAAGCTCGAAGCCGTGCTCAGCGGCACTGTAGGCCCCGATTTCCGCTTTCACTCCATAGCAATGTCGGTTCGGACCGACCCAAAACCACACTTCAATGCATAACGAATATATATCCTTGCTCGACAGCTTGCGGCAGCATTTTGCCGCCACGCTCTACGACCCTCACCGGGGCTTGTGCTGCACCGGTCCCCGGCAGCGTGTGTCCACGCCGGTGGAGGGTCTGCCCTGGGCTTATGTTCCTGTGGAGATGCTCGACAATCCGGCCTATGCCACCTGTCGCAACAATGCCTTGGCCTGGAAGAGGCTGCGTTGTGCCTCCGATTTCGAATACTGGGCTGCAAACTGTGTCAAAATCAAGCCAAAACGCGGTTTTGCCAATGTTCCCTTCACTCTCAACATTCCTCAGCGGCATGTGCTGTCCATCATCGAACGACAGCGGCGAGCCGGCGAGCCGCTGCGGCTCATCATTCTCAAATCGCGTCAGTGGGGGTGCTCCACGCTGGTGCAAATATATATGGCATGGATTCAGACGTGCTTGCGCAAGAATTGGAATTCAATTATCTGCGCACATGTCAAGGACACGTCGGCAACGATTCGCGGTATGTACACCAAGCTTCTTGCCAACTACCCGGCCGAGATGTGGGAGGGCGACGAAGCACCGAAATTCGTGCCCTACGAAGGTTCCACCAACATTCGCGCCATTGCCGGCCGCGACTGCTTTGTGGCCATAGGTTCGTCGGAAAAACAAGATGCTCTGCGAGGCACCGATGTTGCCATGGCTCATCTGAGCGAGATTGCTTTCTGGCCGTCGTCGCGCGAGCACACACCGGAAGCCGCCGTCAATTCGGTTTGCAGCGGTATAGCACGTATGCCCCTGACTCTTGTTGCTCTCGAATCGACAGCTAACGGCGTGGGCAATTATTTTCACAGCGAGTGGCGCCGTGCCGTGGAAGGACGGTCGGACAAAGTTCCGATTTTCATCCCCTGGTTCGAAACCGGCGACAACGCCGACGGCAAAATCGATGTCGATGCAATGGTCAAGAGCCTGACACCCTATGAGCAGAGGTTGTGGAACGAAGGGGCTCTTCTTGCCCAAATTGCATGGTACAGGGCTAAGGCTCGCGAATATAGCTCGTTGCAGGGTCTCAATGCCGAGTATCCTTCGGACGATGTCGAAGCCTTTGCGGCAACCACGCGCACAGTGTTCAGCCCCGAGCATGTGGAGGCTTTGCGGGGCGGCTGTAAGGCACCGACGATGGGCGATGTGGGCGCGGAGGGACGTTTCGTGCCCTCGTCAACGGGGGCTCTGGCCGTGTGGAGCTTGCCGCAGCCGGGGTGCCGCTATGTGGCGGCTGTGGATGTGGGCGGCCGCTCGGCCGAGGCCGACTGGTCGGTGATTGCGGTGTTTCGAGCCGGCGTGGGCGAGATGCCGGAGGTGGTGGCGCAGTGGCGCGGGCATGTGGATCACGACATACTTGTGCGCAAATGTGCCGCCGTGGGGCGGTTCTACAACACAGCCTTGCTGGTGATTGAATCGAACACTTTCGAGACCGCCGAATATGGAGGTGTTGAAAATTCCAATCTTTTTGTACTGTCACGGCTTGCCGAATCCTATCCTGCCGTTTACCGCCGACGCAGCTACGACCGCGCCGGCATTGTCAAGGGCTCGATGATAGGTTTTCACACCAATCGAGCCACCAAGGCCATACTCATCGACGGCCTCATCGAAGCCGTTCGCGAGGGTTCATACATCGAACATTCGGACGAAGCCTGCAACGAATTGCTTGTCTACGAACAGCTCCCCAACGGCAGCTTTGCCGCTCGTTGCGGCTACCACGACGACATACTGATGACACGCGCCATGGCTCTACATGTGATCAGCACCGATTTCAGGGCTTTTATTGTTCCTCGAAACATCGGCAAAGCCCGATAGGTGGAGCTGCATGCGGACAAAGCGTCTGGTGCCGGGACCCACGGCGAGCAGTGCCGAGTTGCGCAGCCCTGGCAGCCATACAATTTCGCCGTCGCGGAGCATGACCCAGGCATCGCGTTTCTGCTGCGCGGTGAGCTTGGCGTTGTTGAAAAGGTCGCTGAGCAGTTTGCCTTTTTTGCTGCCGAAAGGCACCATGCGGTCGCCGCGTCGTGGGTGGCGCAATTCCCAGCGGTGCTCGCCTTCGATGGCTGCGGCATCGAAAAAAGCCACATCGGGGCGGCCGGCCAAGGGTCTGAACAGTTCCACCGGCCCGAAACTCACCTCTATCCTCACCGGCGAGTTTATGTCGTGGCGTGGATTGACATTAAACGAGGCCTCGGCAGTTCCCAGCGATGATGCTTCGATAAAGGTGAGAATGCCACGGTTCTGTTCGGCCACTGTCGAGCCGTCGGTGGAGAAAAAGCGTTGTCCCGAGGTATCGGCTCCGGCAAGCATGTCAGAAGCCTGTGTGGCTGTGAATCCCTTGCTGCGCAGCATCTCGAAAAGTATGGTTGCTGCCTGCGGCTCACAGGCAAGGGCCTTGAGGTCTATACCCGAGGGTGTGGTGTAGTTGCGGGCCTTGGCGTTGATGGCGCAACGATAGACAGCTTCGGCAGATTCGAGTTTTTCGATTGTTGAAAGTATGGCATCGGCAGCCCCCGGAAAGTTTTGTTCCATCAGGGGCAGTATGCTGTTGCGCAGACGGTTGCGGCGGTGAGCATCGCTGGCGTTTGAACTGTCGTCGACAAAGGTCAGTCCACGGGCTGCGACATATTGCTCAATTTCTAAGCGCGAAAAGGGCAGCAGCGGGCGCACCACGTCGGCATGGCGAGGTTTCATGCTTGTGAGGCCCGCCAGTCCCGTGCCGCGAAGGAGGTTGAGCATGAAAGTTTCCACACGGTCTTCGCGGTGATGGCCCACGGCTACGGCTTGCGCCCCGTTTCGGTCGAGCAAGTCGGCAAACCAGGCATATCGCAGCTCGCGGCAAGCCATTTCCACCGATTCTCCGGTTGCCGCACGGCGTTCGTCCACGTTGAAGTCGCGCACATAAACATCGCAGCCCAGCGCATCGCACACATTGCAGGCATGGCGCATGTCGCGCATCGATTCGTCGCCGCGAAGGTGATAGTTGCAGTGGGCAGCCACGCAGTCGTAGCCCATGGCGGTGAGCACGGCAAGCAAGGCCACCGAATCGGCTCCGCCGCTGAGGGCCACCAGCACCGGAGCCTTGTGGTGCAGCAGGCCTTGGGCGGCAACGAAAGCCGCGCATCTGCGTTCAAATTCTGTGGTATATTCTTTCAATTCGTGTCGGGGTTTAGAGTATGTTTATTTTTGGCTTATGTTAAGATTTAGATTGATTTTTCGAGTATGTTTCAAGCTTCTAAAGATTTCATAGAGTTAAAAGTAAACATACTATTAAAGTCGTTTACAAAGTTAGCAAAAAAAAACGACACTTGTCCGGATTTGTGGAATTGCGATTGTTTTACTATCTTTGTCCCCAATAAGAGTATGTTTATTAAACATATTCTTTATAAAAGTTGGCAAATGAAAATACTACATCTTATATATTCGTTTTTCATCGGCGGAGCCGAGAGCTTGCTCATCGACATTGCCAATGGTCAGGCACGCCTCGGCCACGATGTGACAGTGATGATTGTGAACGATGGCATCGACGAAGCTCTCGTGGCCAAGTTCGTGCCGGATGTGAAAGTAGAGCGCATGAACCGCCGGCAGGGCGACAAGCCTCTGCTGATGATGGCACGCCTCAACTGGTTTATTTTCAAGATGAAACCGGATATTATACATGCCCATCACCACAAGTTCTGCCGCTTGGTGCAGGTGCGCAAATCACACCTGCTGCTCACTGTCCACGATATTAACACGGCCATGATTTATGCTGCACGCTCCAATATGGTAGCCATCACCGAAGCTGTCAAGACCGATGTGCTGCAGCGTGTGCCGACAGCCAGGATTACTACCATTCTCAACGGCATCGATACCACGGCGGTAGTCCGTCGTGCTCCTGTAGATTCCCAAGGTAATTTCCGTTTGGTGCAAGTGGCCAATCTTTTACCGCATAAAAAAGGTCAGGACCTTGCCATCCGCGCCCTTGGAGAGCTTCACCGCCGTGGTGTTGACGATGTGGACATTACATTTATAGGCGGTGGCGATGCATCCGAACTGAAACGCATGGCACAAGAGGAGGGTGTGGCCGAACGTGTCCATTTTGCCGGACTGCGCGACCGCCGCTATGTCTACCAACATCTGGCCGACTTCGATGCCATGTGTCATCCCTCGCGCTACGAGGGCTTCGGGCTGACTGTGGCCGAAGGCATGGCCGCCGGACTGCCGCTGATTCTCACCCGCCACGATGGCCCATGGGAAGTGGCCGACAACGGAAGGCTATGCACCGACTTTGAAAAAGATAACGTTGTTTCGCTTGCCGAGGCAATATTAAAAGTTAAAGATAACTATGTTGATGCCCAACGCCTTGCAAAGGAGGGTCTTGACTATGTGAAACGATATGACATCAGTCGAACCGTTAACTACTACGAAAATTTTTACCGCTCTTTGCTCGCCGACAAGTAGAATTTTAGTAATTTTGTAGTCCAACAAACAAAAATCCTGCCATGAATGTGCAAGAATCAATGAGAGAAATATTGCAAGCCGAAAGCGAAGCAATCCGAAATATTCCCGTCAGCGATGCTTATCAAGCTGCTGTGGATGCTATAATTGAGCATGTCCATCGCCGCGGCGGCAAACTCGTTACCGCCGGTATGGGTAAAGCCGGGCAAATTGCCATGAACATTGCCACTACTTTTGCCTCTACGGGCACTCCGGCAGTGTCGCTCCATCCCAGCGAGGCGCAGCATGGTGATCTTGGCATACTTCAGCCCAACGACATTGTGCTCCTCATCTCCAACAGCGGCAAAACACGCGAAATCATCGAACTTATCGACCTTCTCCACGGCCTCTATGCCGGCATGCCGGTGATTGCCATCACCGGAGCTCCCGACAGCCCTGTAACTAAGGCTGCCGACATTGTGTTGCTCACAGGCGGGGCTCCCGAAGTATGTCCGCTCGGCCTCACTCCCACAACATCCACCACGGTTATGACCGTTATTGGCGATGTGCTGGTGGTCAACGTGATGAAGGCCATCAACTTTTCGGCTGCCGAATATGCCAAACGCCATCATGGCGGCTACCTCGGTCATGCTGCAAGGGCTCAGAAACAATGAGAAAACTCATCTTCATCGGCGAGTGCAACTATAACATAGTGCTCGATGCCGCCGGCACTCCCGTAGGGGCCATGCCCGGAGGTGTCATTGCATGTGCCGCCGCTGTTTTGGGCAAGCTTGGCTATGACGTGCTCATGGCATCGGAGGCGGCAACCGATGCTGTCGGCGACCTTGTCGTGAAAAGGCTCATGGCTGCTAATGTCGATGTGAGGTCGGTCGACCGCTACACCGAAGGGCGTACGGCTCTCAACGTTTATGTGCGCGACAGTCAGGGCGCAGCCTCTTCGGCTGTGCGCTACGAGGCCTATCCCGACGAAGCTTTCGACATTGTGTGGCCACGCATCGAGGCCGACGACATTGTGGTCTTCGGCGGATATTATGCCGTGGACCCGCGCATGCGCAAGCGTCTTCAACAGCTCATCAATAATGCCGCCGAACGAAAGGCCATGCTTGTCTATCTGCCGGGCTTCATAGGCGACAGGCAGCCGCGCCTCACACGCATCATGCCTCAGATTTTTGAAAATCTCGAGATTGCCGACCTGCTCATAACACGCAGTAGCGACCTTGAAATGCTCTTCGGTGTGAAAAGCCAGCAGGAGTGCTACCTCAAGCATATCGACTTCTACTGCCGCTCGCTTGTGAATATCGACCAAACATGTGCCCGTATCAGCTACTACAGTGGCAAGCAGATGAGCTGTGTGGATGTTGACCCCGCCTGCTGCAGCTCGATGATGTGGCAGGCAGGAGTTGTGGCCGGCATCGTCGGCGCTTTGTCCGAAAATTGCTCAGGCCGCGATGCCTTGCTGCAGCCCGATGCTTCGCTGCGCGAATCAATCATAAAGGGCGGGGCCTCGTGCGGATGCGAGCAGGCAAAGACAATAAATAATGAATGGCAGATAAACCTTTAAACCCAATTTCCTCCTATGTCCAACTATAGCAACGCCCCTCAGACGGGCTTCAACAAAGTGCGCGACATGCGCGTGGCCATTGTGCGCACCCTCTGGAACGGCCACATCACCCAGGCCCTCCTCGACGGTGCTCTCGGCACTTTCGAAGCTGCCGCAATAGAGCGAAATATGGTGGATGTCTTCGAAGTCCCCGGGGCTGTCGAACTCACTTTTGCCGCATCGAAACTCATTGAAACTGGCTTTTACAACTGTGTCATTGTGCTGGGCTGCGTAATTCGTGGCGGTACACCCCACTTCGACTATGTGTGCAACAGTGTGACACAAGGCGTGACACACCTCAATGCCGAATGTGACATTCCTGTAATTTTCGGCGTGCTCACTGTCGACCGCGAACAGGATGCCCTCGACCGAGCCGGCGGCAGCCTGGGAAACAAAGGTGCCGAAGCCGCCGAAGCCGCATTGTTGATGTACGATTTCGTAGACCAGGTCGACAACTTATAGCCAGCGATGTGCGTTTATATGTAAATTGCAAATGTTTAATTTAGATATTAACGCACTATGACCAACTATTCTAATAAAAAAGGCGCAAGCATCTGGCTTTGGCTCACCGTTGCCCTTGTTGTTGCTGTTCTAACAGTTGCCACTCTGTTCTATATCGGATGGTTCGATGCCAAAACGCACACCGACACCCCGGCAGGAGACAATGTCGAGCAGCAGTATCAGTTAACGGAAACTAATGCCGGGCAGCCCGGTGAAGCCGACTGGCAGAACGCCGATCATGAATCGCTTCGCGAAGTCATAACCGAGCATGCCGAACAAGCACAAGAATGAAAAATTTAACACGATTCATTTACTTATTCATCCTCATAGCCATGGCTTGCTCCTGCGGAAGCAAGCCGTCGGCTGTTTCTCAACTCTCCGACGCTGAGATGGCGTTGGAAATCGGCCGCATAAACACTGCGCAGCAGATTGCCGACAGTCTGATTCTGGGGCCTGACTTCGCTGCTCTTGATGCTGAAGAGCTATGCCGCCTGTCGCTGCTCTATGTGCGTCTGTCAGATGAAAATTTTCCCGAGACCAATACATATATGGCTGCGCGTGCCCTGGAAGCTGCCTACCGGTGCGACAGCACGGCCACCAGCAATTATATATACACTCAGCTGCCTCCCGAACAGCGTCCGGCCCTGGCTCTTGTGGGAGCTATCGTCGAAGCACGCAACAACCCGCCGTGTGTCGACGACTCATTGTTTATCCCTGCCGACAGCATAGAATGAAAAGCAATACTAACAACGACTGGATGTCGGCTCTCCAAGCCCTGCGTGGCTCTATGGCCGACGAACCCGATACTCTTGAGACCGAGGCTGTCGTAGAAGCCGAGTCTGTAGCCCAAGAGGACGCATCGCGTCAAAGCGCACGTCTCGACATTGTGCTCGACCGCAAAGGACGAAAGGGCAAGTCGGCTACAATTATCGAAGGTTTTACAATTTCCGACGACGAAGTGGAGGCCCTTGCCGCTCGTCTTAAACGACAGCTCGGCACCGGAGGTTCGGCACGTGGAGGCGAAATCCTCGTCCAAGGCGACCGACGCACCGACGTGCTCCGCTTCCTCACCGCTGAAGGTTTCAAAGCCCGGATTCTGTAATTTTATGGATGCGAGGTGTCTTCACCTCGCCCCTCAGGAGTGTTGTCTGGCTATCGCGAGCACTTTACGCATTGCGTTGCGAGCCGATTGGCGGCATGCGCACATTGCCAAGGTAATCGCAGATATTGTAGTGGTATGCGCCGTCGGCCCAGTAGCCGTAGTCGTTATAGGACCGTTCGGGCACCTTGTTGCAGAACACGTGCTTGCCGCCGGCGGTATGCCCACTGCCTTAGACAGTTTTCGAACCTCGTTGATCGATGATTTTTCCATGGGAAAGAATTATCGGTTTTCGGCTGCAAGTAAAAAAATTACTCATTCCCAAACAGATCTCTTCGAAAGAATTCCGTACCGTTCTCCAATTTAAATTGGATCAAGCCATACTGTTTGCTGATTACAAAGCTCTTGATTGTTGTCGGTTGTACTACCACATATTTCATAAGTCGGGAATTGTTTTCATCAATCACCAAACAGGTGTCGAATTTGCTCCCATAAAGTGTAATATTGGTTGCTTTCACCGGATTTTGTCCAATATATGTTTTTTTATCTTCTTTGAAATCAAAAACATAATGCCACTGCTTCGCCATCCTCTCTCCTAATCCTGCAGACCAGGTTATCGAATCATTTTCTATCAATTTTTTTAATTTAAGCCATCCTTTTAAATTGCCATTTTGACTTTTTATATGGAATCCATAGCTTGCTGTGGCATAGTATTTATCTCCCATATAATCATCTATGAAATGAATAAATAAGGGATTCTTAGAATTATTTACTGATTTGCTATCAACAACAAGGGTATCTGCATAGTGATTGGTTGATTCAAAAATCAGAGTGTCTCCAATATTATAGCAATCAGTCCATTTTAAATCATCGTCTGAGAGATGGCTCATATCGCTGTAATAACCCACACATCCGCTCAAAAGTGTGGTTGCAAATATTATAAAGAAATATGTTATTGCTTTCATCGTAATTCTTTGAAATATTTAACGAATTTGTTTATTGAATGAGACGAAAATGGATTTTTTTGAATCAATAGTAATGTATTTTGTTTCACCTGGTGCACTCATTCCAAAATTATCTTGTAAATTATTCGCAAAACAACCGCCTAATCGTATAATACCTCTACCTGAGGGAATTATCCGATAGTTTAAAACATTTGAAGCATCACCCAAATTATGAAAATAAGTTGTTGCCGGGCTGACTGCTGCCGGATTGAATGTAATTGCTGCTCGACCGGTTGCCATACTTGCCGCGGCAGCCTCTCCACCACCTAAAGAATGACCAATAAAAGTCAGCTCATTATCACCAACTTCTTTTGATAATGTTCTTGCATTCTGAATTGCAGAATTATATTGCGGCGCGAGTCCAGCTACCTGTGCGATGTCTTCCAAAAAATCTTCTACCGAATTTGATCCGGCAAAAACATAGGCATATTCAGTTTTGCCTTCAACGGTTCGTTCAAAAAGATATGACTGTAGTCCATTCTCATACCAGTCGGTATGATTCATAATTATGGAAGTATTAAAATCGGATAATTCCCAAGAGCCTGCCTTTAAATCATCTGGAAGATCATCGTATGTCAAATTTCTGAAGTACCTTAAATTCGCAGCTTAATTACTTGTTATAAATGCAAGTCCTTGACAAA
>CAJUAR010000055.1 GCA_910584495.1 uncultured Muribaculaceae bacterium
TCAACAATGCCGAGCTTTCAAAAATCGGCAGATGGAAGGAAACGCAGAAGAAACTTAACGACACTTCGATGAAATCGGCATGGCTCGGTATTATACAAGGAGGAGGCCGTTCGACGATTTCACGAATCAAGGACCTGACTGTCACCGGTATTGGAGCTGTTATGGTTATCAATGGCGACCTGACCATAGGCACGCTTATGACATTGGGCTATATAACCGGGCGACTGGCGCAACCTTTTACGACGGTCAGCTCTTCGATTAGCTCTCTTCAGGACGCTATGTTGTCTTACCAACGAATAGATGATGTCATTAATGACGAATCAGAAATGAGAGGTTGTGAAAAATTTTCAGAACCATCCATTTCGTTCGACCATGTAAGCTTCAAATATGCCGGCTCCGGCTCTCCCTTTGTCATAAAGGATTTGACACTGGAGATTGCAAAAGGCACGGTGACGGCATTGGTCGGCGACAGCGGGTGTGGAAAATCAACGTTGATTAAACTCATGCTTGGATTCTATATACCGCAACAAGGAACTCTTCGATTGAGTGGTCATAATGTTCGTGATGTTGACAATCAAGATTGGCTTAGACACTGTGGTGTAGTGATGCAGGAGGCAAGAATTTTCTCTGGTTCTATTCTGGAGAATATTGCTATGTCAGAAGCCACACCCAATGTCAATGTTGCTGAATCTCTTTGTGAGGCTGTCGGTCTTACTTCTTTTATAAAATCTTTGCCTATGGGTATTTACACTAAAATTGGTGTAGCCGGAATAGAGATGAGTGGTGGTCAAAAACAGCGATTAATGATTGCGAGAGCACTTTACAAGAATCCTGATTTGTTATTTTTAGACGAAGCCACTTCTTCTCTCGATGCTAATAATGAAAAAAATATAGTTAATAACATTAACTCTTTTGGAAAAGGCCGAACGGTTATCATAGCAGCACACAGATTAAGCACCGTCCAAAATGCTGATAAAATATTGTTGATTGAAGATGGCAGAATTGTTGAGGCTGGTTCACACAATGAGCTTATATCACTCCACGGCAAATACTGGCAACTTGTTAAAAACCAACTACAGCTCTCAACGAAATAAAATTTCTCATCTTTTCCCAATCGATAATTTGCAATTTAATAAAAACGCATTAACTTTGCCAAACAAAAGACATTCAATGGAACTAACAAAACTTATATGAAAAAGCCATTTTTTGTGCAAGCCCGGCGTTTATCGCCTCTGCAACACTTCTCGCTGAATCTGCGAGCCGAATACGGCATTAAGGCCTACATATACACCCACAGCCACAAGGGCTTCGGCAGCAAGGGCCATCCACGCATTGGGACAATGGGCACCCACAATCAGCATGAGTGGAATGATGAGCAATGTCTCGGCAAGATAAGGAGCCATGTCTCGGCAGAACGACCACACGCCGACGCCCGTAAGGCGCACAGTCATCACCAGCGACACCGCCCAAGTGAGCATCGAAGCCGCAAGCTGCCCATAGAGCATGAGGCGCAAACCATAGACAGGGTCGTCGGGCCTTGTCTCGCCCATCAAGGGGAAGGTTATGACCAGAGCAAGCAATGCCGCCGTGTCCTGCACTATTTCAACCTTCACTATGGCATTGCTCTGCCCTACTCCCAACAAATAATTGGTGTATAGCGCATTGAGAACGGTGAACACCCCGCGCACGAGCAATAGTTGGAACAGAAAAATCGACGGGTCCCATTTTGTGCCGAAGAGGGCATGAAAAATGGGAGTGGCCATGGCCGCAAGGCCGAGAGTGGCCGGAAAAAGAAGATAGGCTGTGAAGCGGTTCATCTTCGACATTAGCCTTCGGTAGCGTTCAGGCTGGTCCTGCACGGCCGACAGCGTGGGCAGGAACGACGATGTGAGCACCTGGCTGATAGATGCCACACCCATTTTGCTCCATTTGTCGCTCTGGCTGTAATAGCCCAGCGAAGACAGCCCCACCTGGTTGCCGATGACAAAGCTGTAGATGTTCTGAAACACAACGTTGAGAAACGAGGAGAACATCATTCGCGAGCCTATGCCGAAATAGGAACGCAGCACACTCCACGAAAATCGCCACAAAGGCCTCCAGCGTGTCGAAACCCAAAGAACGACGCTCTTGACAATGCCGATGACGAGTGTCTGCCACACAATGGCCCAGGCTCCGAAGCCCGTCAGCGCCAGGGCAATACCTACAACGCCTCCCACAACGAGGCCCAGAGAGTTGGCAAGTGCCACCAGACGCACATCCATGGCCTTGTTAAGTCGGTTGATCTGCACAATGGCCGAGGCATTGATGATAAGGCTCAGAAACATTACCCTCGACAGGGGAATAAGGCGTGCATCGTGCTGAAAGCATGCTGCCACAAGAGGTGCGCACACAAACAGCACTGCATATAGCACAACTGCGGCTCCGAGATTGAACCACAGCACCGTGGAGTAGCCCAGGCGCGTGTTTGTTTTACGCTGCACAAGGGCGCGGCTGAAACCACTGTCAACAATCAGCGAGGCAAAGGCCTGAAAAATGAGCATGGCCCCCACAAGTCCGAAATCCTCAGTGCTCAGCTGGCGGGCCAGAACAATACCCGTAACGGCATAGAGCACCTGTGTGGCCACACGGTCGACCATGCTCCATTTGAGCGTACGCGCTGTTTTGCGTTTGAGGTTCATTCTCGCTTTTTAGCTTTGACACCTATGCTTCGACTGGTTTTCTTCTTTGGCTCGGTGGTAAAGTATATTTTACCACTACCGGCTCCGTAGATTTTGAGCTGCTCGCGCGGGCTGACATAAATATTTCCTTTTCCAAACACATAGCAGCGAGCAAGCGGGGTGTCGAGCTTCTCGGCATCGATGTCTCCACCGCTCACATTGGTAAGTTTCACCTTCTTTGCTTTGCCATTGATAGAAATATGGCCCTTGCCGGCGGCCAGGTTGGCAGTGAGCTCGTCGGCCTCGATATTGTTTGCAACTATGGTGCCATTGTCAATCTGAACAATCGACAAACGTTCCACGGGAACATTCATATAAGCAGTCAGCAAGGAATCGCCGCTATTTTCTATGCGACGCATGGTCGACGAATAGAGTTTGACCAAAGGCACGCCAACAATGGGTTCGCCGTCGGCAGCGGTCTGGATGGTGAGGCGCTGCATATTGTTGGTAAACATAATTTTCGATGCAACATCCTCTTCACATTCAAAAATTGCCCAGCCTGTCGAATCGGCTCGGCTGATATACTCCACACGTACACCATCTACCACAGTAAGCTCGCAAAAGTCCTGCACATTGAGTTTGTAGGCAGATTTCTTTGCAAAAAGCCCCACCGCGGCAAAAGCAATAAAAAATATTATAATTATACGTTTCATCGCATTGAAGGATTGCAGATTAGTCGTCGATGGCCGGTATCACCTCGTTTTCTATCCGTTCGAGTATATCATTCAGTTCATTGAGCGTGTTTGCCTGCAACATGGCAATTCGCAAAGGACGGAAATTGGGTATACTCTTAAAAAGCGGCGATGCCGCAAGGTGACGGCGAATATGAAGTATGCCGCGATATTCGTCGATGCGCTCTACGCTCTCGCGGATCTGTCGGCGAAGAAGTGCGAATTTCTCGGCTGTCGCAGCTTGCTCCTCGATGCCGGTGCGCAGCAACGAGGTCATCTGCCGAAATATCCAGGGAGCTCCTATGCTTGCACGTCCCACCATAACCCCGTCCACGCCATAGCGTGCAAAAGCGTCGGCCACATCTTGAGCTGTGCGAATGTCGCCGTTGCCAATAATTGGTATATGGATCCGGGGATTGGACTTGACGCGTGCAATCTCGCTCCAGTCGGCCTCGCCGGTATACATCTGCGAGCGCGTGCGCCCATGAATGGTCAGGGCTTGTATGCCGCAGTCCTGCAGCTGTTCGGCAAGGGTGTAGATAATCTTGTTCTCGCAGTCCCAGCCCAGCCGCGTTTTCACCGTCACAGGCAGCGACACGGCATCAACCACGGCACGGGTAATCTCCAGCATTTTGGGAACATCGCGCAACATGCCGGCTCCGGCACCCTTTCCGGCAACTTTCTTCACCGGACAGCCGAAATTTATGTCGAGAATATCGGGGCCGGCAGCTTCGACCATCTTTGCTGCCTCCACCATAGGCTCGACTTCGCGCCCATAAATCTGTATGGCCGTGGGACGCTCGCCGGGGGCTATGCTGAGTTTGCGGGTGGTAGCGGCAATGTTGCGTATCAACGCATCGGCCGACACGAACTCACTATATGTCATATCGGCCCCCTGCTCCTTGCAGATGAGGCGGAACGACACATCGGTGACATCCTCCATCGGCGCAAGCATCACGGGGCGCCGTCCAAGTTCTACATTGCCTATTTTCATATTTATTTGTCTGAGCGTGCAAAGGTACAAAAAAAAGCCCAACCATTATAGTATATCAACCATTTCTACCAATAAATTGTCCCATCGTCCTACATCAAACAAAAACAAGCACACCAAAGTTGGCAAATTATGCTTTGGCAATGAAAAAGATTTGCTACCTTTGCACAAGCATAAACCATGTGGCAACTATCGATGATGAACGAAACCGGAAAGGCCGCCGAAGCTGCCAACGAACAGCTTGTGAGCTACCTCAAAGAGCATAACTGCCGCATCACAACCGAAAGGCTGCTCATAGCCGAGGCTGTGAAGCAGTGCCCTCGACACTTTTCGGCCGACGATGTTTTCCGCGCCCTTGCCATGAGCAAGCAGCCGGTGACACGCCCCACTATCTACAGCATGTTGCGAACAATGGTCGATGCCGGGATTCTTACCACGCTCGACATCAACCTCGACAAACAGCTCTTCGAGCTTAGAACCACCGAACACATGCACCTTGTATGCCGTCGGTGCGGAAACATCAAAGAACTGCGCGACAATGCCCTGATACGCCTCATCCGCCAGCGGAGATATGCCACCTTTGCGCCCGACGCAATTTCGCTCACTCTGTTCGGAACTTGTTCGAGCTGCAAACGAAAAAAAGAGAACAACATCAAGAAACCAACCAATCATAAAGAAAGCTCCTCCTCAACTAAAAAACAATGAAAGCCGATATACTCTTAGGCCTCCAATGGGGCGATGAAGGAAAAGGAAAAATTGTCGACGTCCTTGCCGCTGACTACGATATTGTTGCTCGTTTTCAAGGCGGTCCAAACGCCGGGCACACCCTTGAATTCGACGGACGCAAACACGTGCTCCGCTCGATACCTTCGGGTGTCTTCGCCAATGGTTCGACAAAAGTGAACATTATAGGCAACGGCGTGGTTCTCGACCCCGTGCTCTTCGCCGAAGAGGCTCGCGCACTCGAAAATGAAGGTATCGACCTCCACTCATTGCTGCGAATCTCAAAAAAAGCACACCTCATTCTGCCAACCGACCGTCTGCTCGACGCCGCCGGCGAAAAAGCCAAAGGGGCATCGAAAATTGGCACAACAGGCAAAGGAATAGGCCCGACATATACCGACAAAGTGTCGCGCCACGGGCTGCGCGTGGGCGACACTCTCACTGCCGACTTCGAAACACGCTATCACCGTGCCCGCCAGCGCCATATCGACATGCTCGAAGCAGCAGGGGCCGGGCTCCCCGACAATTTCGGCGAAATGGAAGCCAAGTGGCTCGATGCCATCAACTACCTCGATTCGTTTGAACTTGTCGACAGCGAACACCTTGTGAACAAAGCCCTTGATGAAGGCAAATCCATGCTCTGCGAAGGTGCCCAGGGAACGATGCTCGATGTCGACTTCGGTTCTTATCCCTACGTAACCTCAAGCAACACCATAGCTGCCGGTGCTTGCACAGGCCTTGGTCTTGCTCCACGCCGCATAGGTCGTGTCTACGGCATTTTCAAGGCATACTGCACTCGTGTGGGCAGCGGGCCCTTCCCCACCGAGCTTTTCGACGAAACAGGGGCCGAAATCCGCCGCATAGGCCATGAATACGGGGCCGTGACAGGCCGCGAGCGCCGTTGCGGATGGCTCGACATGGTGGCCCTGCGCTATGCAGTGATGATCAACGGCGTTACCGACCTCATTATGATGAAGAGCGATGTGCTCGACGGATTCGACACCATTAAGGTGTGCACTGCCTACCGTCTGCCCGACGGCAGCACCACCGAAGACTTCCCCTACAGCCTTGGCGACAACGCCGAAGGCAAAGGCGATATTGAGCCTATCTACGAATCGTTCCCCGGATGGAAACAAAACCTGTGCGAAGTCCGAAACGAAGACGACCTTCCCGCCGAGTTCAAAAACTATCTGGCATTTATCGAAAAGGCCGCCGGTGTGCACGTTACCATTCTCTCGGTTGGTCCCGACCGCACCCAGACCATCATACGCCACTAACAAACATCCCCAACTCAATACCTAATACCTGAAAAAAACACACAATGACCAAAGTTAAACCTTTCAAGGGCATACGACCTCCGCGCCAGATGGTGACGGAGGTCGCATCGCGCCCCTACGACGTGCTCAACAGCGAAGAAGCGCGCCTCGAGGCCGAGGGCAATCCGCGGTCGCTCTACCACATCATCAAGCCCGAAATAGATTTTGCGCCCGGCACCGACGAACATGCCCCGGAAGTCTATGCCAAGGCTGTTGAAAACTTCGGGAAATTCAAAGACAACGGATGGCTTGTGCAGGACGACAAGGAGCACTATTACATCTACGCCCAAACCATGGACGGCCGCACACAGTACGGCATTGTGGTGGCCGCAAATGTGGCCGACTATATGGAAGGGCGCATCAAGAAACATGAGCTCACCCGCCGCGACAAAGAGGAAGACCGCATGAAACATGTGCGCATCAACAACGCCAACATCGAGCCGGTGTTCTTTGCATTCCCCGACAATGACGAGTTGCAGCAAATCATCGACACTGTAACTGCCGGCAAGCCGGAATATGACTTCACGGCCCCCGACGGTTTCGGTCATCACTTCTGGGTGGTCGACGACGATGCTATTACCGAACGAATCACCAAGGCGTTCGACAGCATCCCCTACCTCTACATTGCCGACGGCCACCATCGCAGTGCCGCAGCTGCTCTTGTCGGTGATGAAAAACGCCGGCAGAACCCCGCACACCGAGGCGATGAGGAGTATAACTACTTCCTTGCCGTGGCCTTCCCGGCTTCGCACCTCAACATCATAGACTACAACCGCGTGGTCCGCGACCTCAACGGCCTCACTCCCGAAGAATTTCTGAGCCGCCTGGCCGAGAATTTCACCGTCGAGGACAAGGGATGCGAAATCTACAAGCCGGCGAAGCTACACAACTTCGCCCTCTATCTCGGAGGTCACTGGTACTCGCTCACCGCCCGCGAAGGCATCTACAACGACAACGACCCCATAGGGGTGCTCGACGTGACGATTTCGTCCGACCTTATCCTGCGCGACATAATCGGCATCACCGACCTGCGCAGCGACAAGCGCATCGACTTTGTGGGCGGCATACGCGGCCTCGGCGAGCTGAAGCAGCGTGTCGATTCGGGCGAGATGGCGTTTGCCCTCGCGCTCTACCCTGTGAGCATGCAGCAGCTGATGAACATTGCCGACACCGGCAACATCATGCCCCCGAAAACAACATGGTTTGAACCAAAACTTCGGTCGGGTCTCGTAATCCACTCCTTGGAATAATAAAAAGGCCGCTCGCTCGAGCGGCTTTTTCTATGCCATAAGGCGGCGCAGAAGATTGGCGCACGCGTCCTGCAGAAGGTCGAGGACAAGCTCAAATCCCTCGGCTCCTTCGTAATATGGATCGGGAATATAGTCGTATTTCGTGGCCATGCTGATGAAATCGGCCATCTGCACTATCTTGTCCTCGGCTTCGATGGTGGGTGCGATGCGGCGCAGATCGCGTTCGTTCGATACATCCATGGCTATGACGAGGTCGAAATTGTCGAAATCACTCTCGCGCACTTGCCGGCAGATGTGCGTCAGTTCGATGCCGCGTCGGCGGGCATGGATGCGCATGCGGTGGTCGGGAAGGTCTCCGATGTGGTAATTTCCCGTGCCGGCCGAGTCAATGACAAAATGTGCCGACAAGCCTTTTTCATCTACAAGTGCCTGCATAATGCCCTCGGCAGCCGGGCTGCGGCAAATATTGCCCAGACACACAAAAAGTATTTTAACAGGGCGCTTGGCAACGGCCAAGCGCGCAATAAGCTCGTGAGTTTTCTTATTCATACTACTGCAAAGATAGCTATTTTTTTCAATAAATTCTGTATGGGAAAAAATATTCTTTGAAGAATGACACAGGAATATGGATTAGCAGCCCGTAGCTTGGCCGAAAACAAGCATACACATTTTTTAACACATTCTTTGTAATCAATTTCCTACCTTTGCGTCTAACAAAGCAAAGAAACCAAAAATTATCAAACATATGAACAAAAAAATGATGCGCGCAGCGGTCGCAATTATAATGACCATCGGCGCTCTGCTGCCGGCAAAAGCACAGCAGCAGCTCCCTCAAGAGCCTCTCGACACAGCAATTGTGACGGGCGTACTCGACAACGGGCTTACATATTACATTCGTCACAACGAAAACCCTAAAGGCCAGGCCGACTTCTATATTGCCCAAAAAGTAGGGTCTATTCTCGAAGACGACAACCAGCGCGGCCTCGCTCACTTCCTGGAGCACATGTGCTTCAACGGCACAAAGAACTTCCCCGACAAAAACATCATCAATTGGCTCGAATCGGTCGGTGTGAAATTTGGCTACAACCTCAACGCCCGCACAGGCATTGACGAAACTATCTACAACATATCCAGCGTGCCCGTAGCCCGCAAAAGCGTGCAGGACTCCTGCCTTCTCATCCTCCACGACTGGAGCTGCGACGTTACTCTCGATCCCAAGGAAATAGATGCCGAACGCGGTGTAATCCACGAAGAATGGCGCCAAAGCATGGTTGGCTCGATGCGTATCATCGAGAAACTTATGCCGAAAGTCTATCCCGACAACAAATATGGCGAACGTCTGCCAATCGGCACAATGGAAGTGGTCGACAACTTCCCTCCGCAAGCCATTGTAGACTACTACCACAAATGGTATCGTCCGGACCAGCAGGCAATTATCGTCGTGGGCGACATCGACACCAAATATATCGAAAGCAAAATCAAAGAAATTTTCAGCCCCATCAAAATGCCTGAAAATCCCGCCGAGCGAGTATATGTGGAAGTGGACGACACCCCCGGCACAATCTATGCCATCGGTTCCGACACAGAGATGCAGGTGCCCGACGTGATGATGATGTTCAAGAGCGACGATGCATTGCTGCCCCGCGAATACCGCAACACTCCGGCATACTATGCAATGGACTACATCAGCGACCTCGTAGCCCAGATGCTCAACCAGCGTCTGTCGGACTTTGCCAACACTCCCGAGTGCCTGTATGCCAATGCAAATGTCGGGATTGGTGAATTTTTCCTTGCCAAGACCAAAGGTGCCCTTACCCTCGACGTGATTGCCAAAGGTCCCGAAGTAATCAAAGCCTTCGAACAGGCATACCGCGAACTGCTCCGCGCCAAACTCGGCTTCACCGTCGGTGAATACGAACGTGCCAAAGCCGAATATCTCTCGCGCCTCGAAAAGGCATACAACGACCGCAACGACCGCCAGACAGGCAGCTACTCCGAAGAAATTGTAACTCACTTTGTCGACAATCTGCCCATGCCCGGCATAGAGCGCGAAAAGGCAATGTACGAACAGATGGCCGCCGCCATTCCGCTGGAACAGATTAACCAGTATCTCCCCGGCCTCATCGGCGAGGACAACCGCGTGCTCATGGCCCTGCTGCCCGAACGCGAAGGTTACACTGTGCCCTCCGAACAGCAGTTTGCATCTGCCATCGAAACTGTCGAAGGCGAAACTCTCGAGCCCTACAAGGACCAGATGCGCGAAGATCCTCTCATTCCCTCGCTCCCCAAGCCCGGCAAAGTTGTCAAGACCGAAACCAACAAGCAGTGGGAAGCCACAGAGTACACTCTGAGCAACGGCGTGAAAGTCATCGTCAAGCCCACCGACTTCAAAGCCAACGAAATCTACTTCGAAGCTGCAGCCAAAGGCGCCGGCATGAGTGAAGTTGACCCTGCCAAAGCTCCATCGGTTAAATACGCTCCTTACGCTCTTCAGAACGAAGCCCTCAACGACTACTCCAACAGCGACCTGAAGAAATACCTCCAGGGCAAACAGGTTGCCATCGGCTTCAGTGCCGGCGACTACACCCGTGGCATGGAAGGCAACACCACGGTCAAAGACCTGCCCACTCTCATGGAGCTGATCTATGCCTACTTCACCGGCTTCGACCTCAAAGAAGATGAATATAACGCCAACCGCGACGCTCTCGCCGGCATCCTTGCCACCCAGGAAACAAACCCGCAGTTCGTCTTCCAGGCCGACCTTCTCGATGCTCTCTACGAAACTCCTGCCAAAAAGATGATTTCGTCGGCCGACGTTAAAGCCGCCGACCGCCAGAGCATTGTCGACATGACTCGCGCCGCTCTTGCCAATGCCGCCGATTATACATTTGTCTTCGTCGGCAACATCGACCTTACTACCTTCGTTCCTCTGATGGAGCAGTACATTGCCACTCTGCCCGCCGATGCCAAGAAAGTTGTCAATACATATAAAAACAACCCTGCTTTCGAGACCCGTCCCGGCACTGAGACCAACAACTACACCACCAAGATGGAGACACCACAGACATGGGCCGCTATAGTCATCAGCGGCAACATGCCCTTCACTCCCAAAAACAAAATCACCGCTTCCGTTGCAGCCCAAATCATGAGCAAACGCCTTCTCAACAAGGTACGTGAGGAAATGGGTGCAACCTACTCAATCGGTGCACAGGGCGACATGGACCGCACCGACAAGGTGAACACCAACTTTGTCATCGCCTTCCCGATGAACCCCGAGTTCAAGGATGCCGCTCTCGACGAAATCCACAAGATTGCCCAGGCAATGACCTCGACAGTAACTCCCGAAGAACTCAACCCCGTGATTGAGTACATGCTCAAAAACGCCGAAAAGGACCGCACGGAAAATGACGCGTGGGGAGGACACATCACTGCAACACTCACCAACGGTGTCGACGTGTTCAACGGCCGTGCCGAAGTTATCAAATCTATCACGATTGCCGATGTGCAGAACTTTATGAAACAGCTCCTCGACCAGAACAACTACCGAGTTGTTCTCCTCGACCCCGAGAAATAAGCCTTTATTAAAGTTTTGCAAGCTTAGAAGCTTGCAAAACTTGGGTTAAAAGGGTTAAAAGGGTTATGAGCCTTCGGCTCGGGTTAAAATAGATAAAAAATTAACCTGTTGCCTTAGCAACATAACCTTCAAGTGAAGCTTGCGAAACCTGAATCTGATACGACACAGACGCCGGGATGGTCTCACGACCCTCCCGGCGTCTAACTTTAAATCTAATCCTATGAAAAAACTAATTCAATACTTTGCTGTTGTGCTGTTGCTATATGTAATACGTACAGTTAGTTGAAAAGTTGTGCTGTTAATGCTTTTTAAGTCGTTTTTTTGCAATTTTCAACAAATGTAAGTACTTTTGCACCATGTCTTACTTCAACGTCACCATCTTGGGCTGCGGTTCGGCCAGTCCCACCGTGCGCCATTTTCCAAGCGCACAAGCACTTGTCTACAACCACCATGTGATGCTCATCGACTGCGGCGAAGGAGCACAGCTGCAATTGCGACGCTACAAAATCCCCTTCAGCCGTATCGACAATGTATTCTTGACCCACCTCCACGGCGACCACATTCTGGGCCTCCCGGGCTTGCTGGCCACACTGTCGCTGCACGAAGTGGAAGGTGCGGTGACGGTACACACTTTTGCCGAGGGTGCCCGCGAGCTCAAACGAATGGCCGACTTTGTGGGCGGCGAACGCTCGTTCAATCTCGAATTCGACATCATCGATCCAAAGAACCCGGGAACTATCTACGAGGACAACAATCTGGTTGTCTCCGCTTTTCCTCTCAAACATCGAGTGCCCTGCGTAGGCTTCCGCTTCGACGAAAAACCGAAACGGCGACATATCGATTCCGAAGCCACAAAATACTATGGTGTCCCCTACTACCTGATGGACAGCCTGCGCGAGGGTATGGACCTGGTGCTCCCCGACGGCACCGTGGTGGCAAATGAACGTCTCACCAAAGACCCAACTCCTTCGAAAAGCTACGCCTACTGCTCCGACACAACTTTCGACCCCGCCGTGGCCGAAGCTGTCAGAGGTGTCGACGTGCTCTACCATGAGGCCACCTATGGCGACGATGCCGAAGCCAAGGCTGCCGGACGGGGACACTGCACGGCGCGACAGGCTGGTATGATTGCTCAAATGGCCGGAGCAAAGACTTTGGTTATCGGTCACTTTTCCCAATCCGTACCCAACGAGGACGAACTTGGCCGACAGGCCGCAGAGGTGTTCGACGGCACG
Organism: uncultured Muribaculaceae bacterium; assembly: GCA_910584495.1. Lineage (GTDB taxonomy): Bacteria > Bacteroidota > Bacteroidia > Bacteroidales > Muribaculaceae > CAG-873. The sequence goes on from CAJUAR010000055.1 coordinate 12,478, forward strand.
GTCATTGTAGGACGCGAAGGTTTGAAAATCGACATTGCCTGACATGGAGCGCAACAATATTCACACCCTCAGCGACGAATACTTTATGGGGCTTGCCCTGGCCGAAGCCATTCAGGCTGCCGACGAGGGCGAGATTCCGATTGGCGCCGTGGTGGTGGGTGGAGGGAGAGTACTCGGCCGGGGGCATAACCAGACCGAACGCCTTGCCGATGTCACCGCTCATGCCGAGATGCTCGCCATCAGTGCCGCTGCACAGTCGCTGGGAGGCAAATATCTGCAGGGATGCACACTCTATGTAACCGTCGAACCTTGCCCCATGTGCGCCGGGGCTATAGGCTGGAGCCAGCTAAGCCGCGTGGTAATAGGCACTTCCGACCCAAAACGCGGCTACAGCACCATACTTCGGCAAGGCTCAAGCCCTTTTCACCCAAAGACACAGCTCGTCTGGGATGTGAGGCAGGACGAATGTAGGGCCTTGATGCAGAACTTTTTCAAACAAAAACGCAAACCCTGAACCTATGCACTACTTTATAATCGCTGGCGAAGCCTCGGGCGACCTCCACGCCGCCCATCTGATTGAAGCCCTCAAAGCGAATGATCCACAAGCCATTATCACCTTTCTGGGTGGCGACAAAATGGCTGCGGCCGCCGGTGGAAAACCTCTGATCCACTACAAGCATATGGCCTTTATGGGCTTCAGCGAAGTGCTCCGAAACCTGCGCACCATCGGAAATAATCTGACACGCGCAAAACAGTCCCTGCGCCTTGCATCGCCCGACTGCCTCATTCTTGTCGACTATCCTTCGTTCAACCTCAAAATGGCTGCCGAAGCCCGCAAGCTCGATATTCCTGTCTACTACTATATTTCGCCCAAAATATGGGCTTGGAAAAAATGGCGCATTGCCGACATCAAGCGTTCTGTGCGCAAGATGCTCTGCATACTACCCTTTGAACCGGACTTCTACCGCGAGAACGACTTCGATGCCACGTATGTTGGCAATCCATCTGTGGCCGAAATCGATGCCGACATGGCATCGTCACCCCCGCGTCAGGAATTTCTGGAACGTCACCGGCTGCGCGACAGGCCTTTGGTGGCAATCATGCCCGGTTCGCGACGTGGCGAAATCCGGAACAACCTCCCAATGATGCGCGCTGCAATTCATGCATTCCCACAGTACCGTGGCATTATTGTCGGCGCACCCGGAATCCCCGATGAATTCTACGACGAATATGCCGGCACACTGCCACTGGTGCGCGAACATGCCGCAGCCCACATCCTTGCTCACTGCCGCGCCGCCATAGTAACATCGGGTACGGCCACCCTCGAGACTGCACTCGCCAACATTCCCCAGGTGGTGTGCTACCGCGCAAACGGCATGAAGCTCACCTACGAAGTGATGAAGCGCATCCTCAACGTTGTTCATGTGTCGCTGCCAAACCTCATTGCCGCCAAAACCATTGTGCCCGAACTTCTGCTGCACTTGTGCACTCCGCAGTCTATCGCCTTGACACTGGCTCCTCTGCTGCGCGACACCCCCGAACGCCGGGCACAGCTCGATGGATATGACCTTATGCGCAAAAAACTCGGCACCGACGATGCTGCCGCCGGTGCCGCGTCCATAATTATCAAAGATTTACGTGGTCAATAAGTTATAATTCCAAGCCTATCAACAAAACAATGAGGGCGGCTATGACATACATGGTGTGAAGAGTTTAAAACATTGGTTTGCCGATGGCGAAACACACACAGGCAGTTATCAGTAATACTGCGGCAATTATAACGATTGTCAGAATGGTGCGCGAACTCATGGGCTTGGTGTGAAAAATTACCGACGAAGCACCATAGACAAGTGAAAAGCCTGTGATTGCCACAAAAAGACATGCCAGAACTAACGATGCCAAAACGCTCCAACCCACAGCCGACGGCAGAAGATTAAATCCTGTCAGAATGCTTGTGCTTTCGAAGCACATCAGGCCGATAATGCCCACAAACAAGGCAAGCCCGCAGACCAGGGCGGCAAAGGCGAGGCTGCCCACCAACAAGGCAAAAATGCCCATCAGAATCTTGCCCAGCACGTTGAAAAGAGTAGAAAAGAACGAGCTGCCGCCTTCGTTCTCCATATAGGGCGGAGGCGTTACGGTGTCGGTCACTGCACGTCCTACGGTCTCTACATTGACGGGAGTGCCGTTCATCTCAAGCCGCTGGCGCGGAGTGACTGCCGCAGGTATTATCATCCATAATATCAGATAGATGATTGTCAACGGCCAGAAATAGGTGACGAGTGCCAGCGCAAGATAGAGGATGCGCATAATGTTGGCATTCCAGCCAAGATATGTTGCCAAACCGCCGAAGACACCCCCGAAAACTTTGTTCTGCAAGTTGCGGTACAGGTGCTTTTTGCCCGGCAGATTGATGCTGATAAATGGTGCCTGCTCGGCCGCCGGTGGCGGACACGATGCACTTGATGCCTCGGCCGAACCTGCCTCGGGAGCTTCGACTGTTTCGGTCTCCCCGGTAGCGCAGCCCAGTTCTTCGGGACGTCCCATTGTGGCAATCACATTGTTCACATCGGCAAGAACTATGACCTTGACACCGGCTTCGGCTAAAGTGTTGAAATGTTCGCGAATGCGCGATTCGATGTCGGAAACTATCTCGCGACCCTCTTCGCCCTTAAAAGTTTGTTTGAGCTCGTCGAGATAGCACTGCAGAAGATTGAAGGCATCGTCGTCGATATAGAAGATTTGACCGTCGATATTGGCCGGATATGTGCGTTTCATTGTTGCGGAGTTTCTGTGTTTGATATTAGATGATTGATTGTCAGGGATATTTCATCCCACGATTCGCGAAGCTGTTCCAAAAAAATCTGCCCAAGAGGGGTGAGCGAGTAGTACTTTCGCGGAGGCCCTGACGGAGATTCCTCCCACCGGTAGCTCAGCAGGCCGTCGTTCTTGAGACGTGTCAGCAGCGGATAGAGCGTGCCTTCAACCACTATCAGGTGGGCCTCCTTCATCATGCCTATTATCTGCGATGCATATGCATCGCCGTGTTTTAGAAGAAGCAGCACACAGAACTCGAGCATACCTTTCCGCATTTGCGATTTCAGATTGTCGATGCCCATTGTCGTTTTGTTTTCGTTTGAGATTGTAGATTTGTAGAGGGTTCTGTTTACGCCGACAAAGTTAGGCGTTTCTTTAGTACTATGCAATACCAAGTACTAAAGAAATGCTTCTATTTAACATATTTTAAGTCTTTGAACACAGAATCTATGCAGCCACGCCTCCCACACAAGGCTGCAAGACAGTGAATTGACACACAAGGGATGAGTTTTATTATATTCAATGTAATAAATTATCCTCTCACTGCGTCTAATAGATAAAACAAACAGAACAACGATAAAACAGTATGTCCGATATCATTTTGCAAGCCGACAACATTGTCAAAGACTTCACACGCCATCGCGCCCTCGACGATGTGAGCATTGCCGTCCCGCGCGGTAAGGTCTACGGCCTTCTGGGGCCTAACGGAGCCGGCAAAACAACACTCATCCGCATCATCAACCACATCACTGCTCCCGACAGCGGCAGTGTGACATTCAACGGCCACACACTGACGGCCAACGACATTGTGAACATTGGCTACCTTCCCGAAGAACGAGGCCTATACAAAAAGATGAAAGTTGGCGAGCAGGCAATTTTCTTTGCTCGCCTCAAGGGCCTCAGCCGCCGCGATGCCGAAAAAGCACTCAAAGAATGGTTCGACCGCCTCGAAATCAGCGAATGGTGGAACAAAAAAATCGAAGAACTTTCAAAAGGCATGGCTCAGAAGGTGCAGTTCATCGTCACCGTTCTCCACCGTCCCGAGCTTCTGATTTTCGATGAACCTTTCTCGGGTTTCGACCCCATCAACGCAGGCATACTAAAACGCGAAATCCTGCGGCTCCGCGACGAAGGAGCCACTGTGATTTTCTCCACCCACAACATGGCCTCTGTCGAAGAGCTGTGCGATGAGATCAGCCTCATCAACCGCTCGCACAACATCCTTTCGGGCCGAGTGGCCGAAATCCGCGAGCGATTCAGCGGTCGTCGATACGAACTGAGCTACACCGGAGCTCCCGACGCTCTTGCCGGAATTGAAGGCGTAAGCCTGGGAGGCATAAGCCCCGAAGGCTTTGCCACTGCTACAATAGCACTGCCCGGGTCCGAAGATGTAAAAGCCTTCCTTGCCGCAGCAAATGCCGCTGTCGACATCAACGGATTCCGCCGCATCATGCCTTCGATGGACGACATCTTCGTTGCTGCAGTCGAAGCCTCAAACGCCCAACAGAACACCACCGAAAAACAATCAACAGACCAAGCAGAATGAAATCAGCACTCAGCATAGTTATTTCGCGCGAATATCTCGAACGCGTAAAACGTAAAAGTTTCATCATCAGCACCCTGCTGGTGCCCGTTTTGATGATTGCCCTCACCGCTGCCCCGGCGCTCATCATGCTTTTCACCGACAGCGAGAGCAAAACAGTGGCAGTGCTCGATGCCACCGGCAACATCGCTCCGCGGCTGGCCGGCAACGACGAAGTGCGCTTCATCGTCTCCTCCGACGAACCTCTCGACAGCGCACGTGCAAACTCGACCTACGATGCCATCCTGGTCATCGGCCCGGGGGCCATCGAAAAACCCGCCGAAGGCGTTACGCTCTATAGCCACGGCTCGCTCACCATGGCCACCAACGCAATGATTACAAACCAGGTGGAAGACGCTATCGAAGACGTGCGCCTGCAAGACTACAACATCGAAAACCTCAAGACCATACTCGAAGAAGTGAAAGTCGATCTTCCGCTCACCGTCATCGACATCGACAAAGAAGAAGACACCGCAACATCTTCGGCTCTTTCATACTTCCTCGCACTGATCATGGACATGATGCTATACATGTTCATCCTCATATACGGCCAGATGGTAATGACATCCATCATCGAAGAAAAGAGCAACAGAGTTCTTGAACTTGTGGTGTCGTCGGTAAAACCGGCACAACTGATGATGGGTAAAATCATAGGCGTGGGCCTTGTGGCCATCACTCAGATTTTCATCTGGGCCGCAATCGTAGGCCTCTGCTCTGCATGGGTAATGCCCCTTATGGCCAACATGCCCGCCGATGCCGACCCCGAACTCATCGGGGCTGTATCGCAGCTCTCCGACGTGGGTTTCATCATCTCGCTGTTCGTCTACATGATTCTCTTCTTCATCGGAGGCTACCTCTTCTATTCTGCTATTTTTGCCGCCATTGGCTCGGCTGTCGACAACATCCAGGATGCTTCTCAACTCTCGTCCATTGCCACAATGCCGGTAATTATCGGCATCATTGCATCCATGGCCGTTATCAACAACCCAAGCTCATCCATGGCCTTCTGGCTTTCAATATTCCCATTCACATCGCCAATGACCATGATGAGCCGCCTGCCTTTCGGCATACCTCTGTGGGAAACAATTCTGTCGCTCGTGGTGCTATATGCAAGCTTCATGTTCCTCATCTGGCTATGTGCAAAAATTTATCGCGTGGGCATTTTCATGTACGGAAAGAAACCTACACTCATCGAAATTATACGATGGGCCCGGTACAAATGATTTGGTAATGTGCGAAACTTTTTGTAACTTTGCACGTTAATTGCAGCGAGTAACAGAAAAGAACACATGAGACAACTAAAAATCACCAAATCAATCACCAACCGCGAAAGCGCGTCGCTCGACAAATACCTCCAGGAGATCGGCAGGGAAGAGCTCATCTCTGTTGAAGAAGAAGTCGAGCTGGCTCAGCGCATACGCCAGGGTGACCAGGCTGCCCTCGAAAAGCTAACAAGGGCAAACCTTCGCTTCGTAGTCTCCGTAGCCAAGCAGTACCAAAACCAAGGCCTCTCCCTTCCCGACCTTATCAACGAAGGTAATTTCGGCCTCATCAAGGCAGCTCGAAAATTTGATGAAACACGCGGTTTCAAATTCATCTCTTATGCCGTGTGGTGGATTCGCCAGTCCATCCTTCAGGCTCTTGCCGAGCAGAGCCGAATTGTGCGCCTTCCGCTTAACCAAGTGGGCTCGCTGAACAAAATCAGAAAAGCACTTTCTAAATTCGAACAGGAAAACGAACGACATCCCTCGCCCGAAGAACTGGCCGAAAGCCTCGATGTGCCCGTTGAGAAAATTGCAGATACTCTAAAAGTCTCCGGTCGCCACATTTCCGTCGACGCTCCTTTTGTCGAAGGCGAAGACAACAGCCTGCTCGACGTGCTAACAAACGACGACAGCCCTATGGCCGACGCGTCTCTCAACCAGGAGTCCCTCTCAAACGAAGTGGACCGCGCTCTCCGACAGCTCCACGAACGCGAGCGAGAAATACTCAAAATGTTCTTCGGCATTGGCTGCCAGGAAATGACTCTCGAAGAAATTGGCGCTAAATTCGACCTCACTCGCGAACGTGTGCGCCAAATCAAAGAAAAAGCCATCCGACGCCTTAAAGGGCAGAAATCGCGCCTCCTCAAGAGCTACCTTGGTCAGTAAATACATCTCCATAAAATAATCAAGAAAGACGAGCCTGCACACTCGTCTTTTTTTGTGCACAAGCCGCAAACAGTCTAAGAAAGCTCCCCGGCGCGCAGAATATGCGAGCGCGAAGCCCATGGATGCGAGGTGTCCTCACCTCGCCCCACAGCAACGGTTCCACGAGCGCGAAGCCATGGATGCGAGGTGTCCTCACCTCGCCCCCAGCAAAACCGCAGCCATACATTTATTAAATGCTCGCCTCGGCACATTCTGGCAACCGTCCTGCAGGGCGAGGTGAGGACACCTCGCATCCATGGCTTCGCGCTCTAAATATTTGGGCAATTGCCGGCAAATCGCTATCTTTGTATTCGATATGAAACCCGCTTCGCGCATATTGCTCCTGTTGTTCGCCGCCGCCCTC
>CAJUAR010000056.1 GCA_910584495.1 uncultured Muribaculaceae bacterium
ACGACCTTTTCGTTACGAATGAAATGCTCTACCAACTGAGCTATTGCGGCTTGTTGCTCTTGGTGACTGCAAAGTTACGCATTTTTCTCCAACCGACAAAATCGAACTCGATAATTCATTATTTTTTTCAATTTTGAGTGCATTTAGAGTGCGTTGCGTTATCATTTCAAGTTTGTATGTTTCACAAACTGTTTCTACCTCGGTTGCTGTGAATTATCGTCTTTTTCCTCGCTGTAATAAAGCCGTTTCTTTTGTTCGGTCCCATTTCGTTTTGTCCATTTTTTCTTGAAATTGTTCCATACGTTGTTGTTGCGGTTTGATTTGTAGGCCGATATTCCAGTGAGCTGTTTGAGTATTGCCAAGGCACGGTTTCCAATTCTGAAATTTTTTCGGCTGTCGTGTTTGGCCATCAGGCGGTGGTCCGGCACTAAGTCCAGACGCAGGCTGTCTTTGTCGATGTTGTTGACTTTGTCAATTAGTGATTGGATTGATGACGAAAGCGGCGGTGCCTCGAAAGGGACATAGAAAGCAGTATGCGATTTGTCGAAACGGTGTTTGTACCACTGTCGGGCTTCTTTTGCAGTCACATATTCTTTGTCCGTGATGTATACTTCGGCATCGGTGGTGACATAGAATCTTTGTCCCACATGGTTGAACATGAACATGTCGCGAGCTCGGCCATTCGATTCGATGTGGAATGAATAGTTGGTAAGGTTGAGCGGCGAAAGTTCTTGCTCGGTAATGTTTCGGAAGTTGAAGTTTATGGTAAAACGCTCAAATTCGGTGTCCCGTCTGAAGAAATGCGACATGGTAGGCACCCATTTCAGGCATGAGCTGTCGGCCATGACATCGACTTGCAGTTTCACTTTTCATGCAGCAAGAAAAGACTCAAAAAAACAGCGGCGGAAATGGATATTACACATTTCCGCCGCAGTATGAAGAAAACTGTTTTTCAGATTATTATCTTAACTGTGCGGCGATGGCCTGTCGGAGTGGCGACATGCACAAAATAGACTTCTCCCTTGGATAGATGAATATTTTCGGTGTCGGTTGTCATCTTTCCGGAAACAACAGTTAAGCCGGCAGTATCGAAAATTTCGAAGAAGGATCCAAGAGGAGCGCTAATATGCACCATGTCGCCGTCAACCGTTACCCTAACATTTGAAGCTTCCAAATATCCAATACCTGAATTATCAATGATATAATGGAACACCGCAATTTCACTGGGCTCGAGGCCGTCTTTGAATGCTTGAGCCTTGACGACTACATCCTCCGTAAGGGTAAACGGCCCTTTGTATTCCTGTCGTGAGCCTTCCAGGCATGGACAAGTGCCATCGAGGGTATATTTAATAATAGCATCGGGAGTGGAAGTAGAAAGGGCTATTGTCGTACCGGGGACAACTACCGAGCCCGAAGGCACGGAGCTTGTGGGCATAGTTACGCGATTCTCGTCTACAACATCAGCATCCACGCGTGTGCTGCATTCCAAAGTGTAATTGTCGATGCTGAAACTCAAGATGCCGCTACCCGGAAGCAAAGCCTTTACCTCGACAAGCGCAATGCCGTTGTCGTCAATTGGAAACAGCTCTTCGGATGGAACGATAATCGATGGCGATGCCGATTGCACCCTGATGGATTTTCCGGAAGCAGCCGTGGCCGGCGAGACAGTAACAGGAATTAACGTCGAAGTACCGGCATCCATTGAAATCACGCTGTCGGCGGCAATTCCTGTGATTTCGGGAAGAACAGCTACCCTGAACCGTCTTTCTCCGTTCATCTCCATGGAAGCATAGCTGCGTGGTTTGTCACCCACTATAACATCAACCGAATCGCCTACTGTAAATGCTCTGTCAACAGATAATTTCATTTCAGAAGCATACGAACGGCCGGTATATGGATCAGTTTCCATATTTTCAGGGACAATTTTTCCCTCCGATTTATTGCCTTTAACAGATGCTTGGATAGACCTGTCGGAGAATGAGCCGGGTTCCATATATTTGTCGAAGGTCACCACCACACCGCTTTCAAATGCCTTTGCACTTACAGCATCCGGAGCGACTGCATGTGTCATACCAATGTTGATTTCAAGCTGTGGCGGGGGGACGGGGAGCCATCCTGTCGAGGCCGGTTCATATCCATCCTTCTCGAATCGCACTTGCCATTCGCCCTGGGGAACATCCCAGGCATAGACACCATTATCGTCGGTGACAACAGGATTGCGTTGAGAATAGGCCGTGGCATCCCATTTTTGAGGATTCTCATGGATGTCGCCGTACATGTCTTCCTCTTTGAGGAGTTCATAGACAGTGGCGGTGACACCAGGCAAACGGTTGCTCGTCACTGCCTCGTAGACATAGCCCGACGGGTCAATGACATGCTGTGCATCGGCACATCCAGAATTTCGATTTTTGCCGTCAGAAATGCCGCAAGCCTGCTCAAACGCCATGAGGTCGTTCGATGCAGCCTTCATGGAAATCCATTTGCCTGTACAACTTGCTAAAATTCCGGCTTTAGAAACGACTTTGACGGAGCCTCCCAATAATGGATTTTTGATTTTGTCGCTGGCCCAATCTCCTAAGGAACAAGCGCCATAGACTTTAAAGTAGATGTTAAACGAACGTTTGAGGTCTCTCATTCGGCTGTCAACATAGGACGATGGAACAAATTCGCAGCCTATCAGACGTTCATAACGTTTAACCAAAGCATAGTAGTTCAAAAAGTCATTGTTCATCTCCGAGGTCTTGTCAACCACTTTGTCCAAAAATTCCAGATAACTGAGGAAATCATCGACTTCGGTGAGCTGGATGCCTTGGTCTTTGAGTATGTCGTTCACCTCTTCTACTCCTTCTTTTATTTCCTTCATTTCCTCTTTGGCTGCATTATATCGGCTAATAATTTCGCCAAGCGGTCCTGAAATTTTTTCGAAGACGCTAAATGGAGAGTAGATGCGGATTTTGTCTTTTTCCTCGTCTACAAGGATGGTGATTGGCTCGGCGCCCTCGACTTGGGTTTCAAGACGCACAACATCGGGGCTGTCGGTCGAGGCATCGGGAATCTTGTCTACTGCAGAGAACTTCATCGTGGCCGATGCTGTCTTTCCATCGCGTTTCGATTCAAATTTAATCATATTTTCTGCAACGGATTCTAAAATTCTGACACCGGTGTTGACTACGTTAGATTTATAGTCTGTCGTCAGAACTCCGGCATAGACCGATGCCATAAGTTCGGCACTCATGGGCTTTGAAGCGTCATAAGAGCTTTCGCTTTTCACCGACACATTGGCCGGCAAAGAGCTTGCATTGCTAAAGTCCGTACTGCCTACCCAACTATCGGAAGCCGGGTCGTAGACGGTGTTCACTCTACGTGTGTTTCCGTCGGTAGTTTTGACTATTACTTCCGAATGTTTCACTTTGTCGGGCGAATTATCCGTATAGATAACTTTATATGTGAAGGAGGGATATTGGGGCCAGTACCAATACACAGGACTTTCATCAGCCGGTTCTTTAAAATCGAACTCAGTCACATACTCGCAAGTACGCAAGCTTTGCGAATTATGAGCCGTGTTGATCATCACTACTTTCTCCACTTCATTTTCGGTGAGGTCGCAAATCAAACGATGAATGTCTGTACTTAGTTTACGGCCTGCAGCATCTTTCACTTTGGCGAGAATTAGATGCTCTGTCAGGTGGAAAGGATTGGGGAGGGTGCATTCGGCCGTCCAGCGTCCGTCGGCACGGGCTGTGGTTTCTCCGATTATCACGCCACCATCAGTTACAACAACATCTGCCCCTGCCGGAGCAAGACCTGTTGCCATAAACTTATCCATAGAAATGACTTCGGGCACAGTCATCTTGAGATTTTCCACTTCTATCCCGGCACTACCCAGAGGTTCTGTCACCGCCTCTCCTCCCAGCCGGAATTCGAGCGATGCGGGAATCGCAATCTGGCCTCCTTGCGTAGGGGTGACACAGAATTTAATCTGCGAACCAATTTCTGAATCATCGACCGGAACAATTAATCTTCCGTCCGACAAACGAGCTTCGTTGATATGGTTACCCACCATGGCCGAGTTGGTGATATATTCAACATCTTCTGGCAAATCGACCACGAGAGACAACCCCGACATCTCGCCGATAACGTCCTTGCCAAAATCGATATTGGCCGTCAACGTCAAGAAATTACCCACGGTAACTGTCGTTTTCTTGGACGAGAACGATGATTTAGCACCAGCATAACGAACACTCACAGTGCCTTGTGGAATATTGCCGACAATAACTTCTGCTATATGCCCATCGTTCACTTCTACAGCCGATAACACGTAGTCCGTACCCTCTGCAAACGCAGTGGCATTGAGAGCTTCCATCGTGGGAATATCGGTTCGGGACAATTCTGCGTTCATCGAAACCATTGTATAATTTCCCGATGTCAGGCCGGTGAACGAAACTGCCTGAGCCACATACTCGCCTACAGCAACTTTTGTTCCTTTGGCATCGAAAACCATAGCAACATCAGTCTTGTTCTGACTTGACAAATAGCGTGCATCGATGCGTCCCGGTTCTACAAGGTCCAGCCTGCATCTGCCACAAAGATTATTGTCTATTTTCACCTCCGTCACGATTGGAGCAAAAATACATGCAGGACTTGTCACCGACAGCTCGATGTTTTCGTTTGCTCCGACATTATGAAGAACGATTTGTCCGTTCTGCCGAGAATATTCCAGCGAATCGCCTTTTTTATCCTTGGCCACGATGTTCATGTCGGAAAGGCCGACTGCAAACTGACTTGCTTCAGGCCCGGTGCTTGAAGTCTCGCTGTATGATAAGTCGAACGATACTGTCGCTCCAGTCACCTGCTTCATATCTATACGTCCGAGACTTTCATTCACAGACAGATTGGCGGTGAAATCTGCAAAACCATCGGCCAGCACATTAATACGGCATGAATCTGCAGCCATTGATAGTTTCACTGTTCCGTTTGCTCCCGAACGGGTGGTAATGGTATTGGGATATTTGCCATTTACATATTCTGTAACCGAAACCGAAGCTCCGGCCAAAGGCTGTCCGTTGCCATATATTTCGCCACTTACGTCACGGCGTTCAAGCTGGTGAAGTTTGACGATGGTAAGTGGATTCATTGCATCTGCTGCGATTTCAATTGGCTCGGGTTCAAGGTATTTCCGTCCTGCATCGTTGCCAAGACCAACCCGGCAGAACATATGTTCACCGACCGGGACATGACAAAGACTGTCACCGGAGGCAAAAATATTTCCGATGCTGTCTGTCCATTCCACTTCGGCATTTACGCGATTTCCTTCCACATCGATAATGGCAACTGAAGGATTTACAAGTTCTTTCAGGTCCGAAAGTGTGACTACTGCATCTTTGTCAAGCTTTACATTAACCATAGAAGCCACTGTCTGTCCATAGCTATTGAGCAATCGCAAAGTATAATCCGACGAAGCCGAGATACCTTCGAACATATAACTCTTGGCCGACTCCGACACTACCTTCGACAACCTGCGGCCTTCGCCTTCGAGAGTGAGACGCATATTGCGGTATAGAGCCATATCGACATTCTGAGGGAAGTTGACTGTCAATGAACCAACGCAATTAAGCCTTAACGAAAAATCGGATATGTCAAACCATTGGTAGCGTTGAGTTGTCGTACCCATCACTTTGATTTCGAACGGTGTTCCGTCGGTGGCGAATACAAGCGAACGTTTGTTCCAATTGACGCCGGCGGGGAACTCAACGGAATTGTCGCCCACCGACATAGTCATAGTCACTTCGGTGTTGGCTCGGCCATAAGCAGAAAGAACATAAACACCTGCCGGCAGGCCATCGACTGTCTGTGTCATTGTGGTGGTGAAACCATTGTCTGATGGATTCCCCATGCAGAAATATGGCAGTTTCTCACCGGACCAGTGCGAACCATCCTGAATAAGTAATCCGATTGAACCTTCCCACTTCCATCCCTTTTTGCCTTCTGTTGCATCGTGGTTGGCTATAAATTCTGTGAGGTCGGTTTGTGCTGCGGGTATGCTGATGGTAAATGTATCGGTACGCGAGGCTCCCCATGTTCCGTTTCCGTCGCGAAACATCATGCTAAAAGAGCTTTTTGTCCCGAAACGAGGCATGTCGCCATCGTTTCCGAGCACAACGGCGTTTTCCCGGGTTAATTTCTTTGGCTTGGTTTCGAAGGGAATCACATTCTGATAGGGTATAGTACCCTTTTCGATTTCTACCGTAGCCATTTCCGGCCCGTTGTCGAGCCACCAGCGGTAGGCGGTAAGTGTATTTGTCCCTTTGCTAAAAATAAAGGGTTTGACAAAGTAAGCAGAGCTTACGGTTCCTCGTCGCCCTTCTTTGTCGACGGCGCAGAAAGCTATGCTGTGCACACCGGCAGAGAGGGCTGAGGCATCTATGTCGAGCATCGAAGTAGTGCCCGAAAGAACTGTTCGCTTGCGGTTCCGGGTGTCTCCGTCGAGCCAGTATTCACATTCTGCGGCGTCGCCGGTGCCTTCGTCAAACGGGCGCACGAACAGAGATGCCGATACTGGTGACCATTCGCCTTTGCCGTCGCCAACACGGACCAGGAGGCTGTGTAGCCCCGGAGTTAAGTCGGCGGCAGAGATGTCGAGCGAGAAACTTCCGCCATCTGCCACAGTACCGCTAACTTTTGTTTGAGTTTGTTCGTCGAACCAGTACTCATAGTCCAGCGCCGATACGGGCAGTACCGATGCCGCTATGGCAAATACCGATGAAATGACGAACATCCTCTCCTTTTTAAGAGAGAATCTATTCATTGCGGTCTACTGTTATGGTTACGGAAATTTTGCCGTTCTCATCGGTTTCGGCCGGCATTTCCATCTTTGTGATTCGAGGGCCGGACACGGTCTTGGTGAAAGGTTGAGAACCACCATACAGGCCGATTTGCTTCCCGTCGGTGCCTACATATTTGGCCGCCGCTTCATCGGTGAGGACCCACCATGAGTCTTTCCAGATCTGTTTCAAATCGTTCTCGCTCAAATTCCAGCAGTTGGTCATTTGCGTTGCATCCGGCAGATATCTATTGCACATCAATGTATTAATCCACGTAATACCCTTTTCGGGAGAACAATTGTAGGATACCAATGAATTTTCAATAGTTGCAGATTTTAGCTGATGATTACGATAATAAATCATATCGTAAAAAGTGCAATTTTTGAAATAGAGAGTGGATGTTCCGTCGGAATAATCCATAATACGTTCAATTGCACTGTTCTGGCACAACATGTTCAGTTGCGATGCATTGAGCTGAAACTCAAATACTCTGCAGTTCTTGATTGTAATATTTTCTGTCGTTGTATCGAGGCGAAGATCTTGGAGCCAGCAGTGGAAGAACAATGAGGATTTGAGGTCGGATTTAAGGTGTATTTGATTCGTGAAATTGACACCTTCGATATTAACAGCTTTGCCTTCGGGCAGCTCAATGTTTAAATCACCGTCGATGAACGATGCATTTAGCCCATTTTCTTTTTCATCGATAAAGCCTGCGCCTTTGATGGCTACCGGCTTGGTGATGTTTGCTGCGGTGTAATGTCCCGGGCCGAGGTAGATTGCATCGCCTTCACCGGCAGCTCCTATTGCCTGGGCAAATGCTCCCGTGCCATTGTAGACTGTCAAAACCCCTTCGTGTTCGAGTGTGGCCATTGGGGTTTGCGCTGTGACCACAAAAAGCAACGATGCTACCGCATAGAATGCTAAGGATAAAAACTGTTTCATTTGTGCAAGTAATGATTGATTTTTATAAAAGAAAGGCAGTGTTTCACTGAGAGTGTCTTAGTTGTTTTCACTCAAGGCTGTAGGCCTCAGTTAACTATGCAAATTTAACAGTTTTATCTCATAGATTCACCATATATGAAGGAAAATTTGTAATTTTGGGGTGGAAAAGATTGAGATGATGAATAAAACGAATAATTTTTTGCCTGCAGCAGCACTTTTCGACCTTGATGGTGTGCTGCTCGACACCGAGACTGTGTATACTTCTATCTGGGAGGATATAAACCGTGCGTTCCCGACACCATTCGACGATTTGCCCTTGCGCATCAAGGGCACTACGCTGCCCAATATTCTTGAAACCTACTATCCCGAACCCGAACGAGAACAGGGCGTGAGGACGATGCTTGCCGAGCGCGAGCATGCAATGGAATTTCCAATTTTTGAGGGAGTTATGGAATTTTTGGATGAATTGCAGGCTGTCGGCGTGCCGATGGCTATAGTGACAAGCAGTAATGCCGAAAAGATGGGGCGCATTGCGCGTAGGCATCCGGAGTTTATAGCTCATTTCGGCACAATAGTCACCGATGCCGATGTGAAGCACTCCAAACCGGACCCCGAGGGGTATCTGCTTGCTGCAAGCCGGCTTGGGGCGTCTTCGGGCAGGTGCGTGGTGTTTGAGGATTCAATCCAGGGACTTGCTGCGGGCCGTGCCGCAGGAGGCAAGGTTGTGGCCCTTGCCACAACAAATGCCCGCGAAAAACTTCTCGACAAGGCCGATGTTGTTGTCGACAGTTTCGCGGGCTTGAGGCTTGAGTGCCTTCTTCAGATGCTGGGTTAGCGCAGGCGGTCGTTGCTTCGGAGCAGCTTGTAGTCCTTGCGCATGAAGCGCAGGGCCGAAACGGCGCACACCAGCGAGAAGATAAGCAGCAGCACACCGCCGGTCCAAAGCAGCTCGGCATTGGGCTCTGCAGCCCACAGGATGAAGCCGCAGGTAACCATCGAAGCGGCGATGAGCACTATGCTTGCCAGGGTGACGCGCATCTGCAGCCTGAGGTTTTTGAAGAGGAATATGGCAATGAAAAGCAATGCAGCCACCACGATGTTGAGCACCAGGAATACGGGAGCGTCTTTGACATATATGGCCGCGGGGCCTTCTATTGCCGTTTCGGCTGCTGTGCGGATTGCATAGGGCGTGGAGCAGAAAATTGCCATCAGGATACCGGCTACGAGGAGGAGGAGGCTTTGCCAACGTTGGATTACCATAGTTTTTTTGTTATGTTTTTGTTTCTTTAAAAAATTTCGAGAGGCATATTGTTGCTGTTGTCCTTTTTAAAACGCAGCATGTCGGGTATAAGGTTCAGTTCTTCGAACGCCACCGGGTTGTCCTGCGCCAGGACGGATCTACATTCACGGCGCGTGAAGTTTTGAATCTGTTGCTCGAGCGCTGGCAGCGTGTCGGGTGTAGTCATGTCGTCGAGGAGGCTGAGGGCTTCGTGTTTGTTGCCTCCAAACCAGCTTGCAAAGGCCCGAAACATGGCATCGTCGATGTCGTCGGGAGCTCCAAGCATAGCAAACTGTTCGGAGGCACCGTAGATGTCGCCGGTCATGAGCATTGCGCGGCCGGTGAGGGAGCGGTCGAAGTCGGTGGGTTTGTCAAGTTTGAGCAACAGCCTTGCGGCTTCCGGCCAAAAGCCCTGGTCGGCGTTTGCCCATGCGTATAGAGCGAGCAAGTGTTGGCTGTCGGCAATTTCCGAGGCGTAAGGCTCGAGCAGTTTGATGAGATGGACTGATGCTTTTTCTTCGAAAAGAATATCGGCCATGGGCTTGAGAACCGAAAGTTCGCCGGGAAGCTTATCGAGGGCTTTTTCATAGAGTTCGTAGGCAATCTCCAATAAGTGGAGCTCGAGAGCATTTTTTGCCGCTGCGATGATGAGGGCGGGGTCGTTGTTGGAAGAAATTTCACTCTGGTATACCAGGTTGGCCCCGTGCCGCAAGCCGCATAGAACGAGTTGCCGGGCAAATTCCTGCATTTTGTCTGTGCCGAGATTGGTTGTTATTGCCAGCTGCACAAGCAAATGTTGGTCGGGAAAACCGCCCCACATGGAGCCGGCTCCGGAATAGTGGTCATTGAAGCGTTTGAGATTGTTTGCATGTCGCCCGATTAGCAAACGGCGAGGCAGCGACGAGGCCGCATCGAGAGCCTCGCGGAAATCGTCGTTCTGTTGCATTGCTATTAGTTGGTCGGTCATCTGTTGCAAAGCCGGCGAACGCAGCCCCTCGGGCATGCGGGCAATGGAGAGCATCAGTGCATATTTGTCGCTGTCGCAAAGCCCGGGCACCTTGCACAGTGTGTCGGCCAGGGCCATGCCTTCGCCATCGACCACATTTGCCAATGCGCTGTGTTCGGGATGGTAGGGCAAGAACCAGTTGCAGAGCTTGCCGAAGAATGCATCGGAGCGCATCATGCCCAGCGACTGAGCGAACATGTCGCCGCCCTGCAGCTGCATGGTGGTGAACCGTTGCACAAGGGCGCGTTCCTCGGCATTGAGGAGCGAGGCCATATATTCGGCAGGATCGGCATCTTCGGGCTTTTTGGCGAGCATGTCGTTGAGACGGCGGCTTATGTCGCTCATTCGTCGCATTTCGGCTGTTGTCAGGGCCTGAGCTTTTACCTCGCTGATGCTGCATGCTATGGTGCACAGAGTGTCGAACACATCGCCTGGATGGTTTTTCTCCATCACTTCGGCAATGCTTTGGCTCTGTCCGGGGCACATATCAGTCGTCACAAGCAAAAGCCAAAGGGCAGCCATTGTCGAAACTTCGTCATTTGGCAATGCATGAGCTTTCATAAGCACATCGAGGCGAGCTTGCGGACTTACGGCACGGTAGCCCAAGCCTGTGGCTGCAGTCCAGAGCACGCGGTCGTAGACTGGCACCGACGAGTCGGCAATCATCGATTCGACAAGAGCGAAATCCTCGTCGGTCAATGAGTTGTCGGCCCACAGGCGCATGAAAATATCTTCGGCGATACGTTCGATGGTGCTTCGGCATCCGGTGTCGGTGAGCGACAGAGCATCGGTGCGCAGCCTTTGAAGCTCGCCAAGATAGTCGCTGCAAGTGCTTGCCAATGTTTCCTCGGGGCGCAAGGCCTGGAAGCGCAGCCGGGAGCTGCGCAGGTCTCCTCGTTCAACGGCAAGGCTGTTTTCGACACACGCAATGGTGCGTAACAAGCTTTTGCGCAGCTTTTCGCGGTCGCCGGCTGTCGACGACGAATCATCGGCCGAGGCCACATATCGTAGCATGAAGAAGTATCGGCTTTCGAGAGCATCGATTTCGGTGGCTAAAGAGCCTGCCTGCCCCGCGAGCTTGCGAAGACTGCGGATGCTTTCGAGCAGGTGCCCTTGGTTGAAGGCCTCCACCACGGGCGCGATTCTTCTGTCGAGGGGTGATGTACTCATTTTAAATCAATAATATAGTCGGGCACAAGGTCCGATGGAATTAACAAAAAGTCGAAAGGTGCGTCCTTGGCTAAAAACAAGGCTGTGCGCTTGCCGTAGCGGCATGAGCGCACAATCTGCGCCGTGCTTATTCGGCAAGTCGAAACTGTGGTCTGCTCTTCCTCGTCCTTAGGAAAGGAGAGGAAGTCGACAGCAATATCGTTGTCCGGCATAAAATGCCAGCATTGAGGCCGGAGGCGTGTGGCCATCGAAGGTTTGCCCGTCAAGGCCAGCCATGCCATGACAAGCACCATAGGATAAACAATGAAAAGGGCCATAAGTGCGATAATCCACCAACGTATGTCGGAAAAGCCGGCAATCATGGCTGCGATAAGCGGCGCAGCGGCCACCGCCATCGTCACCGCGCCATATCGGCGTGCGTAGACGGCGGCGTAGGCCGCTGCCGGCAAGGTGAATGTTTCGCGCTTGCCGTCCATCAGTTTTTGGCCGGTGTTGCAATTTTGGGGTCGGGCTTGATGCCGTCGCGGACAAGGAGAGCGTCGATAGTGGCATCTTTGCCGCGGAATCGGCGGTAGAGCTCGGCGGGGTTGACAGTGCCGCCCTTCTCGAGGATGTTGGTGCGGAAGGCATCGGCGGCTTCTTTGTTGAAAATTCCTTTTTCGGCAAAGAATGCAAAGGCATCGGCATCGAGCACTTCTGCCCATTTATAGCTGTAGTAGCCGGCAGCATAGCCGCCCGAGAAGATGTGGCTGAACTGGGGCGAAATCATGGTGCCTTCGGGAGCGTCGAAGATGAGGACTGTCTCAAGGGCCTTGCGCTCGAAAGCATCTGCATCTTTCACCGGTTCGGTGATGGTGTGCCATGCCATGTCGAGGTAGCCGAAATTGAGCTGGCGCATGCAGGAGTAGGCTGCGCCGTACTGCGATGATTTGACAAGGCGTTCGACAAGTTCGGCCGGTATGGGTTCGCCGGTCTGGTAGTGGCGTGCAAATCCGTCGAGGAATTCCTTCTGTGTCAGATAGTTTTCGTTGAATTGCGAGGGAAGCTCTACAAAGTCGCGGTATACGGCTGTGCCCGAGAGCGAAGCATAGTGTGCCTTGGTGAGCAAGCCGTGGAGCGAGTGGCCGAATTCGTGGAGGAAGGTTTCAACTTCGTAGGGGGTGAGCAGCGAGGGCTTGCCGGCCGACGGTTTGGTGAAGTTCATGACTATGGACACGTGAGGGCGCGAATCGTTGCCGTTTTCGTCCACATATTGGTCTTTGAAGCCTGTCATCCATGCTCCGGGGCGTTTGGTGGCGCGTGGGAAGAAGTCGGTGTAGAGCACGCCGATATATTTTCCATCCGCAGCTACGACATCGTAGGCTTTGACATCGGGGTGATATACCTGGATTTTTGGGTTTTCGACAAATGTAACGCCATAGAGCTTTGTGGCAAGCCCGAAGACACCGTCAACCACTTTGTCCAGTTCGAAATAGGGCCGCAGGGCTTCTTCGTCGAAGGAGTATTTTTCGGCTTTGAGTTTGTTGCTGTAGTAGGAGTAGTCCCATGGCTGGAGCTTGACGGGGTGTCCTTCGAGCTTTGATGCAAATTCGGTGAGTTCGGTCAGTTCGGCATCGAGTGCGGGACGGTAGGCTTCGCGCAGCTGGTCGAGGAGTTTGTAGACATTTGCCGGTGTTTCGGCCATGGTGCGCTGCAGCGAGTGGTCGGCATAGGTGTTGCTGCCTAAGAGGCGGGCAATTTCCAGCCTTATTTCGCTGATACGCTTCATGTTTTCGATGTTTGAGTACTGGCCCTTGGTGTTGCGTGAGCTATATAGCTTATACATTTTTTCGCGCAGGTCGGGACGTGCCGAGTACTTCATAAAGGCCATGTATGTCGGCTGGTCGAGGGTGAAAAGATATTCACCCTTTCTCCCCTTGGCCTCGGCAGCTTCGGCAGCAGCGGCAATGCTGCTCTCGGGCAGTCCGGCCAGGTCGTCGGCAGTGAGGTATACCTCGTAGGTGTTGAGCTCTTTGAGCACGTTTTGGCCGAAGGCCGTTGTCAGCGCCGAAAGCTCGGCCGACAGCTTGCGGTATTTTTCGCGGTCTTCGCCCTGGAGGTTTGCTCCTGAGAGGGCAAAGCTGTCGTAGGTTTTCTGAAGAAGCATCTCCTGCTCGGGAGTGAGGTTGAATAGCTTGCGGTCGTCATATACCTGTTTGACACGCTGCCACAGGGCTTCGTTGAGTGTGATCGAGGTGGAGTAGTCGCTCAGCTTCTGCGACACCTCCACGGCCATTTCCATCATTGCATCGCTGGCATTGGCCGAGAGTAGAGGATAGAAGATGTTGAGCACACGGTTGAGGTCTTCGCCGGCACGGTCGAGGGCAACGATAGTATTGTCGAAGTCGGGGCGGCTGCGCTGTCTGGTAATTGCGTTGATTTCTTGTTGTGCGAGTTCGAGGCCTCGGTCGATTGCGGGCATCCACATGCTGTCGGCCAGCTCGTTGAAGGGAGCTGTGCCGTGTTCGGTTTCGAAAGGTTTGAAAAGCGGGTTTTCAGCTTGCATTGTCACTGTGTTGATGAGAAATAGCAGGAGAATAATGCTTAGAGTTTTTTTCATAAATCAATTCATATTTTGATAGCCGCATCGAGGACTTCGGCAGCGACCGTTGCGGGGTCGCCCACGGGGTCGGGGCTATAATGGTTTTTCTGTAATGTCCAGGGTTCTTCTTCGGCATAGAAGTCGATTTTCACATCTTTGCCCCAGTTGGCAAGGCGGGAATCGAACCATTTCTGCCAACGGGGGCGGTAGAAATCGGCCAGGAGCCCCTGCCATTCGCGGTGGGCATAGTCGTGGAGCTTACCGCGGTCGGCAGCGGCACGGTTTCCCCAGGTGGTAATCTGCACGCGTGCGTTCCATTCGAAACGGTCTTTTTCGGCGGGGTCCTTGCTGCAGTTGCGTGCTGCCTGCAGCCATGTGCCAAGCCTGAAATCGGGTACTGTGCCCAAGAGCCGGTCCTGCAGGTCGAGCAGGGCAAGGAAACGGCGGCTTTGGAGGGCATATGCCGTGCTGTCGCCGGCAGTGGCGGCAGCTCCGAATTGAGCCGCCACATCGCGGGCTTTGTCGGCAACAACCTGACGCACAACATCGACCATGTCGTATTCGTAGTTTTTGCAGCCTTTGAAAAGTTTGGCCTGGTCGACGAAGAGCCTGGCGGCGGCAAGGACATCGGCGTGGTCGTAGTAGGGCTTAGGCTGCGCCCATGCCGAGGCTTTGACCACTTTGTCGGCCGGCCGGGCGCAGAATAGCGATTCGAGGGTGCCCTGCTGGGTGTTGCCGCGCGGGCAGTTGTAGAGAGAGTTTTGGAGCAAGGACCAAGCTTTTTCCACTTTATCGGTAGTGTGGCCGTAACGAGCGCGAGCATATGCGCTCACCCAACTGTCGGCATCGACGTGTCCGCCGCGCCACGGCAGCTCGCACATCAGTTCGTACACCACCGGGTTGGTCTCTATCCCTTCGGGAGTAAGACCGATTCCTTTGAGCTGCGGCGAGGCTTCGGCAGCATTGCCAAGGTCGTCGGCAAGGGTGTTGATGCGGCCGTAAAGGCCTATGTTGCCGCCGAAATTATGGAGCATGCAGAAGAGCCAGTCGTGGCCGGCAAAGCCGCGTCCGTTCCATATCGGTTCGGTTTCGGCATGGAGGTCGAGAGCCAGTAGGTCGCCTTTTTCAAGACCTTCAATCATATCGAGACGAGGGTTTGAACGCCAGCCTTGGATCACCCAGACGGCCTGAGGATTGGCATCCTTCATGGCTTTCATAATTGTTTTGCCGGCGGCGGCAATGTCCACGCCTTTTGCCTTGGCACCTTCGTGGAAGGGATCCATGCTGTAGTATTTTGTTTTGCCATAGAGCTTCTCGAGTTCGTCGTAGTAGACCTTGGCAACCCGTGCAAAGTCTTTGCTCGATGGTTGGAGGAAAGCCGGCCGCATATAGCTCATCCATTTGCCGCTCTCGGCCACATCGAGACCTATGGTCGAGGCCGCATCGTGGGGAACCATTCCTGAATATCCTGCAAAGACAGGCTCGATGCCCAGCTCGCGCATTCGCGCCACGATTTTTTTCTGCAGTGCTTCCTGACGGACGTAGTAGGCATCGGGGTTGGGGCCGCCCCAGCCTTCGAGGTTGTTCATCAGCCACCAGGCCTGGAAGCCGGGTCCGGCCACAAAGTCGGTGATTTTCTCCTCGGGGTAGCCGAGAGTGCGGAGCACGTTGCGCCACAAGGGTTCGCTGCCGGTGACGGCAAGGGGCATGTTGATGCCGTGCAGGGCCATCCAGTCGATTTCTTTTTCCCAGCGCTCCCAGTCCCAGAACGCCATGCTGTAGGAGTGGGTGCAGTAGTTGAGGTAGTAGCGCAAGGCCAGGGTGGTGCTGTGGCGTTCGTTTTTGGCTATGGCCGGCAGAGCGTCGGGCAGCTCGGGGCGCAGATTGTTCCAGCACACGTGGCGGCCGCAGTTGTATTTCAAGTACCAGTTGATGCCCACGGCGGCACTGATGGTGTTGTTGGCTTTGATGGTGGGTTTGGCCTTTCCGGCCACGAGTTCGAAATAGTCGCTGTCGGCCGTTTCGATGATTATTTCCATCTTTTCAGAAAGTCCGGGAGACATGCGTTCGAGCAAGGCGTCGATCGGACGTCCTGCCCACAGCCCCGTGGCGGCCACAAGGGCGAGCACTGTCAATAACAGTCGGTTCATAGCATTGATTTGTGTATAGTGTGATTTATCTTGCAAAGATACAAATATTTGAGAATATGGTGCAAAAAACGTGCCAAAAATGAAGCGCAAAAATCAAGCCGCCGACGCGAACCATCGCGCCGGCGGCCCATTCAATTATTTATGACTAATCTTACACTACCGTCACAGCTGGTTGACGCGGGCGGCGAAGAGGCACCATCATTTTTTTGTTTATAGTGATCTTTAAAGGCGATTCGCCCATTCTTCTACTTGGTCAATGTCCAGAATGGGGTTGTCCAATATGACTTTGGGATTGTCCATGCAGTATTTATTGCTTACGCGGTTGCGGTCGATGTAACGACCGAAATGAGCTCGCGCAGTTTTAAGAACAAAATCGAATAGCTCGCGTGTCGATTCAAAAATAATGGCATCAGACATGTCAATTTCACTGATATTGAAAGCTTCGT
This sequence comes from uncultured Muribaculaceae bacterium, assembly GCA_910584495.1. Lineage (GTDB taxonomy): Bacteria > Bacteroidota > Bacteroidia > Bacteroidales > Muribaculaceae > CAG-873. The sequence goes on from CAJUAR010000056.1 coordinate 16,396, forward strand.
ATTTTTCAACCTGATAGAAATTCCATCCTCCTCGGTTGATTTTGAAATATAGAGACATGCCATTTTCGGTCAATTCGCTGACTACGCCTTCTGCTTGTCGTTCGTCGATGAGGGAGGTATCCTCGAATTTGATTGAACGGTTTTCGACATTGATGTTGTAATCGACTGTCAAATAGAGCTTGGTTGTCTTTCCTGTGTCCCGGCAGTAATAAAGCCATACTTCACTTACAGGATTGCGACGAAGCCCTATTGCGAACATCACTGGTTGATATATGGCTTTGCCGTTCTTGAATAGAATAGTGTCGGAGAAGATATTGTCTTCGGATCTGTTCGGCAGGTTCGGATTGATATTCTCCGCTTCGATGAACATGCCAGGAGCTTGCTCGTAGTCATGGTAGAGATCAACGCCAATGTGTTTGAACCCAATTTCTTTTGTTCCTGCAACAATGTCGTTGACAAGGGCTTCGTCCAGATTACCTTTTAAATCCGTCGTGGTTGAACCGGATTTTGAACCGCTTCCGTTTTCGTTAATTTCCAACGCTTTGTCTGTTATGTCAGACATGGTTTCCTGAGTTGAACAAGCTCCGAAAACCATAGCGGACAGAATCAATATTGATGCTAATTTCTTCATATGGATAAGTTTATTATAAGTGGTTGAAGATGATTAATCTTATTCACCTTGCAGCGAAGCTTCGTTTGTGCAGCTCGATGCAATGAGGGCGGTGTTTTGGGGTTCGACATCGATATATTGTACAAATTCCCGACTTGCACATGCGGTGGATACAATGATTTCTTCTGTGTCAGATGTATAGATTTGGACATACGGTTGAATTGGATATTCCGAAATGATGGAAACATATCCATTGTTCGACCAGCAGTCGAATGGAACTTTGGCGGGCATTCTTGGTTTACCGTTTGGCTTGTCGTTAGGATTTGGAACGACTACAATAGGTTTGCCTCCACCGGGGTCTCGGGTGATATCTTCGGCATTTATATAACTTGCCGTGATTGTTATCAGCAAAAATAAAAAAAAGAGACTTTTTCATTATTGAAATTGTTTTTTTAGTTCGCTGCAAATATAGTCCTTATTTAGATTACAATAAAGACTTTTTTGTTAAAAATGACATTTACCGAATCTTACGTCCGCATTTTTAGGCTTCTGTAAACAGTTGATATGCAACATATTACAGTGGCGTAAGAAATTAATTTCTTACGCCACTGTATCGTGCTGGCAATCAGAGCGTTGCCGCAACGTTTTTTTTGCAAGTAAGATGGCGTTTACTTGGCTATTTTGAGGAAAGAGACTAATAAATCATACGAAGAAGATGGATTCGAAGCGAGAGTCTTGCGAAGTCTGCTTCGTAATGCATAGAGCGCATTCATCTCTTTTATGGAAACAATGGCACATATTGCTTCGGAGGAAAGGCCGAGGATGCTATAGTAAAGCAGCATTTTTTGTTTCCCTGACATTTTGGGATAATTGGCTTTGACTTCATCGATAAGGCCCGGGTGGTTTTCGTTGATGACCTTTTCAAGTTTGGAAATCATTGAGTCACTACCGAACGAATCAATGATTTCTTTAATCTTTGATGTGTTTTCACTGGGGTAAGAAGACTTGGAATCCCTGAAATATTGTTCTCCAATCAGTTCAATAGTTTTCAGATTGCTTTCAAGAGTTTGGTAAAAATCATTTTTTCCTAAAGAGAATTCTTTCTGGGCATCTTTGATGGCTTCTAATTCCAAAACAAGTTGTTGGATGCGCTCCTTTTGTAGATGGATGCTTATTTTTCTCTTATATAATCTGTGAGAAAGGAATATAAGTATCAAAACAAGGATCGTAATCGACAAAATCATTATTGTATTGTACTTAGCCCTGATTGCATTCTCCTGTTTGATTTCATCGTTATAAAAATCTATAGTCAGGTTTTCGATAGGCGAAGCAATAATGCTGTCCATTTTGGGTTCGATAAGCTGCAAATATAGCCTTAGATATTTGTTGGCTTCATCTTTGTCGTTTCTGTCGGCAAGTTCGCTTAACGCGATATATATATTGCCTTGATCCGAAAACGAAGATGCGGTTGCTTTTGCAGAATCTATATATAATGTGGCTTCATCCGGTTTTCCCAGATGGCTGTAAGCGCGGGCGAGTGTTGAATAATCGTGGGAAGAATAGCAACCATTAAATTTACGGGCATCATTCATCTGATTGATAACCGCCTCGTATTCACTGGCAAGTATGGAAACCACAGCACTGTATCTATGAAATCTGCCTTTGAAATTGTCGGGCATATCTATGTATCCTCGGCAATGGCATTGAGTAGAATTTTAGCATTTTCAGGATTGTGTGAACTTGCTACAGCCATTGCCGCATCCAACTTTTCCCACAGTGCGTATTCTCGTTTAGAAGCTTTTGTGAAGAAGTCAGAAGCTTTAATGCGATGTTTATATTCGTTTGAAAATGAAAAATTTTCAGCATATATTTGTGCAATCAATCTGTGAGTCCTTCCGGCGTTGAACCAGCTCTGATTGATAACGGCCTTTCGTTCCGCTTTCAAAGCTGCAAGCAATGCACGTCCGTATTCACCTTTTTCATAATATGTCTCACCGAGGAGGAATAGGGCTTGGGTTTCGAGGGAGTCGTTGCGGCCGGAGTAGTAGGTTGCGGCGATGGAGATTAGGCTGTCGTTGGTTAGGGGGATGTAGGCTTTGTAGCGGGCTTTGGTGAGGAGGAGGGCGGCGCGGGCTTTCTCGGCGCGTCCGGTCGGCTGCAAGGCTTCGGCGATGGCCATTGCGCTGCCGGGCGCGGAATCCATCAACGTTTCTGCACGCTCCACCTGAGCGTCGAAGGCGCTGCGGCTGCAAGCCGCAGCCAGGGTGAGGGCGGCGGCGAACAACAGGAGCAATATGCGCGAAGCGGGTTTCATATCGAAT
>CAJUAR010000057.1 GCA_910584495.1 uncultured Muribaculaceae bacterium
CAACAACAAACCTCCGGATTGACGGAGTCAATCCGGAGGTTTGTTGTTGGCTTAGTGCCTGTTCGACAATGAGTGAACGATTGGTTCACCATTTCGCCCTATTGACATTTGGCTTGGTTGGTGATGAACAGATTTGGCTTCATAGCCGGAAGGTATTAGAGGTTTCTGCCGCAAATGTACAATATTTTTCTATTTTTGCAAAATATTGCACAATATTTTGCAAAAAATAAGCGGACTACGGAGCTACGGCGATATCTGTACCGAGCAACAACCGACATGTGGGACACCACACAACACCACGCCGCCGACGGGCTGAGTTATTTCAGCAAGTCGGGGCGGAGGCGGCGAGTGCGCTCAAGGGCTTGCTCGTGGCGCCATTCGTCGATTTTGGCCTGATGGCCAGAGAGGAGTATGTCGGGCACTTTCCATCCGTTGTATTCTGCAGGGCGGGTGTAGATTGGCGGTTCGAGGAGGTTGTCCTGGAAGGAATCCATCAGAGCGCTCTCCAGGTCGCCGATGGCCCCCGGCAGGAGGCGCACAATTGCATCGGTGATGATTGCCGCCGGCATTTCGCCGCCGGTAAGCACATAGTCTCCAATGGAAATTTCGCGAGTGATGAGGTGCTCGCGTATACGGTAGTCTATCCCTTTATAATGCCCGCAAAGAATGATGATATTTTCCATCATCGACAGCTCGTTGGCCGTGCGCTGGTTGAAAATTTCGCCGTCGGGAGCAGTAAAAATCACCTCGTCGTAGTGGCGCTGTGCTTTTAGGGCCGAAATACAGCGGTCGACAGGCTCAATCTGAATGAGCATTCCGGCCTCGCCTCCAAAAGGATAGTCGTCGACCTTGCGGTAGCGGTTGGTGGTGTAGTCGCGGAGGTTGTGCACCTCAATCTGACAGAGGCCCTTGTCGCAAGCTCGCTTGATGATGGAGCAGCCAAAGGGCGATTGGAACATTTCGGGCAGTACGGTGATGATGTCTATGCGCATGTTTGGTGGGTTTAGAGTGCAAAGTTACGTTTTTTTTGTGTAACTTTGAACTTTCGGAGGGCAGAGGGCTTTATTATTATATCGTATAATTTCTGCACCATCACTATAGAAAATGAAATTGTTTCGAATATTCTTAGTTTTATTACTCACGGTCATTGTCACAGCCTGTTCGCACGGCGGCGACAGTTATGACAGTGAGCTTTGTCGCTCGCTGGCATCGAAGATTGAGAAGCACGAAGAGTTGACGCAACGCGACTACCGGTTGATGATCAGCCAGAACGAGCAGATATTGAAATATCTCGTGGCGCAGGCCGAACAGATAGAGCACACACCGGAAACCGACCGCGGCCAGGCTTGGCGCAGCCTCACCGCCAACCCCGAATACATGGAACGCTTCGGCTATATGTTCACCCTCGGTTCGGCACTCTACGAAGCTAACGCCTCCGGGATTCTCGACGAGGACAACACGCGCCTCTATCACAAACTGGACGAGTACAACGAACGCCTCGGCGACTATGCCGACCGATGACGCGTTGCCCAGAAAGCCACGGCCGAAGCGGCTGCCACATTGAGCGAGTCCACGCCGTGCGACATGGGGATGCGTGCCACATAGTCGGCTCCTTCTATGGCCTGACGACTCAAGCCGTCGCCCTCGGTGCCTAAGACAAGTGCAAGCCGAGGCTCGGCACACAGTGCAGCGTCATCGATGGGCACGCTGTTGTCGGACAAAGCAAGAGCGGCTATTTTATATCCTGATTCCCGCAATATGTCGTAGGCCCCTTCGGCGGGCAGGTAGGTCCATGGCACAGTGAACACCGTGCCCATGCTCACGCGCACAGCCCGTCGGTTGAGAGGGTCGCACGAGGAGGGAGTGAGAAGCACCGCCCCCACGCCAAGAGCCGAAGCCGAACGGAAAATTGCCCCTATATTGGTGGTGTCGCACACGCCGTCGATGACGGCTACACGCGGTGCTCCGGCGCAAGCCACAGCCACCGTTGGCAGCTGCGGCCGCCGCATGGCGCAAAGCACGCCTCGTGTAAGAGTATAACCTGTGATGCGGCACAACAGCTCGCGACTGCCGGTATAAACCGGTATGTCGGGGCACCGGGCAATAATGTCGGAGGCATCGCCGGTGATGTGGCGCTCCTCACACAGGAGAGCCACCGGCTGCATGCCGCACGCCAGAGCCACGCGAATAACCTTTGGACTTTCGGCAATAAAAATACCGCTGTCGGCCTCGGCGGCGTTGCGCAGCTGGGCCTCTGTGAGGCTTGTAAACATGCCGATGCCCTCACAGTCGAGGTCGTGAAGCTCTATGATGTTCATTTCTGTAATAGCCTGTTAGTGAAAAGACGCATCTTGCGCGCTGCGGCACGGATTTTGAGCGTCAGCGGCGAAGCACCGTGAGCGATGTCAGAAGCCAAGGGGTCGGTGAAAGAAGTCAGTACCGGAGCCTCGCCAAACTGCTCGGGATAGATTACCATGAGATTATGGCGAGAGAAGTACCTCTGCAAGAAGGCAGGCATTTCGGCCATCTCGGGGCTGTAGCTCAACGACTGGGCACGGGCACCGATAACAACAAAGAGATCATCGTCCATAATGTCCTTCGTAATCAAAATAAGGTCGTCACCCCCATTGGTGGTGCGGAACTCGCAGCGTATGCCATAGTTTTCGGAATATATGACACCGCGGATGAGAGGCTGCAGTTCCGGCGGACAACAGAAGATGATGCGACAGCCAACCTGGCGGGTGAGGCGCGACACGGCGCGCACCCAACGATTGAAACCGGTTTCGTACTGCGCACCACGCGGCACCCAAACCACAACGCGGGTAATGGTGCCTGCCGGGATGAAGCAGCGGGCAATCATCACCATGCGGTTGGTGCTGCGCAGCAGTTGCTCCACCTTCGAGCCAAAAAAAGAATCGATGACCGTAGCACGACGGTGCATGCCCAGAATCACCTCGGTTATGTCGCGTTCCTCAATGGCGTTGAGCACGCCGGTGACGATATTGAGATCGTAGCGGTCAAGGCCCTCTATCACAGTGTCGGCAGCAGCAGCAGTGCGCCGCGCAGTGGCCAGCGAGTTCTCAGATACGGACTTTGCTGCCGGCGAATTGTCGTTGCGCACATGGAGCGCATAAAATTTGTGCGAGCCGCGATAGTTGCGCATAAGCACGGCAAGTTCTACCAAAGCCGGAGAAGTCACCGGATTGGCAACGGCAATGAGCGTGTTGTTGGCACGCGAGCGCGGTCCCTTTGCTGCAACAGGCTCGAAATCGAGCATTTTAAGTTTAAGCCGTCCGGCCGCGGCCGAAGTTATGAGCGGGGCGGCTGCGCATGTTATAAGAATTACAGCAATTGTGCTGTTGAGGATACGCTCGTCGAACATGTCCAGCGAATATCCCACCGACACGACAGCCAGTGCCACTGCAGTGTGCGCTGCCGTGAGGCCAAACATCACCTGGCGGCTGTCGCTGTCGAGACAAGCCGAACGCTGTGCGATGTAGGCCGGCAGCCATTTCGAAGCAAGAGCCACAGCCAGCATGATGAGCGACACCCAAACAGTGTTCAGGTCGCCAAACACACGCAGGTTGATCATCATGCCCACGCTGATAAGAAAATAGGGAATGAACAAGGCATTGCCCACAAACTCTATGGAGCTCATCAGGGCCGATGCCACCGGGATGTAGCGATTGAGCAGCAGGCCGGCAAAAAAAGCTCCGAGCACCGGTTCAAGCCCTATGAGCTGTGCCGAACATGCGGCGAAGAACACAAGGGCAAGGACAAAGACATACTGTGTTACTTTGTCGCTGTATTTCTTGAAGAAGTAGCGGGCCAGTCGGGGATAGATATATAGCAAAGCTACTACCCATAAGCCCAGGCGCCCCATCAGGGCTGCAATTGCCCCGATATTGAAATAGCCTTCTTCCTGCACCGACACCACACCGGCAAGCACCAGGAGAGCACCTATAACGGCAACGATGGTGCCCACTATGGATATGAGCACCGCCGGGGCCTTGACGATACCGAAACGAGCCACCACCGGATAGGCAAGCAAGGTGTGAGAGGCATACATGGCCCCCAGCAGGAACGATGTGGCCCAACCAAGCCCAAGCAGATAGTAGCTCGACAGCACACCGGAAGCAAGGGGAATGAAGAGGGTGAGAAGCCCGAAGAACATACCTCGCCGCAGGTTTAGGCGCAAATGGTACATGTCTATTTCAAGTCCGGCAAGGAACATGAGATAGAGAAGGCCCACCTTGCCGAAGATGGCAAACGACGAATCGTTGGCAAGAATATTGAAGCCGTATGGACCGATGACAACACCGGCAACAATCATGCCGATGATGTGAGGAATCTTGAGCTTGTTTAGAAGCAGGGGCGCAAACAAGATGATAGCCAGCACAATGAAAAAAATCTGCACGGGCTCGGTGACAAGTGCTTGCGCAAGCGGAACCATTCTAAAGAATTAAAAATTAAAAATTTAGAATTAATAATTATTTTTATTAGCGGTGGTCGAGGATATACTGAGCAATCTGTACGGCGTTGAGGGCTGCGCCTTTGCGGATCTGGTCGGCAACACACCAGAAATTGATGCCTCGCGGATTGGCAAGGTCGGCACGTATGCGGCCCACATAGACCGGATCAGTTTGCGATGCATCCAGAGGCATGGGATAACCTAATGGTTCGGGGAGGTCGTGCAGCACTATGCCCGGAGCATCGGCAAAAGCTTTGCGGACAGTTTCCACGTCGAGGGCTTCTTCAGTCTCTACCCATATAGCTTCGCTGTGGGCACGCATCACAGGCACTCGCACGCATGTTGCACTCACTTCGAGGTCGGGAGCATGCATAATCTTCTTGGTTTCGAAGTGCATTTTCATTTCCTCGCGTGTATAGCCGTTGTCGGTGAAGGTATCAATGTGTGGAATGAGGTTGCACGCCAGCTGGGCAACAAATTTCTCAACAGGCATGTCTCCCTTGTTGACAAAAGCTCGCAGCTGGGCTTCGAGCTCCATCATGCCCGAAGCTCCGGCACCACTTGCTGCCTGGTAGGTTGCAACATGCACACGGCATATGGGCGACAGACGGTGGATTGGTTCGAGAGCCACAACCATCTGGATTGTCGTACAGTTAGGATTGGCAATTATGTTGCGCGGAGTGTTGAAGGCATCACTGCCATTGACCTCGGGCACCACCAGAGGCACGTCGTTGTCCATGCGGAAGGCACTTGAATTGTCTATCATCACAGCACCGCCGGATGTGAATAGGTCGGCATATTGCTTCGACACTCCGGCACCGGCCGAAACGAAGACAAAATCGAGACCATCGAAAGCATGAGGGTCTTCGCCAAGGCATCGCACCTTTTCAGTTGTTGTGCCCCGGAAGGCATACTGGCGCCCACGGCTTCGCTCTGAACCAAAAAGTCGCAGTTCGTCAATTTGTAGATTGCTGGCTCCCAGCACTTGCAGGAATTCCTGCCCCACGGCGCCCGAAGCGCCCACGATTGCTATTTTCAATGCCATTTTGCGTGTATTTTGAGCGCAAAATTAGCAAAAAAAAATGACATACAGCCTATATCTTAGCAAGGAGAATCTTGAAAAAGTTCAAGAGGCAACATATGGGGAACAACGGGTTCCCTTATTATTACTCCGGGAAATTAATTAAGTCGAAATACATAGCCCTTGTTGGAGAGTGGTTGTCTTTCTCGGAAAGAAACGTGAATCCGCATTTCTCATAGAAAGGCACAGCGGCAGCGTATGCATCAACCGTGATGAAACGACAGGCACTTCGACGCATTGTGGCGAAAACGTGTTTTACCTGCAAGAGAATTGACCGGCCTATCTGCTTGCCTGCGTAATCTTTGGATATGGCAAGACGGCCGATTTTGACTGCCGGATATTCCTTGCGCCGTTTTGAATTGGCTACACGGCGGTTAAGTCGGTTCCATAGCTTTTTCTCGTCTGGATCGAACACAATCTTATCGTTGAGCAGACTATAATATGCTACTGTCTTGTCCGCCTCGTTGTCTTCAAGCAGATAGGTCAACGCCATCATCGACTTGTAGTAATTGACGGCATCGGAAAACAAAAAGTCATTCAAATCGGCATCGCCGCAATCGAATGACTTTATTTTGGTATCGGCATCTATCTGCCGGAAGGTGAATTTGTCAAAGTCCATAATTACATCGGGAATGTGCTTATGGCTTTGAACGCCTCATACGCCTTTCTTGCCGCTTCCTTTTCAGACTTGCTGACAGGAGCTGGATTCGCCATTCTTCTGGCGAAATTTTCGGCATCTTTTCCCCTTAACACCGGGGTCTCTTTGATTGGTCGTGCCATGTCTGTACTCCTTTGCGTTTGTTATCAGATTACAAAGATACAACAAATTTCTGGAAATTCAAAATTCCTTGCAAATTTAATTCAATTTAATTCAATAGAAATCCCCGAAGAATTTAGTAAGCTCTGAACAAGTTTTTTCCGGCTTCGGTCAGTGTATATTTTTGCTTAGAACTTGTCGGCTTGTCAGGATATGTCATAGCCACATAACCATTATCCACATAACCCTTTTAACCACTTTAATTATTAACATCAAAAGTCCTGCAATGGTTCAAGAAAAGCTTCGGGACGCCGAAGCGCTCCGAAGCTTTGGGTATATTATCGCTAAATGCTAAAATTATTCCTGATTGGCATCCACCTGTGGATAACCCGTTTCGGCTCCCACGTGGAAGAGGGCTCCACCCATTGTCTGAGGACGGCAGTCGAAATTCAATGTCATGGCTTGTCCGAACTCTATTTCACCCACAAGGTCGGTGATTGGGAAGCCATCGTAAGGAACACCTCCTATGGTAGGTGTTTTGCTCGCAGCCTCGAATTTGAGACGATTTGAAACGATGGTATAGGGGATATTGTTGATAGTAATATCCATTGCCGGCATCTTGTCGATGAACTGTGCTTTGTAAAGGGTGAGCTTAAGCTGGCGTGTCTCTGTATCGATAACTGCCTGATAATAAGTGTTCTTTGTCGTGAACGAAGTTCCGCCGTCCTTCACACTCACAGTGGTGCCGAAAGTAACTTGGTCCATCGTAGAAGAAGTGACTGTAAAATGCTGGTTTACAGCAAATCGGAAGCTTACTGCCGGCATATAGCTCTGTCCGATAATGCGCTGGAGAATACGCACTTTGAGGCCGGTAACTGTAACCTCACCGCCAAGACCTGTGCTTGGTTTAACCTGGTCGGCTTTTATTTCAATCCATCCATTATTGTCGATATGCCAAGGCAGATTTGTCATGCGCATCGAGCCAAGAGAAGTGCCATCGGTGAGCTTGAGGTTGTAAACTGTAACTTCGGCCAACGCTGTGGTATAATTGAGGGTGATTTCATACGACACATTTTTGTAATATGCCGATGCACCGCTGCTATAGTCCTCTACATAGGCAAAACATTCCGGAAATGTTTGTTTGGTAACATAGTCATCATTATTGCTGCTTGAACATGCAGAGGCGAGCATGCCCAACCCTATGCAAACGAACAGAAGTTTGAAGATTTTTTTCATTTTAGAAATAGTTATCGTTTTATGCAACAAAGTTAGCAATTCTTTCAATAATGGCCAATAGTTGAAGAGGTAAGAATGTAAATAATCTTAAAAAAACGCTATTTTGACCAATTTACGCTCCTTCTGCGTAACAATTATTTGCATATTCCAATATTTCTTATTACTTTTGCATCGAAACTGTTTGAGAATCCCTTATAAAGAGGGATACAGAACTAAGAATATGTTTTTATAGATTGTAGATTAATAGAGGGCTCTGTCGCGAGATACAGCCCTTTTCTTTTTTACCGCCACCAAACATACAGTCATAGGCCACGAGAACCGAGAGCATCGAGCATGTCGGAGATTTGGCGTCGCAGGGCGCGGAGACGTTCCACCACCTGGTGTTTTCGTTCTATATCGGCACGGTTGTGCTTGAGGTGCTCCTTTGCGCCTTCAATAGTCAAACCCTTATCGTAGAGCAGAAAACGAATAAGTCGCAACAGCTCAAGGTCGTTTGCCGAATAAATCCGCAGACCTCCGGCATTGCGGCGCGGACGCAGTTCGGAAAATTCTTTTTCCCAGTAGCGCAAAGTTGAGGCAGGCAAGTCGAGAAGCTCGCCCACATCGCCAATGCGGTAGAATAATTTGCTGAAATCTTCGCTCATCAGTCCATTACGCGGCCAGCGTTCTCGGCAAGGCTCACGATTTCATCATATTGTTCAGGAGTAAGATCAAAGAAATAGTAGTTGACCGGATTTTGCGGCGCACCACGGAGCCGCACCTCATAATGCAAGTGAGAGCCTGTCGACTTACCTGTGTTTCCAACCAGGCCAATTAGGTCGCCTCGCTTCACAAGCGCACCGTCGTGAGTGATGATTTTAGACAGATGGGCGTAGCGAGTGGTATAGTTGAATCCATGGTCGATTTCCACCATGTTGCCATAGGCACCCTGCCACGAGGCGGTACGGACGCGACCGTTGGCCGTGGCATAGACCGGCGTACCCACAGGAGCCGAAAAGTCCATGCCCTCGTGAAACTTGGACGTGCCATAGATAGGGTCGAGACGCACACCATAGCCCGATGCCATGGTGCGAAGATATTTTTCGGGAACAGGCTGTATGGCGGGAGTATTGTTTATGCGCGTTTTCTGACTGTCGACAAGAGCAGCAAGAGCATCAAACGACTTGATTTGTGAGTAGACCATCTGATCGAGCATGTCGAGCTTCCGTTCCACACCATGCACCAGAGCCTCGTCGGAAAGCGAATCTATACGGTCGTATTTCTTTTGACGTTCGAGGCCGGCAAAACGACGGGCGGCACTCAAGGGTTCGGTCTGCATCATGGCACGGTAGAAATTATTGTCGCGTTCCACAAGGTTGTGCATCACAGCCACGGCCTCGTCGGCACGGTGCTCGAGCACGTCGACACGTCCTCGCAAAGCATCGTTTTCGGTGCGCAGCTGCCGCTCGCGAGGCAGCTCAAACAAATTGTAGGCTATGACACCCAGCAGGCATACAAATGCAAAAGCCATGACATAGGGGCGCGCCATGGCTGAAATGCGGTGGCGGCGGTCAGGAAACACACGCTCGTATTGCTCGGTGACCGGATTATATCTATAAAAGACTTTCTGGCTCATATCGTGCCGTTATTTCTTGCTTTTGTGCCGAAATTGCTGTAATTTTGCACTTTCAAAGTGCAAAGATAATGATTTTTGCACACATTTGTGCAATGTAAATCAAACCAAATATAATATGTCAACTCAAAAACCAATGACAGCCAAGGAAATTCGACAGTCGTTTATCGACTATTTTCAAAACCATGGCCATCATATTGTGCCGTCGGCACCGATGGTAATCAAGGACGACCCTACCCTGATGTTTACCAACGCCGGCATGAACCAATTCAAAGATATTATTCTGGGCAACGCCACCCCAAAATTCCGCCGCGTTGCCGATTCGCAGAAATGTCTGCGTGTGAGCGGCAAACACAACGACCTCGAAGAAGTGGGTCTGGACACCTACCACCACACCATGTTCGAGATGCTCGGTAACTGGTCGTTTGGCGATTATTTCAAACAAGTGGCCATCGACCAGGCTTGGGAATACCTTGTCGATGTGCTCGGACTCGACCCCAGACATCTTTATGCCACTGTCTTCGAAGGGTCGCCCGCCGAAGGCCTCGAACGCGATGAAGAAGCTGCTTCGATATGGGCAAAGCATCTGCCTGCCGACCATATTCTCAACGGCAACAAGCACGATAATTTCTGGGAAATGGGCGACACAGGCCCCTGCGGTCCCTGCTCTGAAATTCACATCGACCTCCGCCCCGACGAAGAGCGGCAGGCTGTGCCGGGAGCCTCGCTGGTTAATAAAGACCACCCCCAGGTGATTGAAATCTGGAACCTTGTGTTCATGCAGTATAACCGCAAAGCCGACGGCAGCCTCGAGCCCCTGCCCGCCAAGGTGATTGACACCGGCATGGGTTTCGAACGTCTGTGCATGGCCATGCAAGGCAAAACCTCCAACTACGACACCGACGTATTCACCCCGCTAATCGACAAGATTGCAAATCTTTCAGGAAAGAAATATGGCAATGACCACAATGTGGACGTTGCCATGCGAGTGATTGCCGACCATGTTCGCACCATCGCGTTCTCTATTGCCGACAACCAGCTGCCCTCCAACGCCAAGGCCGGCTATGTGATTCGACGCATTCTTCGCCGTGCTGTGCGCTATGCCTACACCTTCCTGGGACAGAAGCAGCCCTTTATGTACCGTCTCATCGACACTCTTATCGAAAGCATGGGCCAGGCATACCCCGAACTTCCCGCCAACCGCGACTTGATTATGAAAGTTATCAAGGAAGAAGAAGACGCTTTCCTGCGCACACTCGAAAACGGTATACGCATGCTCGACGAAGCCGCCAAGGCTGCAAAAGCCGAAAACAAAAGCCAGATTAGCGGCTACCAGGCATTCACTCTCTACGACACATACGGGTTCCCTCTCGATCTCACTCTTCTCATCCTCAAGGACTATGGAATGACAATCGACCAGGCCGAATTCGATGCCGCCATGCAGGCCCAGAAGGACCGCGCACGCGCTGCAGCTGCCGTAGAAGCTGCCGACTGGATGACGGTCAACGAAGGAGAAGAGGAATTTGTGGGTTACGACAACGTCAGTGCCGAATGTCACATTCTCCGCTATCGACACGTGAAACAGAAAAACCGCGAGTGCTGGCAGATTATTCTTGACAAAACTCCCTTCTATGCCGAAATGGGTGGCCAGGTGGGCGACCGCGGCAAACTCGTCGACACCGCAAGCGGCGAAGAGACACAAGTGCTCGACACCAAGCGCGAAAATGGCGTGGCCGTGCACATCGTGGCCAAAATGCCCGCCAATCCGGCTGCTACATTCCGCGCCGAAATCGACACCGAGGCTCGCATGAACACCTCGCGCAACCACACAGCCACCCACCTGCTGCACCATGCTCTGCGCCAAGTGCTGGGCACACATGTAGAGCAGAAAGGCTCGTATGTCAGCCCCGAATCGCTGCGTTTCGACTTCTCGCACTTCCAGAAACTTACTCCCGAAGAAATCAAAGAGGTTGAGAAACTCGCCAACAAATATGTGCGCGAAGCTACAGCCCTCGACGAGCATCGCCACATGCCCATTGCCGATGCCCGCGCAATGGGGGCCATGGCTCTCTTCGGCGAAAAATATGGCGACGATGTGCGTGTGATCCGTTACGGCGATTCAGTCGAGCTGTGCGGCGGCACACATGTGCCCAACACAGGCAACATCGGCATGATCAAAATTATTTCTGAATCGAGCATCGCTGCCGGCATCCGTCGTATCGAAGCCGTCACAGGACCCGGAGTCGAAAAACTTATCTACAATGCCGAGCAAACGCTCAAAGACATCTCGACAATGTTCAACAACGCTCCTAACCTGCTCGACACCCTTCGCCGAAACATTGAGGAAAATCATGAACTGCGACGTCAGGCCGAGGAATACTTCAAAGAACGTGTCAACAACCTTTCGCGCGAACTTCTGAACACTGCAAAAATCAACGCCAACGGTGTGAAGGTCATAAGCCTTACAGGTGTGCGCATGCCTGAAGTTGTGAAGAACGTGGCCTTTGCCATCCGCGAGCTGTCGAACACAGCAACAGCCTTCATTGCAGCCACCAAGGATGGAACCGGCAAACCGTTGCTCACAGTGATGCTCACCGACGACCTGACCTCGGACGGGCTCAATGCCTCCAAGATTGTCCGCGAAGCTGCCAAGAACATCAAAGGCGGCGGCGGCGGCCAGCCCGGTTTTGCACAGGCAGGCGGCAAGGATGCCGAAGGTCTGGGCAAAGCCCTCGACGCAATGCTCCAAGCCATAGGCTGAAAACCACACCCACAACCATAACAAAGCCCCGGAAGTTCGACTTTCGGGGCTTTGACATTTTGCCGTGGCTATCGGTAGGTTTTGCCATCGTTCCAGCGCGAGAGGTGCCGCTGCAACATCACGTCTTCCGACGGGTTGTGGCAGGGCTTCCAAAATTCCTGCTCTCGAATCTGGTCGGGGCGGAACTGCTGGCTCACAAAATTGCCGGGATAGTCGTGCGAATAAAGATAGTTGGTGCCATAACCCAGTTTCTTCATCAACGATGTTGGAGCATTGCGCAAGTGAAGGGGCACCGGAAGGTCGCCGCTGCGTTCCACCTCGGCCAAAGCGGCATCGATGGCCACATAGGCCGAATTGCTTTTTGGCGACTGAGCAAGATAGATTGCACATTCGCTGAGCGTAATCCGGCCTTCGGGCATGCCTATTTTATGAATGATGTCGAAGGTGGTGTTGGCAATAAGCATTGCATTAGGATTGGCAAGGCCAACATCCTCGCTTGCAAGTATCACCATGCGGCGTGCAATAAATTCGGGGTCCTCGCCCCCGGCAATCATACGGGCCAGCCAATAGACGGCGGCATCGGGGTCGCTGCCACGAATACTTTTGATAAATGCCGAAATGATGTCGTAGTGCATCTCTCCGTTTTTATCGTAGGCGGCGGGGTTCTCCTGCAGCCGTTCGGTAATCACCTCGTCGTTGATTACCATTTCCTCGCCTAAAGCTGTTGACTGCTCAAGCAAATCGAGAATGTTGAGCAATTTGCGTGCATCGCCTCCGCTATAACGGAAAAGAGCATCGGTCTGCTCCACCCTCACCTTTGTATGCGACAGTACTTCGTCGGTCGTAATGGCGCGATCAAGAAGGACTTTCAAATCGCTCTCGCCGAGTGATTTGAGAGTATAGACCTGCGCACGTGAAAGCAATGGCCTTATAACCTCAAACGATGGATTCTCGGTCGTGGCGCCAATGAGGGTAACAGTTCCGTTCTCCACTGCACCGAGCAAGCTGTCCTGCTGCGACTTGCTGAACCTATGAATTTCATCAATGAACAGAATGGGACGACCGTGGCTGAACATACCACCTGCTTCGGCACGTGCACGCTCAATGACCTCGCGCACTTCCTTCACACCCGACGTAACTGCCGACAGAGTGTGAAACGAGCTGCGTGTGCTATTGGCAATAATACGGGCAAGAGTCGTTTTACCCACCCCCGGAGGTCCCCAAAGAATGAACGACGACACATTTCCGCTCTCTATCATTCGGCGCAAAATGCCGCCGGGTCCAACAAGATGTTGCTGGCCTATATATTGGTCAAGTGTTTGGGGCCGCATTCGTTCGGCCAAAGGTGCAAGGCCCATAGGTTAATGTTGAAGTTGAATGTTGTGCTACTGTGCTTGGCAAAACGAGGGGGCCGGGAGAACAAGCCCCGAGCCCCCTCTTATTTAACAATGAAGAAGTTTACTGTTTGGGAGTCATCAGTTCTTTGATGGCAATATATTTTTCGCCCCAGAGCTTGTGAGCTTCCTTGTCGCCGATAATGCTGGCATAGGCCTGTTTGAAAGCATATGCCTGCGAGTAGAGGTTGAGCTGGTTCTGAGGATTGGCAGGATCCATGTTTGCGGGGTTTGCATCGAGGATTTCAAGCATTTTGTCAAGAGCTTCGACAGCTGCGGCGTTGGGTCGTTTGTTGTTGCCAGAGATTTCGAGGAATGCCTTACGCTGATACATCACCGGCTGCACTTCGGAAGTGCGATCAATAACCTGGTCGACATATTCAATACCGCGCTGGGCGAGCTGTTTTGCCTGAACGGTGTCGTTTTCGGAAGCGGCAGCATTGAGGTAGCGGCGGCTCATGTCGAAAAGGTCGTTGAGCGAGGGTTTCTCCTGCAGTTTGAGGTAAGCATCATAAGCTTCGGCACTTTTGCCATACTGTTTGTTGTTGGAGTAAACCGAGCTTAGATTTTTGAGGAGTTCGCCATTGTCGGGGTCGCGCTGAGCAGCCACTTCATACTGTACGACTGCAAGAGAATCCTGACCGTTGCCTGTGAGGGCTTCGGCATAGGTCACGTAGTCGTTGGTGGTGAAGTTACCGCCGGCATTGTCTGCAAAGAATTTCTCGGCACTTGCCACAGCATTTGCAAAGTCACCCATTTTGGTCTGGTCGAGGAAGCGCACACGCTGCATCAGGAAGTTGGAAGCGTCGGCGGCAAGGATTTCGTTGGCGATGGCAAGTGATTCGGGATATTTCTCACCCCAGTAGAGAAGCACGGCATAACGGGCCTTGTCTTCGGGGAAGTGGTTGGGGTTCTGAATGTATTTGCCGTAGAGGTCGGAGGCTTTGCGCCAGTGGTCGGCCTTGAAGTATTTCTCGGCGAGCTCGCGCTGTGCCATGGCCGACTGGGGCTGCTGGCTCAAGAGTTCTTCGAGCTTCTGGATGGCGAAGTCGCGGTTTACAAAGAAATAAGCGTTAGCAAACTTCACATAGCCTTCGGAATTGTTGGGGTCGAAGGTAATTGCCTGTTCGTACTGCTGTGCAGCACCGCCGAAGTCCTGTTTGTCGTATTTCATATCGCCTTCGAGCACGTAAATCGAAGGTTCTTTGTCCTTGCTGTCCTTATGTGCTTTGAGAAGGTTTTTGTCAATTTCTTTTGCATAGGCAACGGGGTCGGCGTTGTAGTAAGCGCGAGCTATAGCCACGGTGAGTTCGGCATTTTTCTTGGCAAGCTTTTGGGCTTCTTTGAAGTAGTCTTGAGCATTGTCCGTGTCTTTGTTAAGCAGAGCCACAGCACCAAGGCCCACATAGTTGTAACCGTTAGCGGGATTGAGCTCGCGGCCTTTTTCAAAATCGGCTTGAGCGGCAGCTTTGTCACCTTTGGCCAAATTCACCTGTCCGAGATAGTAATAAGCCAGCGACTTATCGGTGTTGGCATCGTTGAGGGTGCGTTCAAGGATGGTCTTAGCATTGTCGAACTGACCGGCTTTGTAATATTCAATGCCGTCCTTGTAGCCTTGCGTCTGAGCACCGGCAACGAGAGCGCCGGCGAGGAGCAAGGAGAAGAAAAATTTGATTTTCATCTGTTATTGACTTAGATATAGTTTATTATTTTTTACACTGTATTTTTGAGGTGGCAAGGTGTCAGTTGCTGTCGGGCAATTCCACCTGTATGTTTCGCACATGAGCCGGGAGTATACCCGTTTTAAGAATGATTTTCTGCCCTATCGGCCCGGTGACGAATGAATAGAACCCACCGGCGACATTTGATGTCGATGCTGTGGTAATCATCCATATCTGACGGAACAGAGGATAGGAACCATCGAATATATATTGCTGATATGGCTTGTAGGCCTGGGCATAGCCGGGGCGATAGACCTTGAGCACTTTCACACGCTGGCTAAGGCCGGTGCCGATCACAGGTTCGTCACCGAGTACGCTCTTGGCAAGGTCTTCGCGGCTCACATCGGGTTTGTCGAGGTCGGAAGTAATCCAGCTCACGCCGAGTACGCCAATCGCATTCGGGTCCTTTTCAACCACATTGAACACATCTTGGACCGAGCCGGCTGCGAAGACTGTCGGACCCAGCGGTTGCCCCTGAAGGAGCGAATCGCTCAGATATGTGGCAAGGCTGGAGCCGGACTTGTCGAGCACCACTTTGATTTTGCCACGGTCCGAAGGCTGGAGCTGGTTCCACTCGTTGGTTGAACCGGAAAGGATGTCGCCAAGCTCTTTGACGGACACTTTCTCCACATTGTTTTTGGGATTTACGATGAAAGCCACGGCATCGACGGCAATTTTTGCCGAGCGTACGTTGACGTTGGCTCCGCGTTCGTTTTTATATCTGGCCTTGAGGGCTTTCTTTTCCTGAGGTGTAATGTCGCGACAGGCCACGATGGTGCGGGTATTGAGGCTGAAAAGCGAATCGAAAGCCTCGGCCTGAGTGCCGTATCGGACAAGAATGTGGGCATCGGGATACTGGTACTCAAACACATCCACTTCCTGCTTGAAGATATTTTCAAAACTGTCGTCGCACACCATGGTTGTGGTGCCCGATGTCGACGAATGAGGGTCTTTCTCGTATTTTAGGCACGAAGTCAACGCCAAGGCAAGGACAGCCCCGGCGCCAACGGCTAAAAGTTGAGTTATTTTGTGTCCTGTCATATAGTCCTAAATATATTCATCAATACCTTTGACCTGCCTGTAGGCACGCCAAACGCCATAGATTACAAGCACCACGCCGACAACATAGCGTGTCCATGCCCAGTCGCCGCCCCAATTGAAGAAATTAATCAGCAACAGTACACCCATGCCGACATAGACGATAATCATAATGATACCGAAAATCGCGCGCATAATATTGTTAGCCTTGCCGGCACCGTCGGTGCTGCGGTGGTCTGGTCTTTTAGAATAATCTTCCGAGCTCATAGTTCTGCTGTTATTTGAAGTGTAGTTGATAGTCTTGAACCATTTGGCGTGCGGGACACGCCGATGTTATTTTCTATATTCAACACTTTTTTCGCGGCTATTGTTCATTGAAGAGCAAAACGTCGCGCACGTAGATTTCTTTGATGCCGTAAAGTTACGCTTTTTTCTGCGAATCTGCGAGGTTTTGCAGCCAAATAATAGATTAAAAGCTGTTAAAAAGCTATACAAACCAAGGATTCCTGCCGTTTTCGCCAATTCTGAGGCCGCGAAGGAAGTCGGCACCGCTCATAGCCTTTTTGTTTGCCGGCTGCACGCTCAAAAGCTCGACAGCTCCGTCGGCGGTGCCGCAGAAAGCCCGTTTGCCGCTAATCTGCAGTTCGCCCGGGGCAAGGGACGGAGCTTCGGGGACAAGACGTGTCGCCAGAATTTTAACGGTTGTTTCGGGCTGTCCCTCAGAGCCGCCAAATGTCATAGGGGTCCATGCCGCAGGATAAGGCGAGAGGCCTCGGACATGATTGTGGACTTGCTGTGCACTGCCATGCCAGTCGACGCGGCAGTCTTCTTTAAATATTTTCGGCGCGGGGCATGGCTCTACATCTGCCAGGCTGTCCTGAGGCACGGGCTTGAGGCATCCGGCAGCAAGGTCGTCGACGGTCTTAACGGTCAGTTCGGCTCCAATGGCCATAAGACGGTCGTAGACAGAGCCCACATTTTCATCGGGACCCACCTCAATACTACGCTGCGCAAGTATGTCGCCGGTGTCAATCTCATGCTTGAGCATGAAAGTGGTTACGCCGGTTGTGGCATCGCCGTTCATAATGGCGCGATTGATGGGAGCGGCTCCGCGATAGCGCGGAAGCAACGAGCCATGAAGGTTGAAGGTGCCCATCGGCGGCATGGTCCACACCACTTCGGGAAGCATGCGGAATGCAATGACAATAAACAAGTCGGCCCCTATGCTGCGGAGCTCTTCCACAAATTCGGCATCCTTGAGGCTCACAGGCTGAAGGACAGGCAGACCGTGCTCCACGGCATATTGCTTGACGGCGGAGAATGTGGTGTGCATGCCGCGCCCCGATGCTTTGTCGGGCATTGTTACTACGGCAGCAACGTCATATCCTCCCTCAACAAGAGCCGACAGACTGGCAACCGCAAATTCAGGTGTTCCAAAAAATACTATCTTAGGTGTATTCATATTCAATCTTTTACATTTTCTTCAAGTGCTTTCCACAAGGTGTCGTCAGGCACAGGGGCCGTAACATCGATTTGCTTGCCCGATACGGGATGGACAAAACAGATGCGGCGTGCATGGAGCGAGATGCTGCCGTCGGGGTTGCTGCGTTTGTCGCCATATTTAAGGTCGCCCTTCACCGGACAGCCTATGGATGACAGCTGAACACGGATCTGATGTTTGCGTCCTGTCATCAGATTTACTTCGAGCAGATTATAACGGTCGCTCTTTGCCACAAGCTTATAGGAGAGCCTTGCCTCCTTTGCTCCGGGCTTGGGCTGCGCCGAAGCATACGATTTGTTGCTGCGCTCAACGGTAGTAATCCAATGTGTCAGCACCGCTTCGGTTTCGGAGGGAGCATTGCGGGTGATGGCCCAGTAGGTCTTGTGCACGTCGCCGGCAGCGAACATGGCATTGAGGCGCGAAAGAGCCTTGGACGTTTTGGCAAACATCACCACTCCGCTAACCGGGCGGTCGAGACGGTGCACAACACCCATAAACACGTTTCCGGGCTTGGAATCGCGCTTTTTGATATATTCTTTGAGCAATTCGCTCAGTGGTTTGTCGCCGGTTTTGTCGCCCTGCACAATTTCGCCGGCAGCCTTGTTTACAATAATAATATGATTGTCCTCGTAGAGTATTTCCATTTTTTTGTCAATCCATTTTACTAAGCATATCCAGATGCATCTCGGGGTCGTCGGATGTGATAAAATCCACTCCATTATCTACACACCATTTCATTTGTTCAGGCGTGGTTATTTTCCATGCCTTCACCTTTATGCCGGCATCATGGCAACGGCGGATAAGGTCGGGATTCTTCATCAGAACTTTGCAACGGAAGTTCAGCCCATGACCTCCCCAGGCAGCCATCTGCTCGGGAAGCACATCTCCGGCAGGATACTGAACACTTGTCCCGGCCGGCACCTGCTTGATGAGCGACAGCAAACCGTTGCGGGAGAAAGTGACATACTCCACCCGGTCCTCAAGTCCGAACTGTTTCATCATGGCAAGAGTGCGACGAATCACTTCTTCCTGACGGCGGTTGCTGTCGTGGGCCTTGATTTCGCACACAAGCCGCACATTCAACGGTTTGGCAACGGTCAGGAACTGCTCAAGCGTAGGCACGGTCTCGCCGTTCGATAACTTTTGAGCCAAGACTTCGGCAGCGGTGGAATGCTCAATATCAAGCCCGTTGATTACTGCATCGTGGTTGATCACCAGCACATCATCGGCCGTCACCCACACGTCGAACTCCGAACCGTAGCACCCTATCGAATCGGCCTTGATAAGACCTCGAATCGAATTTTTTGCCGAGCCGGGCGCGTTCCAGTAGCCTCGGTGCGCAATAACTCCCGGTTTTGCAGCAGCAACGGTCAAAGCCGCGAGCAAGAGCAACATCGTCATCAGTCTGTTCATCTTCATTTAAATTTAATTAGTCTGCAAAATTAATCATTTTTCGCCGATGAACAGGTTTATGCAATCGTAAAAATATGCCTCGATGTGTACTATGATGAATTGGGCAATAATTATGCTCACAATGATAGATTCATAAAAGCAAAAATGAGCAACTCTTCAGCAGTTGTAAGTTTGTCAATAGGAAAATAAAGCAGGGATTGTTGTTAAACTATGTTAAAGCATTTGGACAATTCAGATAGAAGCAGTAATTTTGCAGCGTCAAAACACCGCGGGGTGGAGCAGTGGTAGCTCGTTGGGCTCATAACCCAAAGGTCGCA
>CAJUAR010000058.1 GCA_910584495.1 uncultured Muribaculaceae bacterium
TAAGAAACTCGCGTTTCTTTTCAAGCCATCCTTCCCGAGTGTCGGCCATATGGAATAACTCGATTTCCTGTTTGTACTTATCTATTGTCCAATCATCAGGCACCGGGATTTTGCGACAAGCCTTTAGCGCGTACTCATAGTGAGCGGCAATCATATAGAACATCTCCACCTCTTTAAGGAAGTGGTTACTTTCATACTGATCTATCATATCTGCCTTGGATTTATTTTTACGTTCTTTGTCCAATTTATAGAATACATTCTGGAATGTATCTATTCTTGTCGCAATCTCAGCACAGTAATTTCTGGTTTGGTCAGCTTGCACCTTTCCGATTTCTCCGGAGGCGTGAGATTCGATGATAGCATTTTCGATGTCGATAGAGCAAAGCTTACTGGTGGCCTCGGCAATTCGCTTGTACAGAATTGTATCCTGTTTGGCTACCAGCGGAACTTTCGTGAGCTGCCTCAGGTCTTCCAATATTGGCACAACATCTCGTAATGTCGTAGGGTTTGGCATTTGCGGGTGTTACATTAAGTGTTATTAATGATGAGAGCCAATCAAACTCAAACAGCCTTGTTGAATCTTTGTTAAATCTTAGCACTCGATAACATAAACACGCGATACCCAATGATAGTTCTCATATCTATTTTTGATACGATTGTGAATCTTTATAAACCACGCATTCCGGGACAATTGTATCAAATTTGTATCAAAATTACAATTTTTAACATTTCGCGGCGGGATAAAAATAAAGAAAGAGCTAAATCTCAGCGACTTAGCTCTTTCTTTGAGTTGCCTTGGAAGGATTCGAACCCTCACAGGCGGAACCAGAATCCGACGTGCTACCATTACACCACAAGGCAATGTGGCTCGGGGTTGTTTCCCTTTTGCGAGTGCAAAGTTAGTACCTTTTTTTTTACTGTGCAAATTTTTTGACGATTTTTTTCAAAAAAATTTCGGAGCGGGTCATCGGGGCTGGTTTTCGGAAGATGAGTGAGCCATCTGTCCGGGCAAAAAAATAGCGCCACCATTTTCGGAGGCGCTGTGGGGTGTGAAGTCAACGAGCTTATTTGCTTGCGATGTGGTCTGATACACTCAGTGAGTAGCGACCTTTTGCGCGACGACGGGCAAGAACCTTGCGGCCGTTGGGTGTCGACATTCTTTCGCGGAAGCCGTGCTTGTTAACTCTTTTGCGATTAGAGGGTTGGAATGTTCTTTTCATTGCCGTATATTATTTCGTTTTTTGTTTTCGCTGTGTTTCGGAGTGCAAAGTTAGGAATTTTTTTTTGCATTAGCAAATAATAATACGCCTACTTTTTCGTAATTTTGTACTCGCAAACTCCCCGGCAGGGTAGAACGAAGTAGATTATGGTAAAGTTTCTCATATATTTGTTGCAATTGATGCTCTCTCCGCGCGAAGGGTGGGAAGACCTTGGCAAGGACGATCCGGACCCTCAAGACATTTTGAGGCGAGCCTATTATCCGTTGCTGGCCATAGCCACGGGCACCACTTTTTTTTCGTTGGTCTATCATGTTGAAGAATCTCCGGCAGCGGTTATTGTGCGCGCTCTGGCAACGTTCGGGGCTTATTTTGTGGCTTTTTATCTTGCCAAGTTGATTTTCGATGTCTATCTGGCACGACTGTCGGTGGCTGTTGTCGACCATCGACGAGCATCGGTGCTCATTCTTGCATCGCTGGGCATGATGCTTGTGTTCCGCACGGTGTCCAATTGTTTGCCGTGGCATCTGATTGTACTCGACTTTTTGCCCCTCTATGTTGTTTTAGTCTTATCGAAGGCTTACAGCTATCTGGGCATTGCCCGGCGCGAGGAGGTTCGTTTCCTTGGTATAGCTTCCGGTGTAACGGTGGCCATACCGTTGGGCATTTATTACCTTATTTATATTGTGACGCAATGAAACAAAAAGATATAAACATCAAAAACCGTCGAGCAACGTTCGACTATGCGATTGTTGAAACATTCACGGCGGGGCTTGTGCTTACGGGCACCGAAATCAAGAGTATCCGTACGGGCCATGCCTCTCTGGTGGATACATTCTGCTATGTTACCGACCGCGGCGAGGTGTGGGTGAAGAACATGAATATTGCCCAGTATTTCTATGGGACATATAACAACCACGAGGCACGTCGCGACCGTAAACTGTTGCTTAATAAAAAAGAGATTGCGCGGCTGATGAAGAATGGCAAGGATGCCGGCTTCACCATTGTGCCGCTGCGCCTGTTTATCAACGACCGCGGCTATGCCAAGCTTGTCATTGGCTTGGCCCGTGGCAAAAAAGAATACGACAAACGCCAGAGCATCAAGGAGCGTGAGGACAAGCGCTCGCTGGCACGCGCCATGCAGAAATGATATATCCAGATTCGATAGAACATAAGATAGGCTTCGATGTCGTGCGCGAGCATGTGGAAAGGCTGTGCTCGTCGCAGCCGGGACGCGACTGCTGTTCCGCCATGACTTTTTCGACCAACTTCAACGAAGTGCGTACGGCTCTGGAGCAGACAGCCGAGATGCTGCGTCTGCTCAGTGCCGACAGCGGTTTTGCTATTGGGGCCATCCACGATCGTCGCTCTGTGCTGGTTTCGCTGCGTGTGCCCGGCACATGGGCTGCTGAGAGCGAGCTGCCGGGCTTGCGGGCCTCGCTGGCCACAATGGCCGACATTGCCACTTTTTTCGACAAGCAACGCGACGACGAAGGACGTTCGCCATTCCCGGCTCTCGACACTATTGCACAGGAAATGAGCGGTTTTCCGGCGGTGACAGCTGCCATCGACCGTATTGTGGACCGCATAGGGCAGGTCAAGGACAATGCCTCGCCCGAGTTGGCGCAGATACGCCGTTCCATGGCCGCTGCTGCGGCGAGCATGACCTCGGCCATGCGCCGCGTCATTGCCTCGGCGGTGCGCGACGGCTTCGTCGATGCCGACACAACTCCCACAATGCGCGACGGTCGCCTCGTCATACCGGTAGCGCCCATGTACAAGCGCAAGATTCAGGGCATTGTTCACGACGAGTCGGCATCGGGTAAAACATTTTTTATCGAGCCGGCCGAAGTGGTGGAGGCCAATAATCGCATGCGCGAGCTGGCGATGGATGAACGCCACGAGATTGTTCGCATTCTCAAGGCTTTGGCCGACAGCATACGCCCCTATATTGATGAACTGCTCGACGGGTTCAAACTTCTTGGCATTTTCGATTTTATTAATGCCAAGGCGCAATATGCCCGTATCCTTGATGCTCAGATGCCTTCGATTTCCGACGACATGGAGCTTGAATGGTACCACGCTTGCCATCCGGTGCTCAAATTGTCGCTCGAAAAGCAGGGCAAAGCTATAGTGCCTCTTGACATACGCCTCACGGCGCAGAAACATCTTCTGCTCATCTCCGGCCCGAATGCCGGTGGTAAGTCGGTGACACTCAAAACGGTGGCTATTGTTCAATATATGGTGCAGTGCGGCCTGCTGCCGCCGGTTTATTCCAACTCGCACATTGGCATGGTAGAGAGCATTTTCATCGACATTGGCGATGACCAGTCGATTGAGGATGATTTGAGTACGTACTCATCGCACCTGCGCAACATGAAGTTTTTTCTCAACCACGGCAACGACCGCACGCTCATCCTCATCGACGAGTTTGGCGGCGGCACCGAGCCGCAGATTGGCGGTGCTATAGCTCAGGCCCTGCTGCGACAGTTCAACGACAAAGGTATGTGGGGTGTCATAACCACTCACTATCACAACCTCAAAGAATTTGCCGAAGCAACACCCGGCCTTGTCAACGGCTCGATGCTCTACGACCGCGGACGCATGGCTCCGCTCTTCAAGCTTGCCATCGGGCAGGCCGGGAGTTCGTTTGCCATTGAGATTGCTCGCAAAACAGGCTTGCCAGAGGATATTATCAACGATGCCAAAGAAATTGTGGGCAGCGACTATGTGAATCTCGACCGCTATCTGCTTCAAGTTGCACGCGACCGCCGATATTGGGAGGACAAACGAGCCGACATTCGCCGTAAGGAAAAGCAACTCGACGATACTCTTGCACGATATGCCGAGGATATGGAGAACCTGCGTCAGCAGCGCCGACAGATTATTGGCGAGGCGCGCGACGAGGCCAAACGCATCCTCGAAGGCAGCAATGCCACCATAGAACGTACTATCCGCGACATACGCAGCGCGCAGGCCGAGAAAGAGGCCACGCGCCAGGCGCGCCGAAAGCTGGAAGAAGACCGCATGCAGCTTGAAAAAAATGATATTGCCGACAAGCATCCCTTGCTCGACCGCAAGCTTCCAAAAAAGGTTCAGCCCAAACCTAAAACACCGAAAGCTGCTGCAGAGCAGCCACTGCAGGTGGGCGACAATGTTGTGCTGGCCGATGGTGGTAACACTGTGGGCACCATAGAGCAAATTCAGGGTAAAAATGTCGTGGTGGTATTCGGACAGATGAAAACTACTGTGAAGCTCGACAAGCTTAAACGCACCATACGTCAGGCTTCGGGCAAGACCGGAGGAACGAGCTATATATCATCGCAGACGAGCGATGCCAACCGCGAGCGCCAGCTGCAGTTCAGCCACGAAATCGATGTGCGCGGCATGCGTGCCGACGAGGCCGTGCAGGCGGTGATGTACTATATCGATGATGCTATACAGTTCAACAGCAGCCGCGTGCGCATCCTTCATGGCACCGGAACCGGAGCTTTACGCCAGTACATACGCCGCTATCTCGACACCGTGGGGGCTGTGCGCTGCTACCACGACGAGGATGTGCGTTTTGGAGGACCCGGCATTACAGTTGTGGAATTTGATTGAAAAATCATGCTTAGAGATTTATTTCTTTGTTTTGCAAAAATAGGAGCCTTCACTTTTGGTGGCGGCTGGGCTATGATCAGTATAATACAGCGAGAGGTGGTAGAACGCCGCCAATGGCTCGGGAAGGATGAGTTCCTCGACCTTCTTGCTGTAGCACAGTCCTTGCCCGGCATTCTGGCTGTCAACATCTCGGTGGTTGTGGGCGACAAACTGCGCGGACTGCGCGGTGCTCTCACGGCTGCTGCCGGCACCATTATGCCAAGCTTCTTGATTATTTTGCTGATTGCTATCTTTCTTACCCCGGAAGCAATTACGCAGAATCCCACTTTAACGGCAATTTTCAAGGGCATACGCCCCGTGGTGGTGGCACTCATCATAGCTCCGGTGTTCACCACGGCCCGCTCCATCAACATGGGATGGAAAATGGTGTGGATTCCTGTGCTCGTGGCATTGGCGGTATGGTCGAAGTTGCCGGTGGTGTCCAATCCTATTTTGTATATAGTGATTGGCGGTGCTGCCGGATATTATTTTGCCATGCGGGCCCACAAGCGGCTTTATGAGCAGAAAGGAGGTGCGCAATGATCTATCTCAAACTTATCTGGAGCTACCTAAAAATCGGCTTTTTCGGGTTTGGCGGCGGTTATGCCATGCTTGCTCTCATAGAAAATGAAATCGTTACTCCCGGCTGGATAAGCGAGCAGACTTTCACCGACATTGTGGCTATCTCACAGATGACGCCCGGTCCTATAGGCATCAACTCGGCCACATATATTGGTTATGTGGCACCGATGATGTCGTCTCCGGCTCTCAATTCGCCTTTTTGGGGAATTTTGGGCTCGATCATCTGTACGCTTGTGGTTGTGCTTCCCTCGTTTGTGCTTGTGCGCTATGCGGGACACTATATTATGCGGCATCGCAACAGCGTGGCTCTCAAAGGAATATTCAGTGGTCTCCGACCGGTTGTTGTCGGCTTGATTGCTTCTGCTGCCCTTCTGCTTATGAACAAGGCAAACTTTGGCACAGCTACGGCCGACGTGGTGAAGAGCGTAATTCTGTGTGCTTCCGCCCTGTGCTTGTCGCTTTTCACAAAAATACATCCTATTTTGCTGATAGTTGCCGCCGGTGTAATAGGCTTGCTAATTTTTTAATATGAATTACGAAGAAACTATTGATTTTCTTTTCAAACGCACTGCCATGTTTCAGAAACAAGGCAGTGGTGCTTATAAACCCGGTCTTGCCACCACTCTGGCTCTGGCTCATGCATGGAACGACCCTCATCTGAAATTCCCTACAATCCATGTTGCCGGAACCAATGGAAAGGGAAGCACAGCCCACACCATAGCAGCCGTTCTGCAGAGTGCAGGCTACAAAGTGGGGCTGTACACATCGCCTCATCTTCTTGATTTTCGCGAGCGTATTCGTGTGGACGGTGCTAAAGTGGAGCATGATTTTGTGGTGGAGTTTGTGACCAAATATTTGGCATTGCCCGAGCTCACCGCTCTGAACCCCAGCTTTTTTGAGCTCGTCACAATCATGGCTTTTGCTTGGTTCGCAAGGCAGAAAGTTGATTTAGCAGTGATTGAAGTTGGGCTCGGAGGGCGATTAGACAGCACAAACATCATAAGTCCCGAGTTGTCGGTAATCACCAATATTTCGCTGGACCACACAGCGTTGCTCGGCAATACTGAGGTGGAAATAGCCGGCGAAAAGGCTGGCATCATCAAGCCCGGAGTGCCTGTAGTGATTGGCGAGGCGCAGGGTGAGGTGCGCCGAGTGTTCGAACAAAAAGCCAAGCAAGAGGGAGCTCACATTGTTTTTGCTCAGGACAAAAAATGTTTCAACGAGTGCGAGCGAGTTGATAATCACATGCTTTACAGATGCACATTATGGGGCGATGTCGAAGGCGAGCTGTCGGGGGCATGCCAGTGCCTCAATGCGGCCACCATTATGACTGCTCTCGGCATACTTTCCGAAAAGTTCAATATTTCGGCAGAGGATGTAAAACAGGGTTTTGCGCATGTGTGCGAACTGACAGGCTTGATGGGCAGATGGATGGAAGTGGCATCATCGCCGGTGCGCATTGTATGCGATACGGGCCATAACGTGGGCGGCTGGCAGTATCTTGGCCGTTCGCTTGCAGACATTGCTGCAAAGTGTCAGCTGCATGTTGTCATAGGCTTTGTCAACGACAAAGACATAGCTCACATTGTGGAGTTTCTTCCGCGACAGGCCGCTTATTATTTTGTATGTCCCGGTGTTGAGCGAGGGCGTGATGCGGCATCGACGGAAGCCTGCTGTGCTGCTGTCGGTTTGCAAGGCCATGCCTATGACACAGTTGCCGGGGGAGTAGAGGCTGCACGCCGTGCAGCCTTGCCCGGCGACACAATTTTCGTAGGCGGAAGCACCTTCGTTGTCGCCGACTTTTTAGCCATGCATTGACGATAAGAGCCGGCTCTTATTCCGGCTTGCGGTATTTGTCGGTTTTGCCTTCGTTGGTTTCTTCGAGAATGCTGAGATAGGAATTATAGCGAGAGGCGGCAATGCGGTGTTCGTCAAGAGCTTTAAGTACCGCGCATCCGGGCTCGTGAGTGTGGCTGCAGTTGCCAAAACGGCAATTATGGCTCTCGGCAAAAATTTCGGGAAAATAATGGTCAACTTCGTCGGCTTCGAACTCTACAACACCGAAGCCGCGCACTCCCGGCGTGTCGATTATTTCGCCACCGCCTGGGAGGTCGAACATTTCGGAGAAGGTAGTGGTGTGCATGCCTGTGTCGTGAGCTGCCGATATTTCGCCTGTCCGTAGGTCGAGGCCCGGAACAAGGGCATTGATAAGAGTTGATTTGCCAACGCCAGAGTTGCCCGAGAGCAACGTTGTCTTATCTTTGAGAAAAGAGGCAAGAGCATCGAGCCCTTGGCCTGTAACTGCGCTGACGGTGAACACATCGTAGCCGATGATGCGATAGAGGTATTCAAATGCCTGAAGCAGTTCGGCATCTTCGTCCTCGAGCAGGTCTGTCTTGTTGATTACCAGGCATGCTTTTATTCCATAGGCTTCGGCGGTGGCCAGAAAGCGGTCGATGAAAGTGGTCGATGTTGCCGGATGGGCAAGTGTGGCCACGAGGAGGGCACAATCGATGTTTGCGGCTATGATGTGGGCTGCCTTTGAAAGGTTGCTGGCGCGGCGTATGATATAATTGCAACGTGGCAACACTTTTGTTATAAAAAAAATGCCGTTGGGCCCGGGCTCCGAAAGTTCCACTTCGTCGCCTACGGCAACGGGGTTTGTAGTGCGTATGCCTTTAATGCGGAAATTGCCTTTGACAACACATCGTGCCTCGCTGCCGTCGGCAGTTCGTGCGGTGTAGCTCGACCCTGTGTTGCGGATGATGAGTGCCTTTTTGTTCATAGCCTCAAAATTAATAAATTTTTCTGAGATAAACGTTAGAGCTGTGCCGATTGTTATATATACCAAAAAGAAAATTTCAAGTATATGAAACGCGATATATTTTTATTTCTTGCCGGGGCTTTGCTGCTCAGTGCTTGTGCCGACCTTGGTTTTGGGGTTGATTATGATTCCGTTGGGCCTTATGCCAATCCCTATTGGTATGGCAATGGTTATGTTGGCGATGTGTATTGGAATACTCCGGTGTGGAACTATGGACCGCCCTATAGGCCGGTGCCCCCGCGTCCACCGTTTGTCGACACAAATCCCGGTCCGGCCATATCGCAACGTCCGCAGCATCCGCAGCGTCCCGAAAGCGGTTTTCCGGGTATTAACGGCATCAGCCGTCCGGGCAACAATGGATTTCCAAGCCCCGGTCAAGGCACATCGAAACCTGCGGCACCACAAATACCTCAAAAGGAAGCCCTTGACAACAACGCCCGCCGATAGTGCGTATTCACGGAGTGAAGACAAGTGTGGCGGGTTTGATGAGTTTCTCGGCGAGGGCTTTGATTTGGGCTGCGGTGACGGCTTTGATGGCTTCTAAGGCAGTGTCTTCTCCGGGAAGATTGTCGAAGTAGAGCACGTGTCGGGCATTGCCCATCACACGGTTTTCGCGGTTCTCGCTGCCTATGGCCAGTTGGCCAAGATATTGACGTTTGGTGCGGTCGAGACGGCGTTCGAGTTCGCTGTCGCTGCGTGCGGCAATGCGTTTCATCACTGCGTGAGTAACATTTAGACAACGCTCAAGGTCGTGGGCATCGCAACCGAAATATATGTTTAGTAAGCCGGCTCCGCGGTAGTGCGAGGTGCCGGCCTCAACGGTGTAGACCAGCCCGCGATGCTCGCGCAGTTCGATGTTGAGCAAGGAGTTCATGCCCGGGCCGCCAATGATGTTGGCAAACAATTTTTCGGCAAAGCGTCCGTGGCTGTGCAGCGAGCCTATTTCCGCACCAATCATGGCATGAGCCTGATGTAGATTTTCGATTTGTTCGCAACGGTTGTCAATAACAAATCTGTCGTTACGCTCCAAAGCATTGATTTGTCCGGCGGGCAGTTGTTCAAAATGTCTGGTTGCAACGGCTTGCATACGTGCCGGCGGGCAGGGACCGCTGTAGAAAACCACCATGTTGCTGCGATTGTAGTAGCTGTTCAGGAAATTACGGCAGTTGGCGGGGGTGAGGGCTTTCACAGTTTCGGGACATCCGAGAATGTTGTGCCCAAGGGGTGTATTGGCGAATACCATGTCCTCGAAATCGTCGTAGATGGCTTCGGAGGGCATGTCGCGGTATGAGCAAATTTCGTCGAGCACCACTTCTCGTTCTTTTTCGAATTCACGTTCAGGAAATTGCGAAAAAATGGCAAGGTCGGCAAGGAGCTCGACGGCACGAGCTTCGTTACCTGAGGGAAAGATGGAGTATACCGTTGTTTCCTCCTTGGTGGTGAAGGCGTTGAGTTCGCCGCCGACGGCTTCCATGCGGTTGTTGATGTGCCATGCCTGTCGGTGTTTGGTGCCTTTGAAGATGGTGTGCTCCACCATGTGTGCCAGGCCCGGATGCTCGCCGTCGTGGGCGCTTCCGGCTCCGGCCACAAATCCGAAAATGCCTGCGGCAACGTCCTTCTGATGTATGTGCACCATCTTCAGTCCGTTGCCGAGGTCGAGAAGTTCTACCGGGGGTAGTTTCATTGCTTTTATTCTTTGTCGCGCCATTGGCCGTCGGCCTTGATGAGTTCTTCAAGCTTTTCGACGGCTGTTTCCTGTGGAATGTTGCGCACCACACACTCTATACCGCGATACAGGCTTATCTTGCCGGGGGCTCCGCCCACATAGCCATAGTCGGCTCCTGCCATTTCGCCCGGTCCGTTGACGATGCAGCCCATTACGGCGATTTTCAGGTGGGTGAGGTGGCTGAAAGCAGCTTTGATTTTCTCAAGCACTTCGGGCAGCTGGTAGAGCGTGCGTCCGCAGCCGGGACATGCAACGATTTCTGCTTTGAAACGCGACAGCCCGGCGGCCTGCACTATGTTTTGCAGCAACTCGCGACGTTCGTTGGCGTTGAGAAGGGGTGTCTCGATTGCCACGGCATCCTGGAAGCCGTCGAGCAGCAAGGTGCCGAAATCGACAGCAGCGGCAATGATGAGTTCGTCTTTCGATTTAATGTCGTTATAGGCGAGCCTGATGAGTACTGGTTTGTCTGCATCGATACTCTCCATGGCTTTGCGCACGCAGCTCACTTTGGCGGGACAGTCGCAGTAGATTTCGGCAACACCTTCCGGAGCAAGGTCGATGAAGGCCGTGGAATTTGTGCCTCCGATATTTCCTACGGCTTTTGTTTTGCGGCGACAGGGTTGTGAGGCGGGTCGAAGAGTGCCGGCAGAGTGTGAGGCACGTCGTTCGTCGTCGGTATAAGCAATAATATGCCTGGCCACCGGCACTTCGTTTTCGGGAATTTCGCTCAGCGACACGCGGATTGTATCGCCAATGCCGTCGACAAGGAGCGAGCCTATGCCTACAGCCGATTTGATGCGGCCTTCGAGGGCGTTTCCGGCTTCGGTCACGCCAAGATGGAGCGGATACTGACGCATGTGGCGGGCATTGAGTTCTTCGACAAGGCGTCGCACGGTTTGCGTCATCACTGCAACGTCCGAAGCTTTGATGGATACTACAACATTGTCGAAATGCTCGTCTTCGCAGATTTTGAGATATTCTATCGCCGATTCCACCATGCCTTCGGCGCCGTCGCCAAAACGGCTCATTATACGGTCGCTTAGCGAGCCATGGTTTACACCGATGCGCATGGCGGTGTGGCGCTCTTTGCACAGGTCGATGAACGGAACAACTTTCTGTCGAATTTTTTCCAGCTCGGCAGCATATTCTTCGTCGGTAAATTCCATTTTGCGGAAATTACGGCCCGGGTCGGCAAAATTGCCGGGGTTGATGCGTACCTTTTCCACATGTAGGGCAGCTTCGAAAGCCGATGCAGGATTGAAATGGATGTCGGCCACCAAGGGTACGCCACATCCTTGTTCGAGCATCAAACGCTTGATATTTGCCAAATTGGCTGCGTGCTGCGGTGTTTGGGCTGTGAAACGCACAAGTTGTGCTCCTGCATTGGCAATAGACACAGCCTGGGCAGCTGCCGCATCGGTCTGCAAAGTGGGTACCGTTGCCATGGATTGTACTACAATGGGAGCATCGCCGCCAATTGTGATGTTGCCGACGGCCACGGCATGTGTTGCGCGTCGTCCGTCATTTGAAATTTTCATCGCTCAGTTGGTCTTGAATTTATAGTCGGTGATAGCTGCCAATTCGGCATCGGCCTTGATTACTTTTTGCGAAAGAGTGGAACAATAAGCATCGTAGCGACTTTGCAGCCCTTTGTCGGCGAGCGCAAGAATGCGCACAGCCAGAACGGCGGCATTGAGAGCCCCGTTGATGCCCACGGTGGCAACCGGAATGCCCGGGGGCATCTGGATGATGGAGTAGAGGGCATCAACACCATCGAGGGTGGCATTGATGGGCACGCCGATAACAGGCACAGTTGTGAGGGCGGCAATGACACCCGGCAGTGCTGCTGCCATGCCGGCTCCGGCAATAATCACTTCTATGCCACGGTCGTGGGCTTCGCGGGCAAAGCTTTCTACAGCTGCGGGCGTACGGTGGGCACTGAGGGCTTTGAGTTCGAAAGGCACTTCCATGCTTTCGAGGAAGTCGGCGGCTTTGCGCATAACGGCAAGGTCGCTGGTGCTTCCCATTATAATGCTTACTTTACAGTTCATTGCAGATAAGTGTATATGTAATTGTTCAGAAGAATGTTACGGCAGAATATTCGATGATAAAAGCCATGACGGCTCCGGCAAGGACCTGAGTGGGCGTATGGTGGTTGAGGTAGAGGCGTGCCCATGCCACAAATCCCACGATGAGGAAAGAAGCTGTGAGCCATAACATCGGCGCTGTGTTGAGGTAGCCGTTGAACACCAGCCAGTAGATAAGTGCGGCCACCCCTCCTGCCGAGGCCGCATGAGCACTGATTTTCCACCATTTGGTGATGAGCATCGACAGGGCTGTCACCACTGCGGCACCCAAGAAAAAACGAGGCATCCATCCTGGAGCATGGAGGACTACAACAAAAATTGCGGCCCCAACGTAGCATGCTATTGCAAAAGAGTAGGGGATGAAGCGTTGTCTGGGGTTGGAGATGCACGTGTCCGAAACCTTGCCTTTGCGCATGAGCCAGAAGATGAATGATGCCG
Organism: uncultured Muribaculaceae bacterium; assembly: GCA_910584495.1. Taxonomy (GTDB): domain Bacteria; phylum Bacteroidota; class Bacteroidia; order Bacteroidales; family Muribaculaceae; genus CAG-873. The sequence goes on from CAJUAR010000058.1 coordinate 12,517, forward strand.
GCAAAAAGCAGGTGATGAGGAACACGCCGACAAGTGCCCACCACAAAACTCCCGAGGGCAGATAGCGCAGGTTGGTGAGCCACAGCGTGGCAGCCATGGCATAGGTGGGAGTGAGCAGCGGAGAGAAAACATCGCTCAGGATGTGCGCCGTTGTGGCTGCCGCTTTGTTTGCTTGTGTTTCTTGTTCTATCATAATATATAAAACAGCTGGGGGCTAAAAATTCCTTCGGAGCCTTGCCACGGGCAGACCAAGACGTTCTCGATATTTTGCCACTGTGCGTCGTGCTATTTTGATGCCTTGTGCGGCAAGGGCAAGCTCTATGTCGTTGTCGCTCAATGGTGCGTGCTTGTCTTCACCGTCGATAATATGCTGCATGGCGGCAAGTATGCGGTGTGACGACACTTGCTCGTCGGCATCGGGTGTGGCGTTGAAAAACATCTTGAGCGGATAGATGCCATGGACGGTGAGCACATATTTGCCCGATGTGGCACGCGATATGACTGAGAGATCAAGACCGGTGATTGCCGCCACGTCGCGTAGCACCATCGGTAGAATGTCGGCTCTGTCGCCGCTGACAAAGAATGGTCGCTGAAGGTTTACAATGGCTTTGCCAATGGCCAAAAGCGTGGCCGTCCGTTGTTGTGCAAGTTTTATAAAGTCTTGAGCTGATCGGCGCTGGGTGCGTATGAATGTTGCGGCGGAGCTTTCGCGAGGCAGATTTTTTTCCTCGCCGTCGGCACGGAAGCTTTCTTCCACTGTCAGTTCAGGAATGTGTCCGGTGAGCGAAATGGCGAAGCTGTCGTTTTCGCTGTCGTAGTCAACGGCAAAGTCGGGCACCACATGTTGCGTTCGGTCAGACGAGCTTGGTCCTTCAATAGCCAGGCCCGGTTTGGGGTTGAGGCTTTGAATCACAGACAGGGCGTCTTCCAGTTCTTGTCGCGACAGTTGTGCGGCAGCAGCAAGGCGGTCGAAATGTTTTTTGGAGAAAAGGTCGAAATGGTTGTCGACAATCCGGCGGGCATCCAGCACTGGTTTTGAGGCTGCCTTGCGGTCGAGTTGCAGCAAGAGACAGTCGCGAAGGTCGACAGCGCCTATGCCGGCGGGGTCGAGTTCGCGTATTTCTTCAAAGATTTTGGCGAGTTCGTCAGTGTCGACATAGAGTCCTTCGCTCATGGCAATGTCATCGGCAATATCGGCGAGAGGACGTGTAAGGTAGCCGTTTTCGTCGAGGTTGCCGATGATGTAGCTTGCCGGCATGCGCTGGTTGTCGTTGATTGCACCATCGGAAGTGAGGCGTTCCATGAGAATTTCGCCCATGCTGCGGTTGTCGTCGGCTGCGAATGATGCAGCTTCAATATGACGGTCGTCGGACGAATTGTTCGATGCATTGCTCAGATAGGGTGGCACATCGTCGGCATCGCCATAATCGGCAAGCTGCAGTTGCTCGGAACTCTCATCGAAATCGTTGTTGTTTTCATTGGGGATGATGGCTTCAAGGGCCGGGTTGTCGTCGAGCTGTCGTCGCACTTCATCCTCAAATTCGGGCGTGTTCATCTCCAACACGCGCCCCAAAGCCACGTTTTGTGGATTGAGGCGCTGCTGGAGACGTTGTTGAAGCTCCTGTCGAATATTCTCGGTGCTTCGGGGCATTGCTGTCAGAATTTGCGGATGCCCATCACTTGCCGAACTTCGGCAAGGGTGGCTGCAGCTCTTTCGCGAGCACGTTCGGCACCCCTGCTGACCACTTTGCGCAGATAGTCGTCGTCGGCAAGAATGTCGTTGATGCGTTCGCGGATTGGGACGGTTATGGCAAGGAGGTCTTCGGCGAGTTGTTTTTTGAGGTCGCCGTATCGTATGCTGCAGTCGGCGTATGCCTGGCGGAATTGTGCCACGGTTTCGGGTGTGGAAGCCAGTTCAAGGAGACAAAACAAGTTGGCAATCGGTTCGCTCATCGCCGAGTTAGGGGCTTGTGGGCCTTCGTCGGTGACGGCGCGCATCACTTTTTTGCGAAGCACCTTGGGGTCGTCGGCAAGATAGATACAGTTACCTTCGCTCTTTCCCATTTTGCCCGAACCGTCGAGACCTGGAACCTTGATAGGAGCACAGCCCCAGTCGAAGTCGGTGGGTTCGGGGAAAAGGTCTACACCGTAGAACGAGTTGAATCGGCGAGCAAAACGGCGAGTTAGCTCGAGGTGTTGCAGTTGGTCCTTGCCCACAGGCACTTTTGTGGCTTTTTGGATTAGAATGTCCACAGCCATTAGTGTGGGGTAGGTGAGCAGCCCGGCATTGACACGTTTGTTGGTGTCGGTGCCAATAATTTGCTTTTCAATGTCTTCGTCGCTTTCGTCGGTGGTGGAGATGCCGAGACATTTACGAGCTTTGTCTTTGAACGATGTGGTGCGCATCAGTTCGCCTATGCCCACGTGCATGTTGAGCAACAGATACATTTCGGCAATTTCGGGCACGTCGCTTTGGATGAAGATGGTCGATTTTTCAGGATCGAGGCCTGCTGCAAGATATTCGGCCAGGATGGTCTTCACGTTTTTGTGAAGGTCTTCGGGCGACGGGTTGGTGGTCAGGGCGTGGAGGTCTGCAATAAAAAAGTTGCAGTCGTAATCGTCCTGGATGGCAACAAACTTTTTGAGAGCACCAAAATAGTTGCCAATATGAAGATTACCGGTGGAGCGGATACCGCTCAGCACGATTTCCTTTTTATTTTCGCTCATTAGAGTATTTCAAAATCAATTGGGTGTGGTTTCGTAGAATGGAATGTCGACAAGACGGATTCCGAACTTAAGAGCCGAGTAAGGTTTAATTTTTCCCATCGACGAAGCATTGTAGCCCATCTGGTAGGGCACAAGGATTTCGATGGAATCGCCACAGCGCATCAGTGGCACGGTGGCAGCCCAGCCTTGGATAACACCATCAAGACGGGTGCGGAACACATCGGCCAAACCTCCGGCGGTCTGGCCCACCGACGAATCGACGGTGTCGCCGGTGCAAAGTGTCAATGTATAGCGAACATCTATAGTACTCGTGAAGATGGGCGACAAATTACCCTCGGTTTCAGAACGGTCGTTGCAGAATCGCATAAGCACAGTTCCTGCCGGGTTCCACGAGGGAGATACGGCGTTGTAGAGCTTAGATCCGTCGGGATTGGTGAGTTGCGATTGTTCCACGAGCCATGCTTCGTTAGATTCGCGCCACTCGGCATAGGTGTCCCATGTCGATTCGTCGTCGTTTTTGCATGCAGTGACAGCGACTGCTGCCAGGGCTATGAAGGCAAAAATCTGTTTCATTGGCTTAGAACTGGACTTTTGGGGCTTTCTCGGCACCTTCTTCAGCTTTGAACTGTGGTTTGCTGTCAAATCCGAAAATAGAGGCCCAGATGTTGGATGGGAAACGTTTGATTGCCACATTGTACTCCTTTACAATGTCGGTGTAGCGGCCGCGTTCGGTGGCTATGCGGTTTTCTGTGCCTTCGAGCTGTGTCTGCAGGTCGGAAAACTGGCTTGCAGCTTTCAGGTCGGGGTATGCTTCGTGCACGGCGTTGATATAGAGGCCGAGAGCGCGGTTGAGCTGGCTCTGGGCAGCAGTATATTTCTCGAACTGTGCGGGGTTGGCCGGGGTGGCACCTTGCTGGCTTTCCTGCGCGGCGTTGTATGCATCGCTAAGGCCGGCGCGGGCTTTGGTTACGTTCTCGAAGGTATTGCTCTCGTGGGCCGCATAGCCTTTGACAGTTTCCACCAGGTTGGGGATAAGATCGAGACGGCGCTGGTATTGCACTTCGACTTTGGCCCAAGCTTGTTCAACATCCTGGTCGAGTGTCACCATTTTGTTATAAGCCGACTTTCCGCTTACGAACAGAGCTATGACAACGATGGCAACAATGGCCAGAGTGATATATAATCCTTTGTGTTTCATTCGTTTGTTTTTTTATTTGAGTTTGCGCAGCAAGCTGGGCAGACTCACTTTGTCGTGGATGAGTTTATGAAGGTCGGCAATGGCCACACGCTCCTGCTGCATGCTGTCGCGTTCGCGCAGGGTCACGGTGTTGTCTTCCAGGGTCTGGTGGTCGACGGTGATACAGAAAGGCGTGCCGATTGCATCCTGGCGGCGGTAGCGTTTGCCGATGGCATCTTTTTCTTCGTAATGGGTGGCGAAGTCAAATTTGAGGTCATCGACAATTTCGCGGGCCTTTTCGGGCAGCCCGTCTTTGCGCACCAGTGGGAGCACGGCGCATTTTACCGGAGCCAGGGGAGCCGGCAGGTGGAGCACAACGCGGGTCTCGCCATTTGGCAGGGCCTCTTCTTCGTAGCTGCTGCAGAGCACGCTCAGGAACATACGGTCCACACCAATCGATGTTTCGATGACATAGGGTGTGTAGCTCTGGTTGAGTTCGGGATCGAAGTATTCGATTTTTTTGCCTGAGAATTTCTGATGCTGCGACAGGTCGAAGTTTGTGCGTGAGTGGATACCTTCCACTTCTTTGAAGCCGAAAGGCATCTCGAATTCGATGTCGGTGGCTGCGTTTGCATAGTGAGCCAGTTTTTCGTGGTCGTGGAAGCGATATTTGTTGTCTCCGAGGCCGAGGGCTTTGTGCCACTTCAGACGCCATTCTTTCCACTGTTTGAACCAGCCGATTTCTTCGCCGGGACGAACGAAGAACTGCATTTCCATTTGCTCGAATTCGCGCATTCGGAAGATGAACTGACGTGCTACGATTTCGTTTCGGAAAGCCTTGCCGATTTGTGCAATGCCGAAGGGGATGCGCATACGGCCGGTTTTCTGCACGTTGAGGTAGTTGACAAAGATGCCTTGAGCCGTTTCGGGACGGAGATAGACTGACATCGAGCCGTCGGCAGTAGAGCCCATTTCGGTTTTGAACATGAGGTTGAACTGACGGACCTCTGTCCAATTGCGTGTGCCTGAAATGGGGCATGCAATTTCTTCGTCGATAATTATTTGGCGCAGTTCTTCAAGGTTGTTGTCGTTCATTGCCTTGGAGTAGCGTTCGTGGAGGGCGTCGCGTTTGGCCTGCTGTTCGAGCACGCGACCGTTGGTGGCGCGGAACTGGGCTTCGTCGAAGCTGTCGCCGAAACGTTTGGCTGCCTTTGCGACTTCTTTTGCAATTTTATCTTCTATTTTGGCAATCTGCTCTTCGATGAGCACATCGGCACGATAGCGTTTCTTGGAATCTTTGTTGTCGATCAACGGGTCGTTGAAGGCATCGACATGGCCCGAAGCTTTCCAGATGGTAGGGTGCATGAAGATTGCCGAATCGATGCCCACGATGTTGTCGTGCAGGAGGGTCATCGAATCCCACCAATAACGTTTGATATTGTTTTTGAGTTCAACACCGTTCTGGCCGTAGTCGTACACTGCCGACAGGCCGTCGTAGATTTCGCTGGAAGGAAAGACGAAACCGTACTCCTTTGCATGGGATACGATTTTCTTGAAAACATCGTCTTGCTGTGCCATTTTTGTCGTATTATCTTTTTGTTTCTTAGCTCGTTATGAGCTGTGTTGTTGTTATATGCAGTTAATGGCGCCTCTCAGGGGCGCATATTGTTGGCAAATTTACTAAATTAGAGCCATTCAGCCGAATTATTCAACTGAAAAAAACTTAAAACTCCTCGGCGGAGCCGTTGAAGGCGGGGTCGAAGATGGTGTTGAGCACACGAGCCAGCCGCAGACCTCCCCTGCGCAGTTGTTCCTCGATGGTGGGTGTCCATGCTGCCACTTGGTCGTAGCTCACTTTGCAACCCACAGGGAAGTAGTCGTAGACGCGCTTGGCAATGCCCCAGGTTTGCTTTGCCCAGTCGTCGATATTGCCCGACATCTCGGCTTGTGCCTGTGCTTCCGAAAGACGGTCGATTTGGTCTACCCATTCGGTATAGGTCCATGCATGGGCGCTGTTCAGAAGGTTGCTGTCCCAGATGCCGTGCAGGTTTTTGCCTTGTCCGAAGTACTGCAGCTGGTGCTTATTGCCGCCAAGGTCGGTTTTGCGGCCCATGTGCATGGGTTGGTGCATATCGCCAATCACATGGATCAAGATTTTGAGGGCCAGGGCTTTCTGGGCCTTGGTCGAACGAGGAGAGCTGAGAATTGCAATTTGTTCGCGTGCCGCCGTTACAACGTCGCCTTTCTCGTTGAGAGGCATGCTTTCGTAGGTCTGGTCTGCATCGATGTTCTTATAGTGCCAGGTCTTGGTGTAGGAATAGTCTGGGGTGTGGCTGGCATTGTCAAGCCAGTTTGCCCAGTAGACGGCCGACATGCCGTCGAGGATTGATGCTAAGGAGTCGGCACTTGCCTCGGTGAGATGTTTCTCGGCAATGGCGGCTACTGTGTCGTGGCCCTTCTGTCCCCAGCCCCACGAAGAAAGGCTGGCGGTGCTTAGCAGAACAAGGGCAATATATCTTAGTTTCATAGAAGTAAATATTTAAAGTTTCGCAAGCTTTAAGGCTTGCAAAACTTAGGTTAAAGGGGTTAAAAG
>CAJUAR010000059.1 GCA_910584495.1 uncultured Muribaculaceae bacterium
CGACCAAGCACGTCAGTGCAATGTTAACAATGAAAAGGCGACAGCCTCACCTCGCCCGGTTGGACGGTTGCCCGGTTACACAAAGGCGAGCATTTAATAAATGTAATACTGCCGGTTTAGCTGCCGGGGGTCGAGGTGAGGCTGGCGCCCTTTCATTGATTATTTGGTGCTAAAGCACTTGGTCGACTCCATGGCTTCGCGATCGCATTTGCCGGGCAACCGTCCAACCGTGCGAGGTGAGGCTGGCGCCCTTTCATTGATTATTTGGCGCTAAAACACTTGGTCGACTCCATGGCTTCGCGATTGCATTATAAATTATGTATTTTGCTAATTTTTGAGTAACTTTGCAACAGAGCGTTTTGCACCGCTGATTTTTGAAAGATGAAAGAACCCTATATTTTTGAACTTGCAATGGATGTGCGCGACTACGAGGTCGATGCCGAGGGCATCGTCAATAACGCCGTCTATCTTCACTACCTGGAACATACACGCCATGAGTTCTGCCGGCAGGCAGGCTTTACGTTCCGTCAGATGCACGCCGAAGGGCTCGACCCGGTTGCCACGCATATCGACATACACTATGTTCGCTCGCTGGGTCTTGGCGACAGGATGATGAGCCGTCTGTGGCTCGAGCGCAAAGGCCCTCGCTTTGTGTTCCATCAGGATATATTCACCCCCGGCGACGAGCTTGTGGCCCGCGCCACGGTGGAGATTGTGTCGTTCGAGGACGGCCACCTGTCGCGGGGCGAACGCCTGGCCTCGGCCTTTGCTTCCTACCTGAAATAAGCCGCCCGCCATGCTTCCTGCCGACGAACTTGTCCTCCGCATAGCATTTGCCACCTATCGCAATGTCAACCAAGGCATAGCGCGACAGTTTGCGCAGGTAGGCATAGGGCCTGAGGAGTTCTTTGCCCTTCCGGCACGCGAGCTGGCCGTGCGCAGCGGCGTGCGCGAGACCTTCTTCGACGATGCCCGTCGGCAAGCCGCCATCGAAGCTGCATGCAAGGAAGCCAACTTTGTGCGCAGCAACGACCTGAGAGCAGTCTACTATACCGACGCCTCCTATCCTCGCCGCGTTGCGGCATGCACGGATGCACCGGCAATGCTTTTTGTTTGCGGCCACGACAGCCCTGATGCCGCTCATGTAGTGGCCATAGTGGGCACACGCCACTGCACGGCCTACGGGGCCGAGTTTACACGCCGTCTGGTCGACGACCTGGGGCAGCGGCTCGACAGTCTGATGATTGTCAGCGGTCTGGCCTACGGTGTCGACATTGCCGCACACCGTGCCGCCCTTGCCGCCGGCATACCCACGGGCGCCGTGCTTGCCCACGGTCTCAACACCGTCTACCCCGCCGAACATCGCAGCGATGCACGGGCCATGTGCCGCACCGGCGGTTTTCTGGCCACGGAATATACATCGCAATCGCCCATACATCGCGGCAACTTCCTGGCCCGCAACCGCATTGTTGCCGGCATGTGCGATGTGCTGGTGGTGGTGGAAAGCGATGTCAAGGGCGGGGCTATGACCACGGCACGCATTGCCGCGGCCTACGACCGCGAAGTGGCCGCCGTGCCCGGCCGCGTGTTCGATGCCTACAGCCGCGGATGCAACGCCCTCATTGCCGGCAACGAGGCCCATCTGCTGCGCGATGCCGACGATCTGATAGACCTGATGGGATGGAAGGCACGTATGCCCGAAGGCCGCCAAGCCGAACTGCCCTTTGTGAGCGAGCAGCAACGCGCCGTGCTCGAATATATATCTGCTCATCCCCGGGCCGATGTCAACGAGATGTGCATAGGGCTCGACATTCCGTTTGCACGCCTAAGCGCCCTGCTCTTCGAAATGGAGATGGACGACATGATTATGTCGCTCCCGGGCGGGCGTTATGCCACAATCGATCAAGGCTGAGCACATTTGTGCCGCCAAGATTGTTTATACCATATATTACTATCCATAAAACACACCTAACCATGGCAAACAAAATTATCCCCGAATCAGAACTTATAATCAACCCCGACGGCAGTATTTTCCACCTCCATCTGCTGCCCGAGCAACTGACCGACCGCATAATCCTTGTGGGCGACCCTGCGCGTGTCGACATGGTGGCATCGTATTTCGACACCAAGACTTTCGAGGTGAGCTCGCGCGAGTTCCACACCATAGGAGGCACCTACGGCGGCAAGCCCATCATGTGTCTGAGCCACGGCATAGGCCCCGACAACATCGACATTGTCATCACCGAGCTCGATGCCCTTGCCAACGTCGACTTTGCCACTCGCGAAGTGCGCCCGCAGCTTCGCAGCCTCACCATGGTGCGTATAGGCACCAGCGGAGCCCTGCAGCCCGAATTGTCGCTCGGCACACCGGTTATTGCCGAAAAGTCGATTGGCTTCGACGGCGTGCTCAACTACTACGCCGGCCGCGACAGCGTGGCCGACCTCGACTTTGAACATGCCCTGTGCGAGCACACCGGCTGGAACCCCTTGTGGGCCAAGCCCTATGTGGTAGATGCCGATGCCGAACTTGTGGCCCGCATAGGTGGCTCCGACATGGTGCGCGGAAACACCATCTCGGCTGTTGGCTTCTACGGTCCCCAGGGCCGCGAAGTGCGTCTGCCTTTGTCAAACCCCGACCTCAACCGACGCATCGAGGAGTTTGAATACCGAGGCCGCCGCATCACAAACTATGAGATGGAGAGTGCGCCTCTTGCCGGCCTCGGCCGACTGATGGGCCACCGCTGCATGACAGTATGCTCCATCATCGCCAACCGTTTCAAAACCGAAGCCAACCCCAACTATAAACAGGGCATACGCGACCTTATAGGCGTGGTGCTCGACCGTATCTGATGCTATCTGTTTTCGACCCCGTGCACGACAGGCTCAACGCTCTTGTCCGACAATATAATGTGCCCGAATTTGCGGCCAACGACCCCGTGCAGTTTCCCCGCCGCTTCAGCAGCCTGCCCGACATAGAAATCGCCGCCTTCCTCACGTCGATTATATCGTGGGGACGGCGGCCTATGATTCTTCGCAACGCCGAACGGCTGATGCAGCTCATGGGCAATGAACCGCTCTACTTTGTGCTCAACGCCGACATCGATGCCATTAGCGACGACAATATCCACCGCACCTTCTTCGGCCGTCACCTTCGCTACGCTATGCGCGGCCTGCGCCGCATATACTCCAAATATGGGACGCTCCAACAGTTTGCCACGGCAACGGCGGCACCATATGCCGAACGCCCCGCATGGCACTTGGCAGCAAGCATCAACGCCCTTATGAACGACGAAAACCGCTCGTGTGCCAGCCCCCTGGAAGGCCCTTCGCGCTGCCTGCCCGACATGCCCGACAAGTCGGCCCTAAAGCGGTTCAACATGATGCTCCGCTGGCTGGTGCGAGACGACGGCATAGTCGACATGGGCGTATGGTCGGCAATCCGTCCGTCGCAGCTATATATACCTCTCGATGTGCACAGTGCCGCCACTTCGCGCGCGCTGGGTCTTTTAGGACGCAAGCAGAACGACCGCCGAGCTGCGGAAGAACTCACCGAGCAACTGAAGGTGTTCGACTTTCTCGACCCCGTGCGCTACGATTTCGCCCTCTTCGGAGCCGGAGTAAGCGGCGAGATGCTTAATGCATAATGCGAGCGCGAAGCCATGGAATGCGAGGTGTCCCCACCTCGCATCATAAACATCCACAAACAACAAGAAACCACACCGGCTCGGCATGGTTTCTTGTTGTTTGTGTGTATGGACAGGGCTTAGTCGATAAGTTCGTCAGCCTCGTAGCCGCCCATTTCGCGGATGGCATTCTTGAGCATCACATACTGCTGGAAGAGGTGGTTTACGGGCACCTCGTTCTTGGTGTAGTCGTGCATAGGGCTCTTGAGGAAGAAGCTCAGGAAGCGCTGTATGCCGTAGCGGCCGGCACGTGCGGCGAGATCGCTCAGGAGCACGAGGTCGAGGCACAGAGGAGCGGCAAGGATAGAGTCGCGGCAGAGGAAGTTGATCTTGATCTGCATGGGATAGCCCATCCAGCCGAAGATGTCGATGTTGTCCCAGCCTTCCTTGTTGTCGTTGCGCGGAGGATAGTAGTTGATGCGCACTTTGTGATAGTAGCCGTTGTGGTCGTTGCCTTCGCCGCCGCAGTTAACGCCGTAGAGGTCGGGCTGTTCTTCGGGCACGAGGATGGATTCGAGAGTAGAGAGTTTCGAAACCTCTTTTGTGCGGAAGTTTGCGGGTTCGTCGAGCACGAGGCCGTCGCGGTTGCCGAGGATGTTGGTAGAGAACCAGCCATTCAGACCAAGGCAGCGAGTTCCGATGATGGGAGCGAAGCCCGATTTAACGAGGGTCTGGCCAGTCTTGAAGTCCTTGCCGGCGATAGGCATTTTTGTCTTCTCGGCGAGTTCCCACATTGCGGGAATGTCGACGGTGGTGTTGGGGGCACCCATGATGAAGGGAGCACCTTCGGTGAGGGCAGCGTATGCATAGCACATCGAGGGAGCGATGTGTTCTTTGTCGTCGGCCTTCATTGCTTCTTCGAGAGCGGCGAGGGTATAGTGCACCTTTTCGTCGACGGGCACATAAACTTCGGTGGAAGCAGCCCAAAGAACAACTATGCGTTCGAGATTGTGTTCTTTCTTGAAGTTACGGATGTCTTCGCGAAGCTGTTCAACGAGTTCCCAGCGAGTACCGGTCTTCACATTTTCGCCTTCGAGACGTTTTGCGTAGTTGTGGTCGAAAGCGGCCTTGAGGGGAACGATTTTTTCGAGTTCGTCGCGCACGGGTTCGATGTCCTTTTCTTTAAGAACTTCGGCGTGCATGGCCGACTGGTATGCGTTTGCAGGATAAACGTCCCAAGCAGCGAAAACGATGTCGTTGAGGTCGGCAATGGGAACGATGTCTTTATATTTGAGGTATTTTTTGTTTTCACCTTCTCCCACACGGATACGGTCGTACTGGGTCATGGAACCTACCGGTTTGGCAAGTCCTTTGCGGGTCATAAGGACACCGGTCATGAAAGTGGTGGAAACGGCACCGAGGCCTACTACCATCACACCAAGTTTACCATTGGTAGGTTTAGCTTTTGTAGCGCTCATTTTTTTGTGATTTGATTAGTATTTTCTTAATGTTATATTCTAAAGTTGGAACCCCTTATAGGGGGCAGAAAAACGGACAACCACGAGTGGCTGTCGTTTCACGGCTCAAAAGTAGTAATTGTTTCAGAATTGTAAAAATGTTTGCAAGACAAAATATGTCAATAAATGTTATGTTTGACTAAATATTTGGCCTATTTGTTTACATGTGTTAATTCTTCAAACAGTTAACCTATTGCCTCTAAAAATTCCTTAATATAGCAATTTCAATTCTTCAAGGCTTTTCATGCCTTTACCGGTCATCTCGCCCGGTTTTTCGGCAAACCACGGACGGCCTTCGATCCAGGCAGTCTTGCAGCCCAGCGAGTGAGCCGGGACTATGTCTTTTCCAATACTGTCGCCCACCACAAGCACTTGCCCGGCCGGCAGGCCGAGGGCTTCGACACCGAGGGCAAAGATTGCGGGGTCGGGTTTTCGCACGCCCACAACGGCGCTTTCAATAATCTTTCGGAAGTAACGGCCAAGGTCGTAGGCAGCGAGCACGGCCTCGATATTGCCGTAGAAGTTGCTGACCAACACCATGGGATAGCGCTCGGCGAGATAGTCGAGCGTAGGACGGGCCTTCTCGACACATGCCCGTGCGTGAGCGTCGCAGTAGGCGGCAATGGCGGCAGCCCTCTCTTCGATGGCCGCGTCGGTCATGTCAACCCCTTGCCGGCGCAGCTCCTGCAGCTCTAAGCGGGCCTTGATGAGCATAAGGTCGGCAAAGGTGTGGTGCGGCAGGATATGGCGCGTGCGTGCAAGCTCGCGTTCGGCAAATACATAGGCCGCAATGAAGGTGTCGAGGTCGCGATAGTCGATGCCGGAGGCATCGTAAGCCTCGCGGATGATGACAGCCCAGTGGTCGCCGCAGTTGTCGATGGTGCCGCCGTAGTCGAAAATGATGCCGCGCACAGCGGATGTATCAGTTGAATTTTCCATCTTTGAGTTCACTTGTAAGGATACGGCACATACGTTCGTGGCGAAGCACCATATATATAAGGAGAATGTTGAGCACCACGAGCTCGAAAGCGAAGTAAAGCCAAGGCATGCGAGCAAACAAGGCTGCAAACAGGGCTATGGTGCGCCAGTTGAACGACAGAATATTGGTGTACTTCATCAGGGGAAGGCTCATGGCGCGGAAAGCATCGCGGAACGACTGCGGAGGCATAGCCTTTCCGAAAGTGTCATGCAGCTGTCTGCGCAGGGCTTGCATGGCAGGAGCGCAGGCTTCCTGGTTGGCGGTGTAGTTGGTGTAGGAAAAGAGAACCAGTTTCTTGAAAAAATCTTTGCTCCACGACATGTCGTTGAGCTTGCGTCGCAGCTCGGCGCTGCTGTCCAGCTCGCTGCCCTCCTCGCCTTTGAGAAAATAGAGATGGAACTGGCGGTAGTAGTCGGCAGTGGCGGCTTGCTTGGCATGGCAAAGGCCGGTGACAACGGCAATGACCCATATCAGCCAAGGATGCTCGGAGAAGAAGGCGGAAGTAACGTTCTCGCGCAAGCATATTGCCACATATATGGTTGCAAACCACACATCGCCGCTGAGGCCGTCGAGAATACGCCCCACACGCGAATACTGCTTGGTCATACGTGCAAGCTGACCGTCGGCGCTGTCGAACGAATTGGCCCACACAAGCAGCAGCATGCCGGCAATATTCACCCACAAGTCGTTGAAATAGAAGGCAACGCCTGCCATAACCCCCAGAAAAATCGACGCAATTGTGATTGCATTGGGAGTGATGCCCAGCCGTCGTGCCAGGCAAGCCCAGGCATAACCCACAGGACGATAAAAAGCAAGGTCGATATGCTCCTCGGTGTCGAGCGATTTGAGCGAGGCCTTATATGATTGATTGTTGTTTTCTGACATTGTTTGCTTTATTTGAGTTCGCGCAATTGATATGTGCGCTGCCTGAGGAAATTCCCCAGTTCTTCGACAGAACCGCCATGTTCTTCCTGCTCGGCCACAGTGACGGGCTGCCCCACGCTGATGTGCATGGTAGAGCCCACTTTGCGGAACACCTCGGCGGGGAGGCGCAGCGAGCGTGCCGGCCAGCAGATATGCCCCAGCAAGTTGAACCACCAGCTGTTGCTGCCATGGAAATAGATGGGCACCACGGGAACTTTAGCCCGCTGAATAATCTGAATGACGGACTCCTGCCATGGACGGTCCTGCAGCCCGTTGCGCAGCGTGGTTTTGCTCATGGCCCCGGCGGGGAAGAATCCTACAGGTTCGCCCTGGCGCAGTTGCTTCAGAGCTTGTCGGATGCCGGCCACGCTCACGGCGCGTTTGGCAGGGTCGTTGCTGGCAAGGGCATCGACAGCTATAAAGTTGGGGCGCATTGCTGTGATTTTATTGAGCATCATGTTCACCATCACACGGTAGCGCGGATGACGGCGCGTCACCAGATAGATGAGCGCAATGCCGTCGAGAGCACCAAAAGGATGGTTGCTGACAGTGACAAACGCCCCCGGAGGCATATTGTCGAGTATTTCCTGACCGTCGACGCGGAGCTTGATTTTGAATTCGTCAAGGAGGAGGCGGCGCACAAATTCGGGACCGGGAGTGTCGCAGCACGCTGCGTGGACATGGTTCACCTTGTCGACCGACAGAAAGCGGAGCAGCCGGTTCACCAACTTGGGATGGCCGTCGAGCGCGGGCACCATCTGCCGTATGTCGTCGTAGTTGAGGACATCGGGACGGATTTCGTACTGGCTGTAATCTTCTGTGTTATCGGCGTTCATTTTTTCTGGTGTTCTTTGATTGCCGACATCACATAGCGTGCAATATATGGTGCAGCCTCGTTGCGGCAGGGCGCAAAACTTGGCCAGTCGTTGAGGTCGATAATCTGAATGGAGCCGTCCTCGCCAAGAATGCAGTCGCCGCCATAGATTTTGACATCGAGCACCTCGGCAGCCTTGTTTGCAATGGCACGCAGGCGGTCGGCACTGAAAGGCAAGTGCTTAGGCTTGCCGTTTATTGCCTCGGCCCCATACTTGCTGTGCTGCGATTCGAAGGGATAGAACCAGAAGAAATATGAGTTGTCGGCCAGACCGTAGAACTTTATGAGGTCGCCTTCGAGGTGACGGTTGATTACGGCGCGTTTGATGCCTCGCAGGAAAAATTCCTGAAGAATCTCCTGGGCTTCTTCGGCATGGCGTGCATAGCTCACATCTTCCTTGTGCATGGCGTGGAAATCGCCGCGCTTGAGCCAGCAACGGTCGAAACGGGCAGCTTTGAGGGTGTCGCGAATTGCTTCGTCGGTGTTGACAATGAGACTTTCCGGATATGGGATGTTCGAACCCAGAAGGATGCGGGTCATACGCTCGCGAGTGCAGTTCTCAATGCCATAACCCGAATTGATGACAAGCCGCCCGGCATCTTCAAGCTCCTGGAGCACGGCGATGGAACGCTGCTCACGGCACATATTGAGCACAATGTTCTCGTCCACAGCCCCGGCGCACAGCTGCTCTTCGCTGTAGACATTCACTTCGCAGCCACGTTTGCGCAGCTGCTCGGCAACAAGGTTGAAAATCGCGGCATCATTGCCTATATGGTTTGGCGAGAAAGCTCCCGCACGCATTATTCCGGCTATTTTTATTTCTGCCATTATGATTGGATTATTTAATTTTTCCGGGTGCAAAGATAACGAAAATCCCGCACAATACAAAAGATGCTTCGCCAACTGCCACAAACAGAAGCAGTCCGAAGCACCTTTTACAAGCAAACCTAACTACAAACAACCTGACTATAGGTGGAATTGAAAAATGGTCTGGTATGGGCTGCGATTATCCACTCGTATGCCTCGATTGCAGAATCCGAGATAGAGCTTTCCGTTTTTCACTTTGACCCCTTCGCTCTCGAGAGTGCCGGAAAGGGAACGGGAGTTTGATTATTCTTTTCCTGAATTGACAAGGTTTTTTATTTCATTGTTTTCACATAGTTTTCGTATCTTTGCAATCCAATAAGTGAAAGATTAAACTTATTTGGCTCGACGAAAGCGATAAGTACGAAACCTGATACTCCATTTTTACGGAGAAATTCTCTTGCACAATGACACACCGCAATTTCTTTTTTATGCTCGGCGCACTGGCGTGCCCCTTCTTGGGAGCATACGCGCAGAAAGTCTCAAAGCCTAACATTATTTATATCATGTGTGACGACATGGGGTATGGCGACCTCGGTTGTTACGGACAGCCTTATATCAACACCCCGAACATTGACCGCATGGCGCAGGAAGGCATGCGTTTCACTCAGGCATACGCCGGCAGCCCGGTGAGTGCTCCGTCGCGCGCCTCGTTTATGACCGGTCAGCATTCCGGACATTGCGAAGTGCGCGGAAACAAGGAATATTGGCGCAACGCTCCTGTGGTGATGTATGGAGAGAACAAGGAATACGCAGTAGCGGGGCAGCATCCCTACGATCCCGGCCATGTAATTCTGCCCGAAATCATGAAGGACTGCGGCTATACCACCGGCATGTTCGGCAAGTGGGCCGGCGGTTACGAAGGTTCTGTCTCCACACCCGACAAACGGGGTATTGACGAGTACTACGGCTACATCTGCCAGTTCCAGGCCCATCTGTATTATCCCAATTTCCTGAACCGATACAGCAAGTCGCTGGGCGATACGGCAGTGGTGCGCGTAGTGATGGAAGAGAACATCCGGCACCCCATGTACGGCAAAGAGTATTCCAAACGCCCGCAGTATTCCGCCGACATGATTCATGCGGAAGCCATGAGGTGGCTCGACAAGCAGGACGGCAAGCAACCCTTCTTCGGAATCCTCACCTATACGTTGCCCCATGCGGAACTGGCGCAGCCTGAAGATTCAATTTTGCAGGATTATCAAAAAAAATTCTTCCATGACAAGACGTGGGGCGGATCGGAAGATTCTCGCTACAACCCCTCCGTCCATACTCATGCCCAGTTTGCAGGCATGATTACCCGCCTGGATGCCTATGTAGGTGAGGTGCTGGACAAACTGAAGGAAAAAGGATTGGACGACAATACGATTGTGATATTCACCAGCGATAACGGTCCTCACGAAGAAGGAGGTGCCGACCCCACATTCTTCGGACGCGACGGCAAGTTGCGCGGCCTGAAGCGCCAATGCTACGAAGGCGGCATACGCATTCCCTTCATTGTGCGCTGGCCCGGCAAAGTGGCTGCCGGAAAGGTGAACGACCACCAGCTTGCCTTCTACGACCTGATGCCTACGTTCTGCGACTTGGCAGGGGTGAAAAATTATGTAAAAAAATACACCAACAAAGAGAAAGAGGTCGATTACTTCGACGGGCTCTCCTTCGCACCAACCTTGTTAGGCCGGGAGGGTCAGAAAGAGCACGAGTTCCTGTACTGGGAATTCGATGAGACCGACCAGATTGGGGTCCGCATGGCAGACTGGAAGATGGTAGTTAAGAAAGGCACTCCTTACCTCTACAACCTGGCAACCGACATCCACGAAGACCACGACATTGCAGCCGAGCATCCGGAAATTGTGAAGAAGATGAAGGAGATTATCAAAACGCAGCACACGCCGAATCCTCACTTCTCGGTCACGCTGCCTTCGTTTGAATAAAGCTGATATTCCTCAATCGGTAATATGGCAGGAAATTTGCTATTCTCATGGGGTGAAAAAGTGACACCACGCAGGCTTTGTTGATGCATAGACCGAAAAAAATTCATAACTTTGCATTTAATAGCCACCACTCTATGACTGACAAAGGAAAAATACTCTGGGCCGACGACGAAATCGACCTTCTCAAGCCCCACCTGATGTTTCTGCGCAACAAGGGCTACGATGTGGCAACGGCCAACAACGGCCGCGACGCCCTCGACATGGCCACAGCCACGCCCTTCGACCTTATAATTCTGGACGAGAACATGCCCGGCCTGACAGGCCTCGAAACCCTGGGCATGATCAAGCAGCTGATGCCTCACACTCCGGTGATTATGATCACCAAGAGCGAAGAAGAAAACATTATGGACCAGGCCGTTGGCAGCAAAATTGCCGACTACCTCATCAAGCCCGTCAATCCCAACCAAATACTCATTGCCATCAAGAAGCACCTCCACTCGGAGCGTCTGGTGAGCGAAAAAGCCACACAGGACTACCGCGAGGACTTCGGGCGCATAGGCATGCTCATCAACTCGGCCTCCAGCATCGACGACTGGTACGAGCTATACCGCCGCATCACTTTCCGCGAGCTGGAGCTGGCGCAGACCGACACCAATATGGACCAGCTGCTGCACGAACAAAAAAAGGAAGCAAACAGCGAATTTTACAAGTGGGTGCGAAGGAACTATGAGGGCTGGATGACAACCGACAAACACCCGCTGATGAGCCACAATGTCATGGCGCAGCGTGTGCTCCCCTTGCTCGACAAAGGCCAGAAAATATTCTTTGTAATCATCGACAATTTCCGTCTCGACCAATGGGATACGATCAAGCCGATGCTGTCCGACTATTTTACCTTCGACGAAGAGCTCTACACCGCCATTCTGCCCACGGCCACACAATATGCACGTAACGCCATCTTCTCGGGCCTTCTGCCCGAGCAAATCGAAAAGATGTTTCCCGAGCTGTGGGTCGACGAGGATTCCGAGGAGGGCAAAAACCTCAACGAATCGCCGCTGATTGCAACTTTCCTCAAGCGCTACCGCCGCAACTTCCGCTTCAGCTACAACAAAATCAACGACAATGCCGCCGGAGAACGACTGCTGCGCGATTTCAACAATCTTGATTCATACGACCTCAATGTGATGGTGTTCAATTTCATCGACATGCTGTCGCACGCCCGCACCGAGTCGAAAATGATTCGCGAGCTTGCCTCCACCGATTCGGCTTATCGCGCACTCTCCGAAGCTTGGTTCCGCCACTCGTCGGTGATCGACATTTTCAAGCGCATTGCCGAAAAGGGGGGCCGGATAGTGCTCACCACCGACCACGGCACAGTGCGGGTGGAAAATCCCGTAAAAGTTGTCGGAGACAAAAACACCAACACAAACCTGCGCTACAAATTAGGCAAAAATCTGGACTACAACCCGCGTCTTGTATACGAAATCAAAAATCCTCGTCGCTTTGGCCTGCCGTCTCCCAATGTGTCGACAAGCTACATCTTTGCCGCCCGCGACGATTTCTTTGCATATCCCAACAATTACAACCACTACGTTCAATACTACACCGGTACCTTCCAGCACGGAGGAATCTCTATGGAGGAGATGCTGGTGCCTCTGATCACTCTCAATCCAAAATGAAAACTATTGAAATAAAGAACCTCGACGCTATCGATGAGGCTGCCCGCAGCTTTGTCGAACTGATGGGCGACAACACCGTCTTTGCATTCTACGGCGACATGGGTGCCGGAAAAACCACTTTTATTAACGCCTTGTGCCGTCAGCTTGGCGTAGACGACGAAGAGACGGCATCGCCCACCTTTGCCCTGATCAACGAATACCGTTCGGACACAACAGCCGAACTTATCTACCACTTCGACTTCTACCGTGTGGAAGACCTCGACGAAGCTCTGGAGCTGGGCATTGAGGACTACTTCGACTCGGGAGCTGTATGCCTGATTGAATGGCCCGAAAAAATTGCTGCGGCACTGCCGGCCGACACTGTCACAGTGCGTGTCACTGTCAATGACGACGATTCGCGCACTCTCACCATCTCGGAGTAAGCGGCGATGCTCAACATCATCCGCCTGACAAGCTGCGCCTCGACAAGTGCCGAGCTTGCCACAATGCCCTTGGCTCCCGACGGCACCATGGTGGTAACCGACTGCCAGACAGCTGGCCGCGGACAGCGAGGCAACACGTGGGAGGCCGAGCCGGGGCGCAATCTCACCTTCTCTCTGCTGATGCGCCCTGCTCTGCCGGCAGCTCGGCAGTTCGAGCTGTCCATGCTTGTGTCGCTGGCTATTGCCGATGTGCTGAGCCGATACATCGACCCTGCGAGAGTCAAAATCAAATGGCCTAACGACATTTATGTGGACAACGGCAAGATTTGCGGCATCCTCATAGAGAACACTCTTGCCGGAGCCGGCATCGAACGCAGCATTGTAGGCGTTGGCATCAATGTCAATCAACAGACATTCACAAGCGATGCTCCCAACCCGGTGAGCATGATTCATTTCACAGGCCGCGAACTTACTCTCGACAAGCTCCTTGGCGAATTTGCCGACGAAATGATGACCACCGTCCATAATTATCTGCCATCGCCACAACCACAAAACCTAAAGAAACGTTATATGGCTGTGCTCTACCGCCACGACGGACTGCCACACCGATTCTGCCACCCCGGAGGCGAAGCTTTCGAGGCTGCAATCGTCGATGTGGGTATCGACGGAATGTTGCGTCTTTCCAACGGACGAGCCTATGCATTTAAAGAAGTTGCTTATATTCTATAATGGAATCAATCAAACAAATTTACAAAATTGGCTACGGCCCGTCGAGCAGCCACACCATGGGACCGCGCAAGGCTGCTGTCCTCTTTCGCGACCGTACTCCCGGAGCGGCACGACGCACCGTCACTCTCTACGGCTCTTTGGCAGCTACCGGCAAGGGACACCTCACCGACCAAGCCATTCTTGAGGAACTGCAACCCGATGCACCGTGCGAGATTGTCTGGCAACCCGAAATTTTTCTGCCTTTCCACCCCAATGCCGTGCGTTTCGAAGCCTTCGATACTTCAGGCAACAAAACAGCCGACGAAACTTTCTACAGCATAGGCGGAGGCGACATCATCAAAGAAGGAGAGAACCGACAGACATCGGCCAATGTCTATGACATGCACACCATCCACGACATCCAGGCGTGGTGCGACCGCACCGGCGGATCATACTGGGAATATGTCGACCACTGCGAAGGCTCTGATGTGTGGGACTATCTGCAAACCGTGTGGCAGGTAATGAAAGAGGCTGTAGAGCGCGGCATAGAGGCCGAAGGCGTGCTGCCCGGAGGTTTGGGCGTGCGCCGCAAGGCGGTAAGCTACTTTGTGCATGCCGCCGGCTATTCGCCGAGCCTCAAAAGTCGCGGACTTGTCTATGCCTACGCCTTGGCTGTTAGCGAAGAGAATGCCGGCGGAGGCAAGATTGTCACCGCTCCCACCTGCGGCTCGTGCGGCATCGTTCCGGCTGTGCTGTATCATCTGAATACATCCAAAGGTTTTTCTGAGCAGCGCATACTCCGTGCTTTGGCCACCGCCGGCCTCTTTGGCAACGTGGTAAAACACAATGCCTCGGTATCAGGTGCCGAAGTTGGATGCCAGGGCGAAGTGGGTGTGGCGTGTGCAATGGCGGCGGCTGCCGTGTCGCAACTTTTCGGAGGCACGCCGGCACAGATTGAATACTCTGCCGAAATGGGCCTCGAACATCACCTGGGGCTGACATGCGACCCCGTTTGCGGCCTCGTGCAGATTCCATGCATAGAGCGCAACGCTTTTGCCGCAGCTCGCGCCCTCGATGCCAATCTCTATTCGGCCTTCTCCGATGGTCGACATTCGGTGAGCTTCGACCGTGTTGTGGAAGTGATGAAACGCACCGGCCACGACTTGCCGTCGCTCTACAAAGAAACTGCCCAAGGAGGCCTCGCAGCTGTCAGCGGACCGGAAAATAAAGTTTGATAAATATTTCCCGATTTATCAGAATGAATCAGGATAAATCGGGATTCAACTACCCGCTTTTAGCCGACGACGCGGAAAAGCATCGATGAAGCTGCCGGGGGTAGCGTTGTAAATGTCGATGTGCTGACATCGCGCATATGCCGCTATCTGATGATAGCTGCGGAAGGCCACGGCAAAACTTTCCACGATTTTATATAGCGGTATGCTGCGGTAGTCGTGGCGCACCTTCTCTTGCTCGCTGCGGTTCTCGGCATAGAAATGCGGCTGGATGGACACCACCTCGTTTTCGTCGTTGACACTAAGCGTCTTCATCCACGAATGGTCGGCACCAAGGAGGTAAATCTCGCGGTAGCCCATGCGCATGGCCATCATTATTGCCGGAATGAGCACATTGCGAGGACGAGGCATTCCTATGCCCATTCTGAAGGCAGCATGCGCCAAGGTCCGGAATCCTTCGAAGCCAACAGCGTTGAAGGTCACAATATCGGCAACACCCGGATAGAGAGCACGCGCCTTCTTGCTCTTTCCTGCAGGGACAAAGAGAGTCATCTTCCAGCTAAGCTTGCTAAGACGCCGGCTCAGAAGCGTCTGGTTTTCGCTTGCGTCTTTGACAAAGAAAAGCGGGTCGGCAAGAATATAGAAACGTGGACGAAGAGCTTCAAATTCGGGCGCGAGGCCCGCATAATTTACAGCCATTGTGGGATAGGAGCGCAGCACGTCCATGTCCTCTCGTATATTGTCGACCAGCGAAGGGCCATTGGCCATTATGATGATGCGCTGCCCCTCTGCCTTATGGCAGCGGTTGAGCGGGCGCGACAGCAAAAGAGCTTTGCCAATACTTTTGAGACTCGAAAAAAAATTATCTATCTGGCTCATAGGCTGTTTTCGTCGTAGACGTGCGTGCGCAAATAAGCACACACATCGGTGGGCTCAAAGTCGAGATATTGCCTGATTTTAGTCGATCGGTAGAGCTGCGGCGCAGTATACTGCTCATATTTGCGCCGGCCATAGGCTATACGGCCCATCCATTGCTGAGGCTTGGTACTGAGGGTGGAGATGCGCTTGTTGTCCATGCGGAAGGCAAGAGCTTCGGCCAGGTCGTGAAGCGAAGGGTCGATGGTGTCGGTGAGATTGAATATATGAACTTCGTCACCATCAAAATTTTTTTCGGACAAGGCTTTTACGGCACGCGCCACATCCACTGCATGCACCACGCTTATATGAGCATCGTTGCCTGGAAAATGAAAAAAAGTGCCGCGCCAAATGTCCTCGGCCAGGTGTCGAACAGTGCCCGTCATGCCTGTGCCCACAATTGGAGCGCAGCGCAGAATCAAACATGCTTTGCCCTTGTTGGCAGCCAGAAACCGCTGCTCGGCCTCGTACCATGGCGAGGCTGTGTCGACAGGGGCTTCTTCGTCGAGCCAGGCACCAGGCTGACGGCGGTAGATTTCCGCCGACGAAATCATCACCTTGGCAGCGGCATCATCGGTCACTCCAAAGGCTTTAAGATATGGTGTGAGAAAATCGAAAGATTCCATATTTTGCAAAATTAGTCATAAATCCGGAGATTTTCTACAATGGCCTAATAAAAAACACAGAAATGCTCGGCGCAGCACGTGAACGCAGCACGTGAAAAGAAACGACGCGTCTTCTGCAGGAGAAGGCGCGTCGCTGTATGAATAACGATGTTGTTTAACGAACCATCACTTTGCGTACTTTTCCGTCGGAAGTGCGGATGATGTTCAGGCCTGAGGCCGGAGCTTCGATACGCACGCCATTCAGATTATAGACATCGGTAACATGCACGTCGCCAATAGCTTCAATATCTTCAACACCGGAGTCAGAAGCAATAATGTTGTTGAACTTGCTCCAGATGTCGGCAGCTTTGTAGGCATCGACCGACGAAGCTGGCACTCGCAGTTCTACGTCGCGGTAACCGAGATATTCCTCTTCGTTGAAGAGGTCTGCGGTAAGCACCTGAGGTGTTGCAGCTTTGTCTTCGATAAATTCGAGGTCGCGGCACATATTGAAGGCATATTTGCCTATCGAAGTAACACTTTCGGGAATAACGATTTCGAGCAGGCCTGTTCCGTGGAACGAATCGTCACCGATGGATTCCAGACCTTCGTTGAGGGTGGCCTCGGCAAGAAGGTAGTTGTTGATGAACGAACCTGCGCCAATTGTCTTCAGACCTTCACCGGCCTTGAACCATTCCATATTGACATTGTTGGAGAACGAAAGACTGCCGATTTCGGTAACGGTCGACGGCAATTCGAGTTCGAGAAGATCACAAGTGGTAAAAGCGCCATTGCCTACATACTCCAGACCCTCGTTTAAGGTTACGTGATGCAGGCTCACACAATAATTAAAGGCATCAGCATTGATTCTCTTCATTGTAGAGGGCATTACAACTTCTTCAAGAAGCAGGTTGGTGGCAAAACAGCCTTCGGGAAGCTCGGTGAGGCCTTCGCCAAGAGTTACGCTCGACATACGCTGGCAGTTGGAGAAAACGCCTTTACCGAATACAGCGATGGTGCCGGGAAGTTCGATGCTTTTGATATTCCAACATTCAATGAATGCCATCTGGCCGAGAGAAATGAGCATTGGGCCGAATTTGACATCGACCAGCATATTGCACTTGGCAAAAGCCTGGGCTCCGATTGTCATAACGCCTGAAAGGTCGGCAGCTCCAAGCTTGGCGCAGCCCATGAATGCATTTGCTCCGATTGTCTGAAGAGCCGGGTTGAAAGCCACTGTTTCGAGGTTGGTACAATTTGCAAAAACCTGGTCGCCGATAGATTTCAGCGTTGAAGGCAGGGTGATATTTACAAGGTCGGTTTTCTGCTGGAAAGCTTTGGCTTTGATTTTTGTAACGCCCTCAGGCACAGCCATGTCGGACGAAGCAATCAGGCAGTAGATAAGCTCGTTGTTGTTGCCGGTGAGGAGCATTCCGTTTTCATAGCGGAAACTTGTATTGCCTTCGGCAATCGAGAACGATTTGAGCTTGGGCAGCAGCAGAAAAGCATCATTGCCAATCTTGGTGACTGTGGAGGGGATGGTGAGCTTGCTCATGTTCGAGCAACCAAGGAACACTTGAGCCCCAATTTCCACAAGTCCTTCGGGCATCACACATTCTGTCATCAACGGATTGGCGCGCAGACTGTTGGAGCCAAGAACTTTCACTGTCGACGGAACGGTATAGACCATGCCGGTCTCGAAGTTGTATTTTGCACATGGATGGCAGATGAGAGTTGTCACATCTTTGTTGAAGAGCACGCCGCCAATAGCAGTCAGGTGTTCGTTTGCTGCATCTACTTCAACTTTTTCAAGCAAGCTACATTCGCCCCAGGGATTGCCGCCCACGCCGCGCACCGAGGCGGGGATTGTAACAGATTTCACAGCCTGATTTTGCCAGAATGCATAGTGGCCGATAGAGTCGAGACCTTCGTTGAGGGTGACATTGCCAAGCGAAGTGCATTGGTAGAATGCCTGACGGTCGATGGTACGGAGGGCATCGTCGAACTGCACTTCGGTCAACGCCTTGCAGCCCTGCACGGCACCTTCACCAATAAATACAACATTTTCTCCAAGGACAAGTTTCTGAACTGCCGCATGGTTGCGGAGACATCCTTTTTCAAGAGCTACCACGGGGCAGTCCGCTCCGTTGTAGTTCACTGTAGCAGGAATGGTGATTTCTGTGGCTGTATAAGCCGGCATGCCCGGGAACACTGTGTAAAGCGATGCATTGCCTTCGTCCGAGATGTTGTAGACAAAGCCTTCGGGGGTGACTTGCTGTGCCGCTGTCGCGGTCACGGTGCCCGCTGTCAATGCAGCTGCGGCAATAGCAAGACTTGCGTAAAGTTTTTTCATTCGAGTGTGTGTTAACCTTAAATTCGCAGCTTAATTACTTGTTATAAATGCAAGTCCTTGACAAAC